>JBNGEB010000061.1:0-11362 GCA_049975585.1 Anaerolineae bacterium
GGCTACCACCGTCGTACCGGGCAAGGGGATGGCAAAGCTGAACGTGCTGCCCTCGCCCTCGCTGCTCTCGGCCCAGATGCGCCCCCCGTGCAGCTCCACAAACTGCTTGCTGATAGCCAACCCTAGCCCTGCCCCGCCGCCCGATCGCACGCCGGCCTCAGCCTGCTGGAAGCGTTGGAAGAGGCTTTCCAGTTGATCGGCCGGGATCCCGACGCCCGTGTCGTGCACGTGGACGAGCACGGCGTCCGAACCGCGCTCCAGGATGACGCGCACACCCCCGCGCCGCGTGAACCGCACGGCGTTGTTGAGAAGGTTCAGCAACACCTGACGGATGCGCGTGCGGTCCACAAACACCTCTGGGAGATCGTCCGGGCATACGAGCTCGTACGTCAGTTCGTGCTGGCGCAAAAGCGGCGCCATGGTCTCCAGGGCCTCCTGGGCCACGTCGCCCAGTTCCGTCATCTCGCGGAACATGGGCAGACGCGCCGCATCGATGCGGGATAGATCCAGAATGTCGTTGACGAGGGACTGCAGGTGCTGCGCCGCCCGATACAGCTCGCCGATGTCGCTCACCAGATCCGGCGTCCAGCGAACGCCGTCATAGCCCTCGGGATCCAGGTAGAGCATCTCGGCAAAGCCGACGACCAGGTTGAGGGGTGTGCGCAGCTCGTGGCTCACGTTGGCGACGAACTGCTCCTTCAGGCTGCGAGCCTCCTCGGCTTCGCGTCGCGCGACCGCGAGCTCTCTGTTGAGACGCTCGAGGTGTTCGGTAGCCTCTCGAAGCCCCTTCAGCGTGCGATTGAGCTCGCCTCGGCGGGCTCGGAGCTCGCCCAGGAGCTGCAAAGCCCGCATCTGGCTGTTGTGCGACCAGCTCAGCGCCATCCTGAACCCGCGCGTGCTCAGCCAAGCCATGCTCGCCGTGAGCCACGTCAACAAGAGCACGGCCAGCCGCTCCGTGCCCGGCAGCGGCGCCGTCAACACCACGGCCGTCCCCACCAGCAGCGACGCCAGTCCTGGCCAGACGCCCAGCACAAAGCTCGCCAGCACCAGGAGCGGCGTCACATAGGGAGCCGGCGCCCATGCGCCGAGCGCCAGCACACGAGCCAAGCATACCATGGGGCCCACAGCCAGCAGGGCGTGCGCCGCGCCAACCGACTTGAGGTGGAGAAGGTAGGCGGCTAGGCCCACCGCCGTCAGGGCAACGAGCACCCAGAAGGGCTCGTCCGGCGCGCGGCGCCCATAGATGGGGAACAGGAACACCACAGCGTAGGCGACGATCGTCAGCCACGCGCTCACCATCCCGGTGAGCGTCCTCTGCAGGTCCGCGATCTCCTCGCGAAAGCTCTGTTGGAGCTCTTGCGTCCGGGCACTCTCCTCCATGGCGCTCCCCCTTTCAGCGAGGCGGATGCTCAAGAACATGATACCCGCGAAGCTGGCCTACGGCGAAACGCCAGCACGGCCCAAGTTCTCGACGAACGTCTGATACGCCCCGATGACGCTATCCCGCTCGGGCAGCGCCAGGTGAATGGCCGCGTTCTTGGCAACGGTCATGTTGCCGACCATGCAGAGGTCGAGGCCCGCATCCTCCACCTGGTGACGCAACGTCGTCAGGGACGCCAGGTCGCGCAGATCGTCACGTACCCAGGTATAGACGCAAGGAACGCCCAGTTGGCGGGCGAAGGCCAACTCGTCATCGGTGGCGTCGGGCGAGATCATCATGGAAAAGCGCGATCTGGGGCTCTGGTCACCGATCGGTTGGTCGCTCATGGGGTACTCCCTTGTAGATGTAGCGGCGATTGTACGTTCCGGCGGAGACGCCGCCAAGAGACGGCGGACAGGTTCGCCGCAAAGCTAACCACGGGGCATGCCACGACTGCTTGCCTCTAGCACCTCTATGACCTATACTAAGCTACCCCCGATAGCCTTACGCTTTTCGCGCTCCGTCGGGTTCACATTGATTGGTCTGCTGTGCGTGGGCACGGCATGCCGAACCTCTATCTACTCGCAACGCAGGAAGGAGCTGATCATGAAAACGGTGGTAGCTGCTGCCCTGGGCGAGTGCGCTCACGTGGCAGGCGTGATGAACTTTCTCCGACTGGCCGAGCAGGCCGGATGGCGCACGGTCTTTCTCGGGCCTGCCGTACCGGTCAGAACGGTGCTGGATGCTGCCCGCCGCGAAGAGGCCGACCTAGTGGCTGTATCCTACCGACTGACGCCCGAGAACGGCGAGAGACTGCTGGGCGAGTTCGCGGAGGAAGCCGACGCGCTCTATCGCGCGGGTGTGCGCTTTGCCTTTGGCGGGACGCCGCCGGTCGCCGAGCGCGCGCGCGGCTTTGGCTTCTTTGAGCGCGTTTTCGATGGGACCGAGCCCGTGGACGACATTATCGCCTACCTGCGGGGAGAGGAACGCCAGGCCGCCGGCGAGGAGGCCTATCCCGACACCATGGTGGAGCGCATTCGCTGGAAAACGCCCTACCCGATCCTGCGCCATCACTTTGGGCTACCCAGCCTGGAAGAGACGCGTGAGGGCATTGCCAAGATTGCCGAATCGCGGGCACTGGACGTCATCTCGCTGGGCATCGACCAGGATGCGCAAGAGAGCTTCTTCCATCCTGAGCGGCAGGATCCCCGCCGATCCGGCGCGGGCGGCGTGCCCGTTCGGACGCGGGAGCAGTACCGCGAACTGTACGAGGCCAGCCGGAGGGGCAACTATCCTCTCATGCGCTGCTATGCCGGCACGGACGACTTTGTGCCGCTGGCCAAGATGTACGTGGAGACCTTTAACAATGCCTGGTGCGCGGTACCCATCTTCTGGTTCAACCAGATGGATGGCCGGGGACCGTGGGACCTTGAAGGCTCCATCCGCGAGCATCAGTCCCTGATGGCTTGGCATGGCGCGCGCGGCATTCCGGTCGAGCTCAACGAGCCGCATCACTGGGGCATGCGCGACGCCTCCGACGTTGTGTTCGTCGTCGCGGGATACCTCTCGGCCCACAATGCCCGAGCCATGGGCGTCCACGACTATGTGGCGCAGATGATGTTCAACAGTCCGCCCATGTTGAGCGACGCCATGGACCTCGCCAAGATGCTCGCGCTGCTAGAGATGATCTCGCCTTTGGAGTCCGGCGAGTTCCGCATCTGGAAACAGACGCGCACGGGATTGCTGAGCTATCCGCTGCAGATCGACGCCGCTCGCGCGCATCTCGCGGCCAGCGTCTATCTACAGATGGCGCTACGACCCCACATCGTCCACGTGGTGGCCCACGTCGAGGCCCATCACGCGGCCACTGCCGATGACGTCATCGAGGCCAGCCGCATGGCCCGTCGCGCCATCGAGAATGCCCTCAAGGGCCAACCAGACATGACGGCGGACCCTCGCATCCAAGCACGCTACCGCGAGTTGATCGCGCAGGCTAACCAACTGTTGGACGCCATCCGCAGCTTGGCAGGCCCAGGCGTCGGTGATCCGCTCACCGATCCCCCCACCCTGGCGCGCGCCGTGACATCGGGCCTGCTGGATGCCCCTCACTTGCGCAGCAACCGCTATGCCCGCGGAGAGGTGGTGACGCGCATTGACGAACGAGGCGCCTGCGTAGCTGCCAACGGTTGGTAGCCGCGTCTACCGGCCGTTCGTGGCAGCATACGCTGAGCTTCTCACCAAGCAACCATAGGAGGTCCCCGACATGACCCACGACGCACCCCGCTATACCGTCATTGGCGCTGGCAATGGCGGCAAATCCATGGCCGCGCATCTAGCCCTGCTCGGATGCCGCGTGACGCTCTACAACCGCACACCAGAGAACATCGCCATGATCCGCCAACGTGGAGCTATCGAACTGGAAGGCGTCGGGTGCCCCGAGGGCACTGCGCAGCTCGCCAACGTCACCTCGGACATGGGCGAGGCCGTGCGTGATGCCATGGTGATTCACGTCGTTATCCCATCCACGGGGCATGCCAGCGTCGCCAAGGCCATGGCGCCACACCTGACAGATGGCCAAATCGTCGTGCTGCACCCGGGTCGGACCGGCGGCGCCCTGGAGGTCCACCGCGTC
Source organism: Anaerolineae bacterium (assembly GCA_049975585.1). Lineage (GTDB taxonomy): Bacteria > Chloroflexota > Anaerolineae > UBA1429 > UBA1429 > DAIRUQ01. The sequence goes on from JBNGEB010000061.1 coordinate 4,053, forward strand.
CTGCGCATGGAAGGCTGCACGGCCAAGGTGATCTTGGCCGAAGCGGAGACGCTGCTCTACGCGTGCCGCTCCGACGGGCCCGCCCAGGCGCGCATCTTTCGCATCAAGGAGGCCGTCCCATTGGCGGCCCTGCCAGCTACCAAGACACGGACCGTGCTGGAGGCTCTGGGCCCCTTTATGCCACATTACGTGGATGGCAACACGGTGCTGCACACCAGCCTCAACAACATGGGGGCCATCTTTCATCCTGCCCTGGCCCTGCTGAACGCCGGCAGGATCGAGTCCACCCGAGGCGAGTTCCAGTTCTACATCGACGGCGTGACGCCGTCGGTAGCGCGCGTCCTGGACGTCCTGGATCGCGAGCGCATCACCGTCGCTGCCGCGTTGGGAGTCCGCGCGCGCAGCGCCCGCGAGTGGCTCAAGATGGCCTACAATGCCGAGGGCGAGACCTTGTTCGAGGCCATCCAGAACCAGCCGGGCTACCGCGGCATCAAGGCGCCGGCTACGCTGAACCACCGCTACATCCGCGAGGACGTCCCCATGAGCCTGGTGCCCATCGCCGAGCTGGGCGAGGCCTACGGCGTGTCGGTGCACCAGATCCGCTCCATCATCCAACTGGCGTGCACCATCCACCAGACTGACTATACGCGGCGCGGCCGGACGCTGGATCGCCTGGGCATCGACGGCCTGAGCGTTCCCGAGCTGCACCGATTCGTGCGAGAAGGCCCGGAGGAGACCCCCTAGCTGCCTCGCGGCAACCGAATGTTAACAGCCCCCTAACCCGCCCCTCCCATGGCGTTGCTATGCTGGGCGGTGCGCATCGCCTTGAGGAGAGCGCTCGTGCGCGTCCCTCCGGCCCAGCGCGAACGCACGCTGTTTCGGTCCAGCCACCCCGACCGCTGAAAGAGACCTGCTGCAGCGCCATCAGTCCATTTGGGCATACCAGAGATATCTGGTATACTAGAGGGCCGTGTGCCAATCATAGGCACCATGGGGGACCGTGCTCCTGCATGGTACACGCTATGCGACAGCAGATCGCGCGTCGCACACTCGGATCGGATGTGCTGGGGCACAGCAAAAAGCGGAACAAAGGACGACTCTTGTGGCTACAAAGCGTTTGGAACATACACGAAACATCGGCATCATCGCGCATATTGACGCGGGCAAGACGACCACGACGGAGCGCATCCTGTGGCATGCGGGGTTGACCCATCGCGTGGGCAACGTCGATGAAGGCAACACCGTCACCGATTTCATGCCTCAGGAGCGCGAGCGCGGCATCACCATCCAGTCCGCAGCCATCACGTGCACCTGGCGCGACCACCAGATCAACGTTATCGATACCCCCGGTCATATCGACTTTACGGCCGAGGTACAGCGCTCGCTGCGCGTCCTGGATGGCGGCGTGGTCGTGTTCGACGGCGTGGCCGGCGTCGAGCCGCAGTCCGAGACCGTTTGGCATCAGGCCGACCGGTACAGCGTGCCGCGGCTTTGCTTTGTGAACAAGATGGACCGAGCGGGCGCCAACCTCGACAAGACGGTGGCCAGCATCAAGGATCGCCTCGGCGCCCATACCGTCGTGGTCCAGATGCCCATCGGCCGCGAGGATAGCTTTTCCGGAGTGATCGATCTCATCACCATGCGGGCCATCCGCCAGGAGGAGGAGCTCGCCGAGCCCATCGTCGGGCCGATCCCCGACGAGCTCGCTGAGGAAGCCGCGCAACGGCACGATGGCATGCTCGAATCGCTGGCCGACCTTGACGACGAGATCGCCCTGCTCTACATCGAGCACGAGGAGCCGGATACCAACACATTGCTTGCCGCTTTGCGCAAGGCCACCTGCAGCGGCACCGCGGTCCCGGTCCTCTGCGGCTCAGCATTCCGCAACATCGGCGTGCGCCAGGTGCTCGACGCCGTCGTGGACCTGCTGCCGTCACCCATGGACGTCGCCCCGATGCAGGGCATCTCCTTGCTGGACGAGAGCCAGAAGGTCACCTGCCATCCCGACGTGAAGGAGCCACTGGGGGCGCTGGTTTTCAAGATCAGCACCGACCCCTACGTAGGCAAGCTCTCCTTCGTGCGCGTCTATTCGGGCGTTCTGGCCACCGGCGATACGGTGTACAATGCGGCGCTAGGCACCACCGAGCGCATCGGAAGGCTCGTGCGCATGCACGCGGACCACCGCGAGGAGGTCGAGGAGATCCGTGCCGGCGATATCGGCGCCATCCTTGGGCTCAAGTCCGCCGTCACCGGCCACACGCTCTGCAGCCAAGACCGACCCATAGCCCTGGAAGAGATCGCGTTCCCGACGCCCGTCATCGAGATGGCCATCGAGCCCATCAGCAGGGCCGATGCCGACAAGCTCGCCAAAGCGCTGCACCGTCTCGGCGAGGAGGACCCCACCCTGGCCGTCCGAACCGACGAGCGCACATCGGAAACGACGCTGGCTGGCATGGGGGAGCTCCACCTAGACGTGATCGTGGACCGGATTCGACGCGAGTTCGGCGTCGGCGTCAAGGTAGGCACGCCCAAGGTGGCCTACTGCGAGACCATCACCCGGCCCGTCACCGTCGAGGGACGCTTGGTCAAGCAGACCGGTGGCCATGGGCAGTACGCCGTCGCCGAGGTCCAGTTTGAGCCCACCGAGCCGGGGACGGGTTTCACCTTTGAGAACGAGATCACGCACGGCGCTATCCCGCGGGAGTATATCTCGTCGGTGGAGCGAGGCATCCGGAGTGCGATGCACGAAGGCATCCTAGCCAAGATGCCGGTCGTCGATATCAAGGCGACATTGGTAGACGGCAAGTACCACGAGGTGGATTCGTCGGACCGCGCCTTTGAGGGAGCGGGCGCCGTCGCCCTGCGCGAGGCGCTGGAGCGAGGCGGATCGGTGCTGCTAGAGCCGGTCATGCGCGTGGAGATCGTTGCGCCGCAAGAGTACATCGGCGACATCATCGGCGACCTGGGGGGCCGAGCCGCCACGGTGCAAGGCATCGAGCCGCAAGCGACAGGCGTGCAGACCATCCGGGCGGACGTCCCGCTAGCGCGCATGTTCGGCTATGCCACCACGTTGCGCTCGCTCACGCAGGGTCGAGGCACGTTCACCATGCAGTTCGAGCGCTACCAGCAGGTCAGCGAGGAGACCCGCAAGGAACTCGTCGAGGAAGTGGCCTAGCGGCGCCAAGCCTCTAGCGCACACAGAAGCGGTCGGATGCTTACCCCGACGAGATCGGGGGCATCCGACCGCTCTTTGCTAGACAGGCTAACGCTAGACGCGAAACAGCGGCTGGATATCCTCCAGAATGCGGTCCAGCTCGCGATGATCCTCCTCATCCAAGGCGACGCAGCCAGGCTCGCGCATGCGGGCGGTGGGGATGATGCCCCGACGCACAAGTACCTCCTTGCAGACCTGCATCCCCAACATGTCAGCCAGGTTGATCTCGGGCAAAAGCCGGTTAAAGATGGCCCGCGCGGTCCTTTCATCGCCGCCCTGAAAGGCATCCCAGATCTGGACATAGACGTCGGTGACCTCGGCGGCGGGCATGAACCCCACGGCTCCGCGGCGCATCTCGGAGATCATCCAACGGCCCAAGGCGCCGCCAAAGACGCCCCAGCATTCCTCGCCTGCCATGGCAACCACGCCGCTGATGTGGTGCGCGCTGGGCGCCATCTCTTCCTTCACATAACGGACATGCTCCACCTCGTTGAGTAGCCTGGAAAGCAGGGCGCTATCGAGCCCAGCGAACGAGTGCTGGATCATGACGGGACTCTGGGCCGCCTCAGCGATGGCGGCATAGTAGGCGAACAGCTCCTCTCGACTCGCGCTGGCGATGTAGGGCGGCAGGGCTACGACAGCATCGGCGCCGACCTGCGCGGCGTGCGCGGCATACTCGGTTGCCGCCGCGGCCATAGGCGCTGCCACCCCCACCACGACGGGCACGCGCCCCGCGGTTTGCCTCACCACAAGCGCGACCAGACGGCGCCGTTCGGCATCCGTCAGGTACTGGAACTCGCTGCCAAGCACTGGGTACACCACCCCGTGGGCGCCGCATGCCACGGCGAAATCGACCTGCCGGGCCAGAGCCTCGTCGTCGATGCGATCATGCACGTCCAGCGGCGTCTCTAGTACCGGAAAGATGCCTCGTAGCCGCTGCATGGTCCCCCCCTCAGGTATCATAACCCCCGTACGCACGGGCTGCCTCGATGAACGCCTCCACACGCTCGGGCGAGGTATCGGCCTGGATGATGTGGGCCGGTGCGATCATATAGCCACCACCCTCGCCAAGGATAGCGATCTTCTCGCGGACGTCCGCCTCGATCTCTTCCATGGTGCCCTGCGGCAATAGGTGCTGCTGATCGATGGCGCCAAAGAAGGACACGTCGTCCCCAAACTGCTCCTTCAGTTGATGCGGCTCGTGACCCGGCACGTTAGGCTGCACGGGATTGAACACATCCATGCCGATCTCGATCAGGTCCGGCAACAGCTCGGCCACGGCCCCATCGCTATGGAAGATGATGAGCAGATCGGGATTCTCGGCCTTGGCCGCGGCAAAGATGTTGGCATAGAGCGGCTTGAAGACGCGGCGCCACATGCGCGGCGAGAGCAGCAAGCCCGTCTGCGAGCCAAAGTCGTCGCCAAACCAGATGGCGTCCACGCCGCGATGGGCCAGCTCCTGCGCAATGCCCAGGCTCCAATGGTGCGCCTTTTCCAGGAGCCGCTCGATATAGTCGGCCCCCATGGCCAGATCCAGCATGTATTGCTCCATGCCGACCAGATGCCAGTTGAGCTCGAACATGGTGAGCTCGCAATCGCCGATGATGAAATAGTCATCCTTGTAACGGGCGATATCCTGCTCGGCGCGAAGGTAGCGGGCCGGATCGTGAGGATCGGGGAAAGTGTAGGCCTCCACGTCCTCTGGCGTGGCGTCCCGCAGCGGCGACTCGACCACCTCCATGTAAAGCGTCCCCTGCCGCATCTTCATCCCAAACTCGTTGGTGATGAACCCCTGCTCGTCCTCTTCCAGTTCGTAGCCCTCCGCCAAGCCCGCTCCCACCACCACGACGTCGCTGCCCATGCGCGTGCGCAGCTCGTTGGCCGAGATGCGATACTTGAGATCCTCATAGTAGGCCGGGCTATAGTCGGGCTCCAGGCCGTATCGCGCGGAGAACGTCTCCAGAAGGCTCGCGCAAAGGTCAAACTGAATGGGCACACGATCCGGCAGGCCCGAGCGCGTCAGCGCCCTCTGGACCCGCTCCCTGCTGTTCATCATGCCTCCTCGAAATACGTATGCAGCGATGACGGCACTCTATCGCGATGCTGACGCCAGGTCAACGCCGCGACATGCCTCCGTGCAAAAGAGGAGCCCATCGCAGGCTCCCCCTCCAGGCACAACTCTCGCCTCAGCCTCGTTCCCACCGCGACCGTAGGTGCTCCATGTAGAGCAGCGCGTTCTCGACGGGCACATTGCTGGGGATATGGTTGCCCACGGCGAACATGAATCCCGGACATTCCATCGCCAGGGGGATGGTGGCGTCGATCTCCGCGCGGATCTGCTCGGGCGAGCCAAAGGTGAGCGTGCGAGCGTCCACCTTGCTGGCCAGGATCGCGTGGGTCTTGCCATAGCGCTCCACCACTACATCCAAGTCGGTCATGGGCTCAAAGCAGAGCGCATCGGCGCCGGCCTCGACCACGTCGTCGACAAACTCGGTATAGTCGCCGTCTGAGGTAAAGACCACCAGCTTGCCGGCGTCTTTCATGATGGACCAAAGCGCTTTGTAGCGCGGCAAGATCTCGGCCCGGTAGAACTCGGGGCGCATGAACGGCCCCGCCGTCCAGACGAAATCGTCGTGGCACGCCTGATAGTGATGCTCCGCCTGGCGATAGAACGAGTCCAGCACCTTGGCAAAGCGTCGCTGGTCAGCGGCCGCCTCGAGGAGCATGTCCCACCCAAAGGCCGCGATGGCTCCCGAGACGATGGTCTGATAGTATCCGCCCGTCCACACTTGGTCCGGGAAGTTGATCCGCGCTTGCTGGTAAAGGTCCTCATAGTAGGTCACCAGCGTATCCATGTCGGTAAAGCCATACTCGGCCACAGCATCGAACGCCAGCACTTCTTCGGGCGACTTGAAGGGGCTGGGCTTGGCCTCGCGACGATCGACGCCATGCTCCAGGAACTCGGCGTGGCCCATGTCGGTCGTTCGACCGCGCTCCGACCAGGGCTCGGGGCCCTCGTTGGTGGACCAGATAAAGTCGATCTCCCAGGCGTCCATGAACGCCCGCTCTCGCTCGATGCTGGGCTCGTCCATACCAGTGACGTGACGCTTGAGCGCGTCGTTGCTGCAGTACTCTGTGTGGGCCAGCCGCGGCGTCGACCGCAGGTGGAGGGCATCCATCCCAATCTGGTAGCTCATGTTCTCTCAGCCTAGCTCTTGACGGCCTTGACGAGGTCGCCGCAGGCCTTGGCAAAGATTCCCACGTCTACGCCCAGCGAGACGTACTGCACGCCGGCGTCGATCCACCGCTTGGCCGTCTCTGGATCCCCGGCAAAGGTGCCCGCCCACTTGCCCGCGTCACGGATCTTGCGGGCAGCCTCGACCATCCCCTGCACCACACGAGGATCGTCCACCTGCCCCGGGATGCCATAGGACTGCGAGATGTCATAGGGGCCAAGGAAGATGACGTCGAGATGGTCGACCTCGAGGATCTCGTCCAGGTTCTCGAGGCCCGTCTTGCCCTCAACGTGGACGATGACCAGCTGCTCCTGGTTCAGGCGATCGGTGATACCCTCGAGGCCCAGCGCGGTATAGTCGCCCGCGCGCGTGAACAGCGACAGGCCTCGCATGCCCCAAGGCTGATATTTGGCGCCTCGCACCGCCGCCTCGGCGTCGGCGCGCGTCTCGATTTGCGGGATCTGCACGCCCGACGATCCGATGTCCAGCGCGCGTTGGATCTGGGGGCCGTCGTTCTTGCGCACGCGGACGATGGCGCTCAGGCCAGCGCCCTGCCCCGCTCGGCACAGGTCCTCGGCCGTCTCCACAGAGAGGGGGCCATGCTCCATGTCGATGATGGCAAAGTCGAACCCGGCCAGAGCGGCAATCTCGATAAAGGCCGGATAGGCGCAGTTCATAAAGGGTCCAAAGACCACCTCGCCTCTGGACAGTTTGGCCTTGAGCTCGTTCTTTCGCATGCTGTTGTGCTCCTTTTGCTCGGCGCCGACGCGCCATCTTTTGCTGGGCCAACTCTAAGGGTGACGGACAGATGCGTCAAGACGACGCGCGCCACAACGCATCGAGCCGAGACCTTTCGGCCT
>JBNGEB010000062.1:0-8539 GCA_049975585.1 Anaerolineae bacterium
CTACCTCATAGTAGCGCCCGCTTCTCCGTTGAACCTGAGGCAGAATTACTTGCCAGGACAGGCCGCCGCTACGGCTGGATCGATGCCCTTGTCGGCGTATGCCTTGTCAAAGTGCGCGGCAAAGTCGCTGGCCAGTTTGCGGGCGCGCTTGTCGTAGGCGTCCTTGTCGTCCCACGTGTTCTTGGGCCACAGGACATCCGACGGGCAGTTGGGGCACTCTTTGGGGACCATCACGTGAAAGATCGGGTCTTCCTCGTACGCGACGTCCTCAAGAGTACCGGACAGGGCTGCCTGCACGATCTCGCGGGTCAGGCTGATGTCCATGCGGGAGCCGACGCCGAACGGTCCGCCGCTCCAACCGGTGTTGACCAGATAGACATTGGCCCCGTATTTGTCCATAAAGTCGCCGAGCATGCCGGCATAGACATCCGGGTTGCGCGGCATAAAGGGCTCGGCGAAAAAGCGCGAGAAGGTAGAGACAGGATCGGTGATGCCCGTCTCAGTGCCGGCCAGCTTGCTGGTGTACCCCATCAGGAACCAGAGCATGGCCTCCTCGCGTGTCAGCTTGGCGACCGGCGGCAGAACGCCGTTGGCGTCCGCGGTAAGGAATAGGATCGTCCTCGGGTGGCCGCTCACCGACGAAGGCTTGATGTTGCTTAGGAACCGCAGCGGATAGGACGCGCGCGAGTTCTCGGTGATGCGCCCATCGTCGAGGTCGAACGTGCCATTCGGGTACATCATGGCGTCCTCAACGATGGCGCCATGGACCCGATAGTCCGCCTCATGGAAGACTGCCTGGTAGATCTCGGGTTCTTTGTCCTTGCGCAGGTTGATGAGCTTGGCATAGCAGCCATTCTCAAAGTTCGCGATGCCGTTGGACGACCACCCGTGCTCGTCGTCGCCAAGGAGGGCGCGACGAGGGTCGGCCGAGAGGGTCGTCTTGCCCGTGCCAGAAAGGCCGAGCAGGAGGGCGCAATCGCCATCCGGGCCTTCGTTGGCGGAGCAGTGCAGAGGCAGGATGCCCTCTGCTGGCAGCATGTAGTTCATCACCGTGAAGATGAGCTTCTTCACGCTTCCGCCATAGGCAGAGCCGTACACGATGCCCAGACGCCGATCAAAGTCCATGGCTACGGCCATGTTGGAGGTCCTGCCGCTTGGAAGCTTGCGCAGCCGGCCCTCGTAGCGAGATGCCTCTAGCTTGTCAAAGGGAAGTGCCAGCAGCGTGAACTCGCGGTCGGCAAAGCAGCTTGAGGCGATGTCTTCTGGAATGGGACGGAACATGTTGTCCGTGAAGAGGGCCGTGAGAGCCCGGTCGGTGATGGTCGTCACGGGCAGCGCGTAGCTGGATTCGGCACCTACCACGCGGTTCGTGATATAGAGGCGCTCCTTGCCCCAAAGGGTCTCGAGGGCATCGTCAAAGAGCATGTCAAAGGTCTCAGGATCGAGGGGGAGGTTGTTGGGCGAGTCCCAGTCAATCGTGTCCGCCGAAGCCTCGTGGCTCACGATGTAGGTGTCCTTGGGGCTACGGCCCGTGGATTCAGGCGGCACCCAGGTTGCCAGCGCACCGTTGGCCGAAACCAGCGCCTCCCTGCGATCGACCGAGTCCTGTATGAGGGTCCGACGGTCGAGGTCCGTTAGCACCACAGCGTGCTTGGAAAGCATTGCGTCGATTCGTTCTCGTTGGACTGCTGCCGATATCGGATTGTATGCCATCTTGCCGCTCCTTCCAGTGAGGTTGACCAACTGCCGCATGCACGGTGGCCAATCTGGGTCTTGGCTGCCATCAGCCCAAGCGCAACGTCGCACTTACGATCAGACGGGACATACCGCCGGGTGCTTGCAGGATGCGAGCTACCCAATGCAGCAGGGGGAAACGCCATTCTCCCCCATTATAGCATCTTAGCTATGATAGTACGGCATGGGATGCTGTCAAAAGGGAGAGGTCGGACCTGGCGATTGCCGGGACGGGCTCATTTGGGTAGAATCGCCTGGGTGTGGTTACATACACGGAGGCCGGTGGCCTGGGAGGTGGGGGATGCCCAAAGAAAGTATGACGCCGAGGGAACGCTGGGAGGCCGTACTAGCTCGTGAGACGCCCGATCGTATCCCTATGGACTATTGGGCCACGGAGGAGTTTGACGCCAAGTTATGCAAGCATCTTGGCGTCGGTTCGGTGGACGAAGCCCTTGAGAAGCTCCATGTCGACCGTCCTCTGTGGGTTGGCGGCCGGTATGTGGGGCCGCCCATCCCCGAGGACCAGGATGTCTTTGGCATCGAGTATCGTAACGTGGACTATGGTGGGGGTGTCTACCGGGAGACGGCCACTCACCCATTGGCAGCGTACAACTCGGTGGAGGAGATCGAGGCCAACTATCGCTGGCCCGATCCCGACTGGTGGACGTACGACCATCTGCCCGAGGTGATCCGTGGGCAAGAGCATCGCCCGATTGTTGGTGGGGGTTCGGAGCCTTTTCTAACGTACGTGGACCTCCGTGGCGGCGAAAAGGCGTACATGGACCTCATTCTGAACCCCGAGATCGTGCATTACTGCTTGGACAAGCTATTCGACCTCGCATACGAGAATACGCGCCGCATCTATGAGGCGATCCCCGGCAAGGTGCTGTACAGCTATGTGGCCGAAGACATGGGAAGCCAGGAGAGCTTGCTGTTCTCGCCGGAGCAGATTCGCACGTTCCTCCTGCCGCGCATGAAGCGGATGATGGACTTGGCCCACGAGGCCGGTGTCTATGTGTTCCATCACAGCGACGGGGCGATTCGGCCCATGATCCCAGAGATGATCGATCTCGGCATCGATATCCTGAACCCGATCCAGTGGCGATGCAAGGGCATGGACCGTGAAGGCCTGAAGCGCGACTTTGGGGATAAGCTGATATTTCACGGCGCTATGGATAATCAGGAGACGCTGGTCCGCGGTAGCGTGGTGGATGTGGTGCAAGAGGCGCGAGACAATCTTCGCATCCTGGGTGAGGGCGGGGGATACATCCTGGCGCCGTGCCACAACATCCAGGTAGTCAGCCCGGTAGAGAACATCATCGCCATGTACGAGACCGGCTATGAGGAAGGTTGGAGCTAGCTACACGCCGCGACATAGGGAGGGGACGCATGTACATAGGACGCTTTGTGCTCGTGGGCCAGACACGCGAGGGGCGGTGGTATCTGGGGTATCGCGTCTCGTCGCGTTCTTTTCCGAACCGGCGTGTCCTCATGGGTGACGGTAGGGCAACCGTGATGCCAACGGAGGACGCCCCCCCCTCAGACAATCCCTACATCGCGTACAATTGCTTCCGCAGCGATGGACAGGTGGGTATCGTCGCCAATGGCAGCCACGTGGACCCCATGATCGACAAGGTGAGCCTCGGCTATCCCCTGCGCGATGCCACAGGTCTTTGCTCGCTGGCGCTCGACTTTGAGCACGATCGCTACAACACGCCGCGGGTGACAGCAGCCCTGGACGCCTCTCAGGGAGAGGCTTACCTGGGGATCGTGGCCGAAGACCAGCTTCTGGTCCGCCAGGTGAACCCGTCTCCTGGAGAGGCGTTGCTCGTTGCCACGTACGAGCTCACAGAGCCCACGCCGATCTATCTGAGCGGCGGATCGGCGCAGGAGCTGGCTGACAGCCTGTTTACCGCTGCGTACGAGCATCCCGTGGGCGCCATGGTCGCTATGCCCACCCATGCCGGCTGGGAGCTGGCAGCCCATAACGCGCGGTAGGCCCAAGCTCGGCTAGGTTCGGGGCACCACGGGCAGCAGCACGCACGACCGACATTCGGCATCGTGATAGACGGCCTGCTGAGCCGCCACCATCTCGGCGCTGATGGCGCTATCCTGACCGGTGTTCAGGTTGCGGTCGAAGCGTGGAAAGTTGCTGCTGCTGATCTCCACGCGGATGGCGTGACCCGGCAGGAATAGGTTGCTGGTGGGACCCAGCGCGATCTCGTATCTTACGATCTCGCCCGGCGAGACTAGAGCCGGGTCTAGGGGGTCGTGGAAGCGGGCCCGGACGATGCCGTCGCATAGGTTGCGGGCATAGCCGCAGGGCTCAACATCGACCAGCTTGGCGGTCCAATCCGTGTCGACCGCCGATGTGGCCGCATAGAGGATGACGCGTATGGCCCCCGTCACTTCCAACGCTTCCTCCAGAGGTTCTGAGGTGTAAACGAGCACGTCTTGGCGCTCCTCGATCACCCGTTGGTCGTAAGCGCCTGGCGGCAACGCGGGTGCCCAGCAGCAAAGGCCGCCCCCGCGTGTCGGCACGGGATCACTTGGATCGTACGTGAAGTGGTCGGGCGGGGCGGCGTCGGGCGCCTGGCTCGTCAATCGTCCATCCCCGTGAAGGCTGTTTGCGCTCCCCTGACTGGTCAGATAGTAGGGCGTCTCGACGGCGCGAGCTAGGGGCCAGTTCTCTTCGTGGCGCCAGCGATTCTCGCCCATCACAAACAGACGTACCGGCGGCTCCTTGAGCCAGTCAAAGCTCTCGCCCTTGAGCCAGTGATCGAACCATTGCAGCATCATCTCCTCGAGATCGAGGAACAGGGCAGAGCTCCGGACGCCGAACTCTGCATCGCCGACGGTGCTGGTGGCGGGGCCATGGGCCCAAGGCCCCATGATGAGCCGTTGTCCCTCTCGCCCCTGCTGGGTAGCGCCATGGTCTCGCAGCGCCGAGAAGCTGCCGGTGGTGCTAGCCGCAAACAGATCGTACCAACCGCCCATATGCAATGCCGGGATGGAGGCCTCTGCGGCTTGATCGAGGAGCGCTCCAGCTTCCCAGTCGGTAACGTGGCGTTCTCGCAGCATCCGAACATAGCCGGGTGCCAGGTCCTCACGGCCGAGGATGGGGTCGTCCAGCAGCGGGAGCTGCTCGAACCGCTTTCGTGCTGTGGTCTCGTCGAGGGCGTCCAGAAACGCGGCGCGAAGGGCGGCGCGCTCCTCTTCTTTCAGGTCGAGCTGATCTACGCGGGCGCCGGCCTCTGTTCCGAGGCACCAGGTGAGCGCGACGCCTAGCGAGAGAGCCCCGCCGGGATAGAGGAAATCGCGGTAGATATCCGCAAAGGTTATCTGTGGGACCAAGGCCTTCAAAGCCGGCGGCTTCTGGGACGCGGCAGCCCATTGCGTCCAGCCGTTGTACGACCCTCCCCACATGGCGACGTCGCCGTTGCTCCAGGGCAACTCGGCGGCCCACTGCACGGTGTCATAGCCGTCCTGGAGGTCATCGAGGAGCGGCGTGAACTCCCCGTCCGACGCATAGCGACCGCGTGTGTCCTGCGCCACGACGACATAGCCACGAGCCGCCGCCCGCAAGCAGAAATCGGCGCCAGCGTTCTTGTTGTAGGGCGTCCGGAACAGCAGAACGGGCAGACGCTCGGAGACCTCGGGGCGGTAGATGTTGGCGCGGAGGACGGTGCCATCGCGCATGGTCGCGTCGACGTCGCGTTCGATCAGCAGGCGTGTCGAGCTCATGGGTGTCTCCTTGGGATGCAGCGTGTGTCTGGTCTAACGCAGATTGTATGGCGCTCCGATGGCTCGGTCAAGGCTGTGAGACTCGACGTCGAACCCGTTCCAGAGTACACTCACTTGGCAAAGAAGGTGGCAACAGGAGTCAAACAACCATGGCAAGCAAACTACCGCGACGCGATGAGGTGAATATCGAGGATACCTGGGACCTTTCGCCTCTGTACGAGGACATCGAGGCCTGGGAGGCATCCTTTGTCGAGTGCGAGGCCCGGCTGCCCCAGGTGGCTTCCTACAAAGGACGCCTGGGCGAGAGCGCCCAGGTCGTCTCGGAAGCGGTGCAAGTCTGGCTGGCAGCCCAGAGGCACGCCGAGAAGATCTATGTCTATGCCCATCTGAGGGCGGATGAGGACCTGAGCACAAGTCGGCATCAGCAGATGCTCGACCGGGCGCGCGCGCTGTATGCGCGACTCTCGGCTGCTGGGGCCTATATCGCTCCCGAGATCATGCGGATCCCTGATGACACCATGGCCGTCTGGCTTGACGACGACGCCCTTGTGCCCTACCGGTTCTGGCTGGAGGAGGTGCTCCGGCACAAGCCGCACACGCTGTCGCCAGAGGAAGAGCGCCTCATGGCCATGGTGTCCGAGCCGCTGGGGGCGCTGGAGCGGATCTACAGCGTGCTCAAGAACGTCGATCTCGCCGCTCGGCTGCCCGACGTCCGCGATGAGCAAGGCCGCACCCAGCTCTCGCATGCCACGTTCATCCGGCTGCAGGAATCGCCGGATCGCGACGTCCGCCGCGAGGCCTTTGATGCCTACTATGGCGAGTGGCGCGGCAATCGCACGACGGTCGCTGCCGCGTTGGATGGCGCCGTACGCGCGCATCAGTTCGAGGCGCGGGCTCGCGGGTTCGATTCCTGCCTGGAGGCGTCATTGTTCGACGATCGCGTGACGGTGGAGGTGTACCAGTCGCTGATCGATGCGGTGCATGAGGCGCTGCCGACGTTCTATCGCTATGTGGCTCTGAGAAAGCGGCTCCTTGGCGTCGAGACGCTCCACATGCACGACGTGTATGTACCCGTGGTGGACGTTGAGGCCCCTCGGTACGGCTTTGACGAGGCGCAGGAGATCATCCTGAGGGCCCTCGAGCCCTTGGGCGACGAGTACGTGGAGACGCTGCGAAAGGGGCTTGAATCCCGCTGGGTGGACCGCTACGAGAATGTGGGCAAGCGGTCGGGCGCGTACTCCTCTGGGTGCTATGACTCGCCGCCCTATATGCTGCTCAACTATACTGGGACCACCGACGCGATGTTCACCCTGGCTCACGAGGCCGGGCACTCGATGCATAGCTGGCTCGCCAAGCAGAGCCAGCCCTACCATCTGGCGCAGTATGCTATCTTGGTGGCTGAGGTGGCATCCACCGCCAACGAGAGCTTTCTCACGGAGCACCTGCTGAACGTGACGGAGGATCGCAAGACCCGCGCCTACTTGGTAGATCGGTACCTGGACTCGTTCCGCGCGACGCTGTTCCGGCAGGTGATGTTCGCCGAGTTCGAGTGGCAGATTCACCGCATGGTGGAAGAGGGCGGAGCGCTGACGCCCGAGACGCTCGACGAGGCCTACTATGATCTCGTGCGTCTCTATTACGGGGATGGCATCGCCTTTGACGATGCGGACAAGCCCATCTCGTGGGAGTGGGCCCGCGTGGACCACTTTTTCTACAACTTTTACGTGTACAAGTATGCCACGGGGATGGCATCGGCCATCGCGCTGGTACGGAGGATTTTGCACGATGGCGAGCCCGCACGACGGCGCTACCTGGATCTGCTGCGCGCAGGAGGCAACGGCTACCCGCTGGACTTGCTGCGTCGCGCGGGCATAGACCTCACCACCCCGCAGCCAGTCTCGGAGGCGCTGGAGGAGTTCGGCCGGATGGTAGAACTGCTGGAAGAGCTAACCAGCTAGGTTTGGGTAGCGACTTTATAGCTACAGCTTGTACCCGATGTTGCGCAGGAGGTCATGCCGCCAATGCACGTCGTCTGGCCCTTCAACGCCCAGGGGCGGTTGTCCGTCCACGATGCCCAGGATGCCGCGTCCGAGGTCCGTCTCGCCCACGATGACCTGGGTGGGGTTGGCCGTAGCGCAATAGATGCGGCAGACTTCGGGGACCATCTTGAGCTGATTGAGGACGTTCACGGGATAGACGCCCTCGCCAAGGAGCAGCACAAAGCTGTGGCCCGCTCCGATGGCGAGGGCGTTGTCGCGTGCCAGGGCGATGAGGTTATCGTCCGTGCCCGTGCATCGGACTAGGCGCGCCCCCGAAGCTTCGCAGAAGGCGAGGCCAAAGGCGATCCCCGGCACAGAGCTGACCAGCGCCTCGTGGATGTCCTCGACGGTCTTGATAAAGTGGCTCTGGCCGAGGATCATGTTAGCAGATTCCGGCTTTTGGATGGGCACGATCTTCAGGTCCATGTTGCTCCTTCCTGTCAACGGCACTACGGACTATTATAGCGTGGCCCTTGTCTGCACGTGAAGGCCCCGAGTTTCGCATTCTGGGACGACGGCGAGGCTGATCGCGTCAGCTTGGGTGATGTGCAGACTGCACATCGCGATCAAGTACAACTATCTTGACAACTCTGCTATGGTGTGCTATTCTCGGAACATCGTGTCGTTTTGATGGCATGATACAAAAGTGTGACGGACGGTTGGGTCGCGGGCTCTGCCTCGCGGGCCGAACCCAAGCTCCCCACAGGGCCGGACGTGCAGATGCCTCTCGCGAGGGATTTGCCGAGGACCGGCGGCGCAGACGGCTCGCCGTGATGCGCACAAGGATATGAGGAGGTGGTCACGCGGCTCTGCAGACGCGCTGTCTGGTCTTGACCAGCGGAATGCCGCATCCGCACGTGGTCTATCCGTTGACACACTGTTGGCGTCTCCACACACGTGAGGAGAAGATGATGATCGGAAAAAGCAAGCGGTGGGCGGCCGTACTGACCATCCTGGTCACGGCTGCCATGGTGCTCTCGGCCTGCGCGGCCCCCACACCCGAGGTGATCAAAGAGACGGTG
>JBNGEB010000062.1:8549-10320 GCA_049975585.1 Anaerolineae bacterium
CGGTGGTGGTCGAGAAAGAGGTCGAGGTCGAGAAGACCGTCGAGGTCGAGAAGGTCGTCAAAGAGACGGTCGTTGTTGAGAAAGAGGTCGAAGTCGAGAAAGAGGTCGCTCGTAAGCTGACCGGCGCGTGGGTCGACAATGTCGTCGTGGTCGAGGAGCCCTCGGCAGACGCGGCTGTAACCCGCATGGAAAGCGGCGAGATCGACGTCTATGCCTTTACCGTGTCGAACCCTGAGGTTCTGGCCAAGGTTGAGGCATCGCCGGATCTTGACTATGCACAGTCCTTTGGCTCTTACAACGAGCTGACCTTCAATGTTGCTGGCCCGGTGTTCTCTGGCACTGGCAAGCTGAACCCGTTCGCCATCCCTCGCGTTCGCGAGGCGATGAACTATCTCATCGACCGCGAGTACGTCGTCGAGGAGATCATGGGTGGCTTGGCGGCGCCGCGTTGGCTGCCTTTCAACAACGCATCCAACGACTATGCCAAGCTGGCGGACGTAGCTCGCAAGCTCGAGCTGCAGTATGCCTATGACAAGGACAAGGCCGCTGAGATGATCGGCGAAGAGATGACGGCTCTCGGCGCCGAGATGGTCGATGGCAAGTGGCAGTACGAGGGTGAGCCCGTCGAGATCATCGTGCTCATCCGAACCGAGGACGAGCGGCGTGACATCGGCGACTATGTGGCTAACCAGCTAGAGGACATTGGTTTTACCGTCACGCGCGACTACAAGACGTCCGCGGAAGCCTCGCCGATCTGGGTCCAGGCTGATCCCAACGACGGCTTGTTCCACATCTACACCGGTGGCTGGATCACGACCGTCGTGCCGCGCGACTTGGGCGACAACTTTGCCTTCTTTTACACGGACATGGGTATCCCGTGGCCGCTGTGGCAGGCATATGAGAACACGCCCGAGTTCTATGAGCTGTCTGAGCGCCTGCTTAACCGCGACTATACGACGTTGGATGAGCGACGTGACATGATGGCGGAAGCGCTCGAGATGTCCATGAAGGACTCGACGCGCATCTGGCTGTGCGACCGTGCCAGCATCTCTCCCTATCGCAAAGAGATCAAGGTCGGCGCGGACCTGTATGGTGCCATCAGCGGTTCCTGGCTGTGGGCCTTTACCCTCCAGCGCGAGGGCGAGGTGGGCGGCACGGTCAAGATCGCCATGCCGAGCATCCTGCCTGAGCCTTGGAACCCGATCGCGGGCAGCAACTGGATCTATGACATGATGTTGGTCCGTAGCACGGGCGAGATGGCCTACATGCCCGATCCGTACACGGGCCTCTACTGGCCGCAGCGCGTCGAAAGGGCTGAGGTCGTCGTCGAGCGTGGCCTGCCAGTGGGGAAAACCCTTGATTGGGTCGACCTGAGCTTCCAGTCTCAGATCGAGGTGCCGGATGACGCGTGGGCTGACTGGGATCCGGTAGAGCAGAGGTTCATCACGGCCGGCGAAAAGTACACCGAGACGCAGACAGTTGCCCGCAAGAGCACCGTCTACTACCCCGACGATCTCTATGAGACCGTCAAGTGGCATGACGGCAGCAACTTCTCGGTTGCTGACGTGCTCATGGGCATGATCCTGACGTTTGATCGCGCCAAGGAAGCCAGCGCCTACTATGACGAGGCCGCTCTGGCGGACTTCCAGGCGTTCATGTCCGCGTTCCGCGGCGTGCGCATCGTCTCGACGGATCCGCTGGTCATCGAGACCTACAGCGATCTCTATAACCTGGACGCAGAGCTGTGCGCCAGCTTCTGGTGGCCCTACTA
>JBNGEB010000062.1:10330-11333 GCA_049975585.1 Anaerolineae bacterium
ACTATGATCAGGGCCAAGGCTCGTGGCACGCGCTCACCTTGGGCCTGATGGCCGAGGAAAAGGGCGAGGCCGCCTTTAGCGCCAGCAAGGCTGACGCGCTCGAGGCCGAGTGGCTGAGCTACATCGCCGGTCCCACGCTCGACGTGTTGACGGCGCAACTGGATGAGGCCCTCGCTGAGAGCTACATCCCGTTCGAGCCGACCATGGGTGAGTACCTCACCGCCGAAGAGGCCGCCGCTCGCTACCAGAACCTGAAGGCCTGGTTCGAGGAACGGGGCCACTACTGGATCGGCACTGGCCCGCTCATGCTGGACCGCGCCTATCCTGTGGAAGGCACTGTCTCGCTTGCCAGGAACCCCATGTTCCCCGACCTGTCGGAAAAGTGGACCGGCTTTGCCGAGCCCATGTTGGCCGACGTGTTTGTGGATGGGCCGGATCGTGTGGCGATCGGCTCCGAGGTGGCCTATGACGTGTTCGTAGACTTCCAGGGCGAGCCGTATCCCTCGGACGACATCGAGCAAGTGCGCTACCTGTTGTTCGACGCGACGGGCGAACTGGCCGTCGTGGGCGACGCCGAGGCCGCGGGCGAAGGCCTGTACCAGGTCGTGCTCGGCGCTGACGTGACATCTGGACTTACCGCTGGCTCGAACCGACTCGAGGTGGTGGTGGTGTCCAAGCGCGTCGCCGTGCCCAGCACGGATGCGCTCCTGTTCGTGACCGAGTAGCCTGTAAGAGACTGAGCTTTGCGCCGGAGGGACACGAGCTATCGTGTCCCTCCGGCATCATAGGGCGAGCACGTCAAGCAGTCGGTACCCTCAACCCGTTGAGCTGGGCTCATAGGCAGACAGCGTTCCCCCTGAGAGTGAGGCAGCTATGGCCGTTGTAACCACCGACGTGGGCGAGCAAGCCGCCCCGTCGCCGCCGGAACGGCGCCGGACTAGCACCGTTTCGAGGGTCCTCAAGTACACGGCCACCAGGACGGTGGCTTTGTTCTTCACTGTAG
>JBNGEB010000063.1:0-9937 GCA_049975585.1 Anaerolineae bacterium
TGCCGAATGCGATTCGGGTCACTCTGGACGGTCTCTACGTCCTTGAGGGTTACATCAACCACGCATCCGTTGCGCTGGCAGGCGATCAAGTCCTCGCGGAGGATGGTACGGACGCGATCCTCGTCCCAGCCATACGCGACCATATCGGCGGGGCTGGGACGGTAGCTGAGGACATAGGCGTCGCCGATCTGCTCGGCACAACGGGCGACGTCCGCTGCCGGGGCGACGGCGATGCGGCGCAAGTTAGCGATCTGTCGCAGCAGGTTGATCTTGCGCGTGAGGTCCTCGCAGCATCCATAGGCGCTCAGGCCAAAGGGCGCCATCAGAGGGATTTGGTACTGGAGCATAAACTCGTCCCAAAGCCGAGGCCCGACACCCGTCAGCTCCTGCGACGCGACAAAGGTCCAGAGCTGCTTCCGTCTGACGGGCGCGCCATCGCTTGATGGATCTGGCAGCTCTTGCGCATAGGGCATGGCTTGGTTCTGGTGGTTGGCCAGCGTCCAGTGGCCTGCTTGCTCGGCCTGCTCGTGGGTGCGCAGGATGCCATCGCGCATGTGCGCGAGCAGGCGATGGAGCCAGTTGGGGCGGTCGTGCATGTCCCACATGATCTGCTCAAGGCCGCGCAAGTAGGCGAGCTGCGTGGAGATGTCGCCATCCCACATGCGGTAGGCGGGCGCGCGGTCGACCACGAGAGGCAGGAGGTCGCCGACGGCATCCTGCACGCGCGTGAGGCGCTCGGACGTCGCAGCCTCGTCGATGCGGTGAGTAGGTCCATAGAGGCGAGCCAGGTCTTCCTCGCGCTTGATGGGCGGGTCCCACACGCCGGCGCCGCCTCCCTCACGACCATGCCACTGCACCGGCAGTCCCCATACGCCCTGATCGGGCACGACCACTGCAGCTCGGACGGCGAGCCATGGCTCGATGATGAAATCATCCTCGAGCTGCGCACGGAAGACCCCCTGGCGCAGTGCGGTCTCGTACGGGTGCCAGAACGGGTCCTGGCAGAGTGGGCGCGACTCGGGCATTTCGCTCCAAGCGAACGCGCGCACGTAGATAGGCACGCCAACGTGCTGCAGGCTGTTGTGACGCCGCCACAGATCGCGACGCTGATCCTGGATCGGATTGGCGGCCAGCTTGGCGTAGCGAGTTGCTAGGTCGCGAAGGATGTTGATGTCGGACGCACGGCACATGGGCACGGCTCCCATCAGGCTAGGCGTTCGGAGGATAGGAATGATACATATAGCCTCGGCCGTCACGCGCTGCACCTAGCTTGGCGTCTAGCTCAGCGTCGATCTCCTCTCGCGTGCCAGATAGGGCGCGTACATCGATATTGCCAAAGAAGACCAGCTCGTCGCCATAGCGAGGCACCAGCTCGCGCAGGTCCAGACCTGCTTTGCACTCTAAGGGGTGAAGCCCCGCGAACCCCGCCTCGATGAACATCGGGATCAGGGGCCCAACGTTGCCGTCCGAGTGAAGGATGGCAGGGACGCCGTCGGCAGCCAGGTGCGCCACAAAGGCGCGATGGTGGGGCAGGACGATCTCGCGGTAGAGGCGGGGCGAGATCAAGGGCGCCCGCACGTATCCGAGGTCGTCCGCAATGAGAGCCCCATCGAACGTTATGCCCTTGTCGCCTAGCCCGTCGTACAGGTCGCACATCAACTGGACGTGGGTCTCCATCAGATCGTGAATAAAGGTGGGGCTCTCCAGCATCAAGGTGAGCTCTTGCTCCATGCCGATCTTTTCCCAGGTGGGGTGAAAACAGGCGTGGACGCTATAGAACACCGCCTTGCCTTGCGAGCGAGCGCGCCGGTAGGCGTCCAAGGTACCCGGCGCGATCCGATCGGGGGAGTAGGTGGCATGGTGACGGAGGCGTTGCCAATCGTCGAGCGTCTTGATGGTATAGTCTAGCCATTGAGAGGTCCACCCCATGGGGCCGTGCAGGTCGCGCCTGAGCGCGCCGTTACGGTCCCAGTAGAGGCGATAGTGAGCATCTTTCTCCAAGACGCGCTCTGGCAGGCGGAGGGTGTCGTCGCCGCTGAGCATGACGATGTCGCATCCCAGCGTTTCCTGGGGTGGCACGTCCGTGCGCAGGCCTTCTTGGTGCCAGCGTGCCAGGGTGGTTTCCCAATAGGCGTCATAGATGGGGATGCGGTCGGGACGCTCGCCCGCCAGCACGCGACGGACCCGCTCTCGACTATCCACGGCGAACCTCCTTTGCTTTCGCTTGGGCGATTGTATCCCAGCGTCGCCAGGGGCGCAAGCGTGCGCTCGCCCGCTGCTCTTGACCCGGGGGCACTCTAGGTCGATAATGTAGTAGAGGCGATGATCTAGGCGGAGGTAGGGCGCATGCCTGGGAAGCTGATCGGGATTCTGAACTCGGGTGGCGATTGCCCTGGGCTCAATGCCGCCATTCGCGCCGTGGGAAAGGCGTCCCATTCGCGCGGCATCGAGGTCGTGGGCTTTCTGGACGGCTTTCGGGGCCTCGTCGAGAACCGATACATACAGCTGGATAACGCCAAGCTTTCGGGAATCCTCGCCCTGGGCGGGACGATCCTGGGCACGAGCCGCGACAAGCCTCACAAGATGCCTGTCGGCTCGGGCGAGACGATGAATATGATCCCCATGGCCGTCGAGAACTATGAGCGGCTGCATCTCGACGCGTTGGTCGTCTTGGGCGGGAACGGGAGCCACAAGAACGCCTACCGCCTCGCCAAGGCTGGCTTGAACATCCTCACCCTTCCCAAGACCATCGACAATGACGTGGCCGGCACGGACGTCACGTTCGGCTTTGATACGGCCATGAGCATCGCCACGGACGCCATCGACCGGCTCCATACGACGGCCGATAGCCACCAGCGCACCATGGTGGTGGAGACTATGGGGCACGATGCCGGTTGGCTGGCGCTGGGCGCTGGCATCGCGGGCGGGGCCGACGTCATCCTGATCCCCGAGATCCCCT
This sequence comes from Anaerolineae bacterium, assembly GCA_049975585.1. GTDB lineage: Bacteria > Chloroflexota > Anaerolineae > UBA1429 > UBA1429 > DAIRUQ01. The sequence goes on from JBNGEB010000063.1 coordinate 2,960, forward strand.
ACGATGTGGAGCGCGTCGTGGAGGCGATTCTGGAGCGGAGTCGCCGTGGCAAGCGCTTCAGCATCGTGGCGGTGGCCGAGGGCGCGCGCCCCCTCGGTCACAAAGATGACGATCACGAGGATGACGACGACGATCTGGAGGAAGCGTTCCACCCGCACAGCTTGCGGCTGGTCCAGCAGCTTGAGGAGATGGCCGAGATCGAGGTGCGTTTCACGGCGTTGGGGCATCTGCAGCGGGGTGGCTCGCCTACGCCCTACGACCGGCTCTTGGCGACGCGGCTGGGCACGCGTTGCGCGGAGCTCATCGCCGATGACGTGGGCGGCGTGATGATCTCCGTGCGGGGCGACGAATGCGTGCCGGTGCCGCTGAAGGACGTGGCGGGCGAGCTGCGCACGGTGCCGCCGGATCATCCCTGGGTCGCGGCTGGTCGGGCGGTGGGGACCTGTTTTGGGGACTAGAGGTGAGGCTTTCGAGAAAGGGGACAGAGCGCGCACCGGGCCGACTCGACGCGCGCTCTGCGCTGGGGGGAGTGTACGATTCCGTGCTGGGGAGCGAGTTGTCCCGCCACCCACCAGCGCCCATAGGATAGCACACGGTGCTTGATGGTGGGTTAGCGTGAGGCAAAGGTTCGGTTAACGACGGGTTAAGGTGCAGGACGCTTCCCCATGGATGGCACAGATAGGTGTATGGCGCTCCTCGTGCATGGGAGGGGGTAACACGCATGGATCTAGAAACGGCAGAGTTGACCTACACGCAACGGCTCGACCTGCTCCGCAAAGCCAAGATGGAGGCCAACGAGGCCAAGCAGGCCCTGACCGGCTATCTCAATGCCGATGACCTGGCCATCATCCTGCCTCCTGAGGATCGCCGCAAGGTCACCGAGGCCATCAGCGGCTCGGGCCAGAAGATCACGGACGTTCTGCTCGATGGCGTGGAGATGGTGAGCAACCACCCCAACGGGGCCTTCTATGGCCCCAGAGCTGCCGGCGAGAACTTTTCGCGGCTATTGCGCGCCCATCCGCCCTATGTGGACCCCAGAGCATCGCTGGCAGGCGCCTACATGGCCAACTTTAACTCTTACCGGAAGGGCGGATGGAAGCCCGAGTTTGACTATTCCTGGCTGCACGAGGATCAGCGGCGCTACGGCCTCATCACGGGCATCGGGGCGGCGCAGCACTTTTGCCAGGATCTGGCCATCGGGCTGGAGTCGGGGTGGGATGGCATCCTGGCCAAGATCGCGCGTGGGCGCCAGGTGCATCCAGAGAGCGATGCGTTCTACGATGGGCTGGAGGCGGTAGCGCGTGGCATCCAGGATTGGATCGCGCGCACGGCCGAACACGCCCGCAACCTAGCGGACACTGAGCAGCGACCTGACTTTCGGCGCAACCTCCTCGAGATGGCAGACATCAACCAGCGGCTGGTAACCGAGCCGCCGCGTACCTTCCGAGAGGCGTGCCAGTGGATCGTCTGGTTCCAGATGGCGGCCCGGATGTACAACGGGAGCGGCTCGCTGGGCAAACTAGATCTCCTGCTGGAGCCGTTCTACCAGCGCGACGTGGAGGCCGGCATCCTGGATGACGAGGAGGCCACCTTTCACCTGGCGTGCTTGCTGCTACGGGACACGGCTTACATCCAGGTGGGAGGCCCAGACGGCGATCGCAAGGATGTGACGAACCCCGTCTCCTACCTCATCCTGGAGGCGGCGCACCGCCTCAAGATCCCGTGCAACGTGGGCGTCAGCGTGGGCGAGGATGTGGATCGCGGCCTGCTTCGCCGCGGCGTGGAGATCATGCTGGAGGACAAGCTGGGCGTACCAAAGTTCTTGGGCATCGACAGCTTTGTGCAAGGCTACATGCGGAACGGCTATCCCTTTGAGGTGGCGTCCAAGCGGGCTTACGCCGGTTGCCATTGGTGCGCCATGCCCGGCCGCGAGTACACGCTCAACGACTGCGTCAAGATCAACCTGGGCGCGGTGTTTGTCGCGGCTTGGGGCGATCTCTGCGCCCTGCCAGAGCTGGAGCGCAGCGTCGCTGAGCTGTGGCGTCTGTTTGAGGGGCATCTCGAGCGGGCCGTGGCGGTCATCGCGGAGGGCCTCGATATCCAGGTCGAGCATATGCACGAGGTGTTCCCCGAGCTCGTGCTGGACCTCTTGTGCCACGGGCCTATCGAGCAGGGGATCGACGCGTCGCATGGCGGCGTGGAATACATGAACCTTTGCGTGGACGCCGCCGCCTTGGCGACGGTGGCGGATTCCTTTGCGGCGCTGGAGCAGCGCGTGGAGCGCGAGGGGCGCGTGACGTGGGACGAGCTGCGGGCTCATCTGGACGCCGACTGGGCCGGCACCGAAGGTGAGCGAGCGCGCCTCATGATGCGGAGCATCCCGCGCTATGGGACGGGCGGCGCCCCCGCCGATGATTGGGCGCGGCGGGTGTCGGGCCTGTTCACATCCTTGGTCAAGGCGGGCCCAACGCCGGCGGGCCACAATATGATTCCGGGCATCTTTTCCTGGGCTAACACCATCGAGATGGGAAGGGGCTTGCCCGCGACGCCCAACGGTCGGCATGCCGGCGCTCCCATTTCCCATGGAGCGAACCCCGATCCCGGATTTCGCCACGATGGGGCGCCGACGGCACTGGCGGTGGCCATCGCGGGCGTGCAGCCAGGCTGGGGCAACTCGGCGCCCATGCAGATCGAGGTGGATCTGGGCACCGCGACCGATCGCGATGCCGTGGCGCACGTCATGCATCTAATCGAGACCCACTGCCGGCTGGGGGGCACCCAGATCAACATGAACGTGGTGGACAAGGACAAGATCTTGGCGGCTCACGAGGATCCGTCGCTGTATCCCGACTTGATCGTGCGCGTGACAGGCTTTTCCGCCTACTTTAACCGGCTATCGCCCGAGTTCCGCCAGTTGGTGGTGAATCGCATCATCACTGAGAACTAGGCGTTTGCCCTAGCAGGGCAGCTAGACGCGGAACAAGCTTCCCTTGCCGGGGGCGCTATCCACCGTGATGGCGTCCCCGAAACGTGTGATGATGCCGTGCACCGTCGCTGGCCACGTCCAGATGGGCTGACCTGCCCGTTCGCCGATGTGGAGCAGCCACGTTGCGCTCGCTTTCAGGGCTAACCACTGGAACGCCGCCCCAATGCGCCAGAGTTCCGCCCGGCGCACAACTGGTTTGCGCCCCATGCCTTAGAGTAGATAATAGGTGCTACTGTCGGTCGTATGCACGGAGCGGAGGAGACACGATGCAGAGGCTACGTGTGGGGATTGTGGGGGCAGGCGGGATCGCCAGATGGCACATTCGGGGATACCAGCGATGCGATGGGATCGACGTGGTGGCGGCAGCCGACGTGCGTCCCGAGGCGTTGGAGCAGGTTCGGGAGGCGTTCGGTATCGGGCATACCTATGCCGATTACCGCGATATGCTGGCCAAAGAATCGCTGGACCTGGTCAGCATCTGCACGCCCAACGACATGCACCATCCTGTTGCTATGGCTGCCATCGAGGAGGGACTGCACGTCTTTTGCGAGAAGCCTCTGGCGCTGACCCTGAAGCAGGCTCGCGAGATGACCGAGGCCGCCAGCGAGGCCGGCGTGGTGACCGGCGTGAACTTTTCCCACAGGATCACGCCTGCCTCGCGGTTCGCGAGGGAGATCCTGAGGAGCGGAGCTCTTGGTGCCATCTATCGAGTGGCAGCCGTCTATGCCGCCGGCGGGCTTCAATACGCGGATAGGCCCTTCACGTGGCGCAACGATGCCGCCCGGGCGGGCTTTGGCGGCATGGGCGACATGGGATCCCATATCATGGATATGATGCTGTGGTGGCTAGATACCGACGTCACGTCGCTTGCAGCACATGCCAAGACTTTTGTGCCAGAACGGGCGGATCCCGTGGGCGACAAGCGCGTCAGAGTCACGACGGAAGATCAGGGCAGCTTGCTGCTGCAGTATGGCAACGGCGCCATGGGATACCTCTGCGGGAGTTACGTGTTCACGGGGCGCGGCTATGACCAGCGCGCTGAGGTCTATGGGAGCGAGGGCGGCTTGATGTACGATCAGCAGCGGCCCTATGAGCTGCAACTCTGGCTGCCCGAGGAGCAGATGGCGCAGTTTACCGTGATCCGTCACGGTGGCGTGCCAGATCGGCCCTATCACACCGTGCTGGTCCCCGAGCGTCTGCACGGCAAGGATGACGCCGGGCCCGCAAGCATCGTCGAGGCCTTTGCCAAGTCGTTGCAGAGCGGTCAGTCAAGTGACCTGGTGCCCACCTTTGAGGATGGACTTCGCGTGCAGGAGGTCCTGGAGGCCAGCGCTCGTGCTGCCGCTTCGCGCGCATGGGTGGACCTGCCGCTGTAGGCTCTCGCCGCCGAGCGCATGGGCGAGGAGGTAGTCTGTGCGTATCTATGAGAGCGTTACAGAGCTGATTGGCGGCACGCCGCTGGTGCGGTTGTCTAGGCTGGGGGCCGACGTTGGCGCCGACCTCGTGGCCAAGGTAGAGAGCTTGAATCCCGGGGCCAGTGTCAAGGATCGCATCGCCCTGGCCATGATCGAGGCAGCGGAGCGAGAGGGGCGCATCGATCCCGACACGGTGCTCATCGAGCCGACCAGCGGCAACACGGGCGTGGGCCTGGCGCTGGTATGTGCCGCGCGGGGCTATAGGCTGATCCTGACCATGCCGGATTCGATGAGCGTGGAGCGCCGCAAGCTCTTGTCCGCGTATGGCGCCGAGGTGGTGCTAACGCCTGGCTCTGAGGGAATGAGGGGCGCCATCGCCAAGGCGGAGCAGCTTCTTGCCAAGGTCTCCGAAGGCATCATCCTGCAGCAGTTCCAGAATCCGGCCAATCCCCAGGCGCATCGCGACACGACTGCGGAGGAGATTTGGCGCGACACCGATGGCCAAGTGGACGCGATCGTGGCCGGCGTGGGTACGGGCGGCACCATCACGGGCCTGGCCCAAGCGCTCAAGCCAAGGCGTGCCGGGCTGCGGATCGTGGCGGTAGAGCCGGCTGGCTCGCCGGTGCTCTCGGGCGGGCAGGCCGGCAAGCACCGTATCCAGGGCATCGGGGCCGGGTTTGTGCCGGATGTTCTACAGACTGATCTCATCGACGAGGTGGTGACGGTCACCGATGCCGACGCCTACGAGATGGCGCGACGTCTGGCCAGGCAAGAGGGCCTGCTGGTGGGCATCTCGGCAGGCGCGGCCGTTTGGGCGGCGCTAGGGGTGGCTGGGCGCCCCGAGATGCGGGGCAAGCGCGTGGTCGTGATCCTCCCCGATGATGGCCAGCGATACCTGAGCACGGACCTGTACGATGGCTAGAGCCACACAGCGGCAGGAGCGAGTGTCGCTTGCAACGGGTCTGGCACATCGACTCGCATAGAGATGAACCCCGAAACGTCGGTGCGCCCTGGGCGCCCATAGCGCACCGGCTGGCACAAGAGGAGTGCGCGTGCAAGCGTTGGTGACCGTCACCGAGTCGATACGGCTATCGGTAGCTCCGGACGAGCTGTGGCCGTTCTTGTCAGATGCGAACCTAGTGCGCGAGTGGCGTCAGGGCCTGGAGCAGTTCGGTCGCGGCGACTTGCCCGCCATGGGGGAGACGTTGCCTATCACTCAGCAAGTGCTTCGGCGTCGCTTGTCGGGCGAGGCCGTGCTGCTGCAACTGGATGCCGGACGCGCCTTGAGCTACGAGCTGGGGCGGCCGGGCAGTGGCTATCTGGCTGTTCGCTACGACCTATGGCCACAGAAGACAGGCTGCAAGCTCGCCGTCAGCCAAACGGTAGATGCACCAAGTGTACCTCTGCTGGGCTCGCTGCTCGGTCGCCTGTTCATAGCGCCCAGACTGCGCGACGAGCAGCAGCGTGATCTGGCGAGGTTGCGTCAGCGCGTGGGCGACGCGGCTAGCGCGCGCTGAATCCCGCGTCGTCGGTGAGCTTGCGCGTCTCGGCTTGGTGCAGCGCTTCCTCGTCGTCCTCATCCATGTCGAGGGGCTCGAGGCCCAGACGCTCCATGGCATTCTCGAGCTCGGCTTGCGAGAGATCCTCAGCGTTTGCGACGTCGCGCTAGGATGGAGGCCCTAGAGGCAGTGACTGCACGACCCCGCCTGACACGCTCACAACAGTCAAGGTCCTTGGGCAGGTTACTGCTCAAGGACCTCCGCTGCTCTAGACGCCGCTCGTGTCCTGGTCGCGCATCGCCTCGCTGGCGTGGCTCGTGATCCCTTGGACCATCTGCAGGAACTCGGTGGGGATGACGAACTTGGTGGCCGGCCCCTGACCGAGCGCACGCAGCGCCTCCAGGTACTGAAGGGTCATGGTCTTGCTATCGACGCCGCTCGCCACGCCATAGATGGCCTGGAGCGCGTCGGCGGCACCCTGGGCGCGCAGCACGGCGGCCTGGCGCTCGCCCTCGGCGCGAAGGATGGTGGCCTCGCGCTCACCTTCGGCGCGGAGGATGGTGGCTTGGCGCTCGCCCTCGGCAACGCGGATCGCCGCCTCTCGCTCGCCGTCGGCCTTGCTGACGGCAGCGCGGCGGTCGCGCTCGGCGGCCATCTGGCGGGTCATGGCCTCCTCGATGGCGCGCGGCGGGACCACCTCGCGGATCTCGACGGTGGTGATGCGGATGCCCCACCGGTCGGTGATGACGTCCAGCTTCTCGTGGAGTACCTGGTTGATCTCGTCGCGCTTGGAGAGGACGTCGTCCAGGGTCATCGAGCCAACCACGGCGCGGAGGGTGGTGATAGCCAGGCCGCGCGCGGCCCCGGTAAAGCTCTCCACCTCGAGCACGCTGCGCACCGGATCGATGACCTTGTCATACACCAGCAGGTCGATGGACACGGAGGCGTTGTCGCTGGTGATGCACGTCTGCGGAGGCACATCGAAAAAGCCCTCGCGCAGATCTACCATCTGGGTGCGATCCAGGAACGGGATCAGCAGCACGATGCCGGGTCCACGCGCGCCCAGGGATCGCCCGAG
>JBNGEB010000063.1:9947-11304 GCA_049975585.1 Anaerolineae bacterium
CGAAAGACGACCAGGCGCTTGTACTCGACCACGATGCGCACGGACATGGCCAGTACGGTTGCCACCATCACGGCTATGATCACGACGAGTATCAAGGTCTCCACGTTGCTTCCTCCTGATCTGCGGCGCTGGGTTCACATCTCTCTAGGTTTCGTCGGGCCTCTTGGCGATCTGTGCATCATGGGCAGGCCTTACCTGGAGGCGGACGCCAGAGATGCCCACGACCTCGACAGACGCTCCCTCTGCGATGTCATCCGCCACCGAGATCGCGCTCCAGAGCTCCTGATCGACGCGAATCTGGCCCGTAGGCGAGAGCGCCGTCAGGGCTCTTCCGGTAAGGCCGATCAGCCTTTCGGGGCCCGACTGGGGAGGCAGTCTGGTGGCGCGTACCGCCGCTCGGAGGACCCCGATGGTGGTGAGAAGCACCAGTCCTGACATTCCGCCGATGAGCCACGGGCTCACGCGCACGTCGGGTGCGGAAGGCGAGACCGGGGCAAAGGGCGCAAACAGCAGAAGCGATCCGAACACAAAGGGCACGATCCCCGTGAGCGTCACGATCACCTCGGTGTCGGTGACGATGCCTACCACAAAGAGGACGACGCCCGCGGCCAGGAGGGCGACGCCCGCCCAGTTCACCGGGAGGCTGCCCAGGGCCAAGAACGCCAGCACAAAGGCGATGACGCTGCCTGCGGCTCCGAATCCCAGGCCCGGCTCTGCGATCTCGGCCAGGAGAAAGAGCATCCCCAGGGTGAGCAGCAGGTAGGCGATGTTGGGGTCGCTGATAATGTGCATCACCTGCTCAGCCAGGTTCATGCGGACCTGCTGTCTCGGTGCCGCCGCTGTGACCAACGTGGTGGACTGCCCGCCCACCACGACGCTACGGCCGTTCAGGGCGGCCAGGAGGGCATCGACGTCGTCTGCGATGAGATCGGCCACGCCCTTGGCCTGCGCCTCGGTCGCCGTCAGCGAGAGGTTGTCCCGGACGGCCCTTTCTGCCCAGTCGGCATTGCGATCGCGACGCTCGGCGATACCGCGCGCAAACGCCGCCGAGTCGCTCAGGATCTTGGTGGCTTGCGCCTCGTCCAGTTCGACTCCAAGGGCGACGGGGTGGGCGGCGCCGACGTGGGTTGCTGGGGCCATGGCGGCGATGTGGCTGGCCAACAGGATAAAGAGGCCAGCCGAGGTCGCGCGCGCTCCCTGCGGCGCCACATAGACGACCACCGGCACCGGCGACTCTAGGAGATGCTGGACCACCTCGCGCATGGCCGCCTCCACGCCACCGGGGGTGTCCAAGGTAAGTACGACGAGGCCGGCGCCTTGTTCCTCGGCGTAGGCGAGCACGCGCTCGACATAGCTG
>JBNGEB010000064.1:0-11199 GCA_049975585.1 Anaerolineae bacterium
ACTCTACGGTCCCGTCTTTTTGGGGCGCGGCGTCAAGATCATGGAGGGGGTCATCATCCATGGCCCGACGGTGATCCGCGACTATTCGGTGGTGGACCGACACACGCACATTGATCGGAGCATCGTTTGGCGCAACTGCTACATCGGCGAGGGCGTCGAGCTTCGCGGAGCCATTATCGGGCGGCAGTGCAGCCTCAAGCGCAAAGTCGTCGTGTTCGAGGGTGCCGTCGTCGGCGATTCGTCCGTCGTCGGGGAGAATGCCGTCATCCACCCGGGCGTCAAGATCTGGCCCGAGAAGGAAGTCGAGGCCGGCGCCACGGTGCGGTCCAGCATCATCTGGGGCGCGCAAGGCCGACGTGTGCTCTTTGGCCGCTACGGGGTGACGGGCCTCGTGAACGTGGACTTGACGCCCGAGTTCGCCGCCAAGCTGGGCGCCGCCTTTGCTGCCACGCTGCCCAAGGGCGCCACCGTCACCATCAACCGCGACCCCAACCGCAGCCCGCGCATGCTCAAACGAGCCTTGATCTCGGGCATGCCGTCGGCGGGCGTCAACGTGCTGGACGTGCGCTCGCTGCCAATCCCAGTCGCGCGGTTCTTCACGGGTAGCATCAGCACCGAGGGCGGCGTCCACGTGCGCCTCTCGCCCTATGACAGCAGGCTGGTGGACATCAAGTTCTTTGACCGACGCGGCCAGGACCTCAGCCAGAACGCCGAACGCAACATTGAGCGCGTCTTTTTCCGGGAGGACTTTCGCCGCGTCTTTCTGGATGAGATCGGCACCATCAGCTATGCCACCGACGTCGTGGAGCACTATACGCGCGAGTTCCTGGACGTCCTGCAGACCGCGGCCATCACCTTGCGCAACCCGTACATCGCTGTCGATTTTGCCAACGCCCCAACAGGGCAGGTCCTAGGCCCCATTCTCAACCGCCTCAACTGCCGCGTCGTGGCTCTGAACGAGGCGGTGGACGAGACCAAAATGGCCATCCCAGAGGAAGAACTTCAGAAGGCGCTCACCACCCTAACCAGCATCTGCGGCGCGCTGGAAACGGACCTGGGAGTCCGCATCGACGTAGGCGGCGAACGCGTCTATGTCGTGGATGATCTCGGCCGGCCCGTGCCCGCCGCCAAGCTCGCTGCCGCTATAGCTAGCGCTGCCCTGCAAATGAACGAGGGCGGCGTCATCGCCGTACCGGTCATCGCGCCCAACGTGTTCGAGCAGATCGCCGAGGAGCACGGCGGCCGGGTGCTGCGAACACGCTACACGCCGTACGCTCTCATGCAAGCAGCCGCCACCGAGGACGTGGTGCTGGCGACCGACACCAATGGCGCCTACCTCTGGCCGCAGTGGCAGCCCGTCGTGGATGGCATGATGACTGTGGGCAAGCTCCTGGAGTTCCTAGCTACGCTGAACGTGCGCCTATCCGAGCTGGTGGACGCGGTCCCCATCTATCATATGGCCCAAGGCACCGTCGACTGCCCGTGGGAGTACAAGGGCACGATCATGCGGCTCCTGAACGAGCAGTTCAAGGCCCGACTAGCTCCCCAAATCGACGGCGTGCGCGTGGTCCTGTCCGATGATCAGTGGGTGTTGGTCTCACCCGACCCCGACCAGCCTCTGTTCCGCGTGTATGCCCAGGCAGGCACAGACGAGGCCGCGGATCAGCTCGTGACCAAGTACGCCCGCATCGTGGAGGGCTTGCAGGATTAGCGCATCTGTGTGGCGCCGCGGATGGCCTCGACCAGGGCCGTCAAGGCCCGCTCGGGGTCGTCCGTGATGTCAAAGGCATGCACTGGCGAGGGCGCAATACGCTCGGACAGGATCTCGACCAGCTCGGGGCGCACGGTCACGGCCACAACGGGCACCGGCGACGAGGCGATGGCGTCCAGGGCAGCCGCATAACCGCCGCCTTGCTTGAGCTCGAGGCGGCCGATCTCGTCGATCACGACCAGGTCCAGGGAAGCACTCAGGTCGCGCAGCAACACGGCGAGGGTGTCGTCGAGGACCTGCTGGTCAAAGGCATACTCGCCCACCGTCGTCGCTTTGTCACGTGGGACGATGCGAGCCAGGGCGTGCCGTTGGCCATCGCGCAGCCAGACGACGTCGATGCCTGCTTTGGCGCCCTCCTTGATACGATCTGGCGCCAATACCCCGCCCACACACAATCCCAGATCGGTGCAACGCTGCACCAAGCGTGCGCACAATGTCGTCTTGCCGGAACGTTTCGGTCCCGTGATGGCCAGGACGATGGGCAACGTGACCTCCCTAACCGTATGCCTGCCAGCCGAGAGGCTAGCACTAGGAAAGCAGAGGGTCAACCGAGACGTCCCCAAGCCGATGGTCAGCACTACCGTCAACCACGAGGAGCACCATGCCAACTAGTCTCTCGCTGCCACGTGGGCCGATCCAACTACCCGCATTCCTGCCCGATGCCACACGCGGCACCGTTCGCGGCGCCGACGCCCAGGACGTCGCCAACGCCGGCATCCAGGCGGTCGTGATGAACGTCTTCCACTTGATGCAACGGCCGGGTAGCAACACCATCAAGGCCTTGGGGGGACTCCACGCCATGTTCGGCTGGCAGGGACCCATTCTCACCGACTCTGGTGGGTTTCAAGCCTTTTCGCTTATCGCGAATCAGCCTCAAAGCGGTAGCATTACCGACCAGGGGTTGCTCTTTCGTCCTGAGAGAGCCAAGCGCCCCTTCCGTCTCACCCCAGAGAAGAGCGTGCAGCTCCAACTCAGCTACGGCGCCGCCTACCTGCGTCAGATGGCGGACGAGGTTGTATGGCCAAGTCGCCTCCCATGGGGGCGCCATCTGGCCGTGGGGCAAAGAGACATGGGCACTGTCGCGCAACAGGGCCTCGCGAACCCCGCCACCACCCATCGCGAGATCGCGCGACACGAGCGGCTGGCGGATGAGCTGGAAGCACAGCGGTGCAGATGCTGGAGAAGGCGCTAGACCAGCCCTTGCCTTCGACCACCGGGTTGCGCGCCTGCTAATACCGGCGCGGCGACGGTTCTGACCGCCCATGCCCTTGGTCGTGTCGGCGAATCTATGCCTCGCCGACCAGGAGCCGGTATGCGCGCATTGGGGGGCGGCCAGAGACCCGCGGGCGAACACCCGACCGGGCACGGTCGGGATTCGCCCTACCGGTGTATGCTTTACAATATGCCGCCCCCTCCCCTTTGTGCTATACTCCCACTCGTGAATCCTCCCGCACGCCCCGCGCGTGCTTTGCCAAAGGAACCCTTCCATGGCCACAGCGTTACCCTTGCTGCAAGTCATCAACCTGCACGTCACCCGCGACGACGCCGAGATCCTGCGCGGCGTCGATCTGTCCGTCGAGCGCGGCACCGTCCACGCCGTCCTGGGGCTGAACGGCTCTGGCAAGAGCACCCTGGCCTACAGCCTGATGGCGCTGGCGGGCTATCACCCCGTCCGCGGCCGCATCCTGTTCGATGGCGAGGAGATCACCCGGCTCGGCACCACCGAGCGTGCCCAGCGAGGCATCACCCTGGCCTGGCAAGAGCCCGCCCGCTTTGAGGGACTTACCGTCCAAAGCTACCTGGCCCTCGGCCAACAGGAGAGCTCCTTCGAACGCCTGGTGGACGCTCTCGAAGCGGTTAATCTGGACGAGACCTACCTCTACCGCCGAGTGGACGACGCCTTGTCCGGCGGCGAACGCAAGCGCATCGAGTTGGCGGCCGTCTATGCCATGCGCCCCAAGCTCGCCATCCTCGACGAGCCCGATTCGGGCATCGACGCCCTCAGCTTGGACGACATCAGCAACCTCATCCATCGCATGGCCGACGAAGGCATCACAGTACTACTCATCAGCCACCGCGACGAAATAGTCGAGCGAGCCGACCACGCCTCGCTCATCTGCGAGGGGCGCGTCGTCATCACCGATGACCCCGACATTGTCTGTAACCGCTACACCCATTGCTGCGAGCCGTGCGACCGCAGCGAGCCCGTCGAGATAGAGGACCCCTATGAGCGACTTTAAGGATATCCTCACGGCCTACGAGCAAGCTGACGGCGATCCCGAGGTCCTCCGAACGCCGGGCGTCGCCCGCCTCATCGTGGACGGCAACCGAGTCGTCGCCAGCCACGACCTGCCGGGCCTCCATATGACCTCGGAGGAGCTGCCCGACGGCGTCCGCATCCGCGCGGAGGTCGCCTCGGGCGTCAAGCTGCCGCTGCCCGTGCACCTCTGCTTTGGCGTCCTGCCCGAAGAGGGCGTCCAGCGCATCTATGTCCACTTTGAGATCGGCGCTTGGGCTCAGGCCAGGTTCATGGCCCACTGCACCTTTCCCAACGCGCGCGAGGTCGAGCACATCATGGAAGGCACCATCCACGTCGGCGAGGGCGCCCGCATGGAGTACCGCGAGACCCACTTTCACGGGCCTGACGGCGGCGTCGATGTGCTCCCCACTGCCCGCGTCACCGTGGACGAGGGCGGCTACTATAGCAGCACCTTTGCCCTGCACAACGGACGTGCCGGCCACGTCGCCTTTGATTATGAGGTGGACGTCGCCGCGGATGGCGTGGCTGAGCTCTATGCGCGGCTGATGGGCTCGGGCGATGACGACATCTTTGTCCGCGAGGTGGTACGCCTTAACGGCGCGCGCGCGCGCGGCCTGGCCAAGTCGCGCATCGCCGTGCGCGAGCGCGCCAGCAGCGACGTGCACGCCACCACCGAGGGCCATGCACCCGGTGCGCGAGGTCACGTGGACTGCGTCGAGATCGTCCGTGACCAGGCCATCGCCAACGCCGTGCCCGTCGTCCGCGTCACCCACCCCCAAGCCCAGGTCACCCACGAGGCCGCCATCGGCACCGTGGACAAAAAGCAGCTCGAGACGCTGCTCGCCAGAGGCCTGGAGGAGGACGCCGCCGTAGACGTCATCGTCCGCGGCATGCTCGCAGACTGACGCCGAGGTCCGCAACGCCGCGATCGGCACCATCGGCGAGGAGTCGCTCAGGACGACCGACTGCGGCCTGCAGGGCGACGACATCGGGGCCTTTTCGAGTACCCGCCCGGCGAGGGCTACTGTCGGGACGGCTTCGAGGTGATCTGATCCTACGGCTCTCGCCTCTAGCCGGTACCGACCGTGCCTTGGGCGGTGCCGGTTCCGCTATGCACGTGACTGATGGCGGGAGCTCATGCTTGGCAAACCCAACCGAAGGAGGGCCACGTCAAGCTGCGTGCACCCGCCGCGAGCGGCGCGCGGCCGCCACGGCACGCGCAGTCGCCGCCGCCAGCACCAGCAAACCGCCTACCATGGCACTAGGATGCGGGTACTCGCCGATGGTCAACGCTACCCAGATCGGATTGAGGATCGGCTCGATGGTGAGGATCAGCGCGCTCTCCAAGGCCCGCACGTACTTGATGGCATAGCTGTACAGCGCATAGGACAGGCCCTGCTGCAAGACGCCCAGCAGCGCCAAGCCCAGCCAGCCCTGGGCATTGGGCAAGGGGCGCCCGACGGCAAAGGGGAGCCCTATCGCCGCCGCGATCACGTTCCCCACCAGAATGGCCGTCAGCGGATCGCCATCCTTTTGCTTGCGCAGGAGCACCATGCTGATGCCATAGGTGAGGCCACTCCCCGCTGCCAGCAAGTTGCCAACGAACCCCTCGGCGCGCAGCTCCTCGCGGAAGAACAGCGCCATGCCCAGCAACGCTACGACCACCGCCAGCCAGTCGCTGCGGCTGGGGCGCTCCCCCAGCACCCGCGCGCCGATGAGCGCGATCCAAACGGGCGCCGTGTACTGGAGCAAAATGGCGTTGGCCGCCGTGGTCAGCTTGACCGCCGACACGTACAGGGCCACGGTGACGGCATAGGCCACGGCCGCCGCCAGCTCCAGCCGGCCAATGTGACGCACCCGCCCCCCTAGCAAGGCCCAGGTCAGCCCTGCCGCGATCAGGCTCCGGGTCCCCATGATGGCCATGGGATGCCAATCCACCCACTTGATCAGGACCCCACCCGTGCTCCAAAGCAACGCCGCCCCCAGCAGGGCGGCCACTGCGCGCCGTCTCTCGCTCATCGCGCTCCCAGCATGGCTATGATGCCTCCCCTGTCCGCCAGAGTATAGACGGATGGGGGTGGATGTCAGGTGGGAACTCTGGCCCTGGTAGGGAACGCCCTGCTGTGCCCCCGCCAGATGGATTGCAGCGGATGGCCTCTGATTACATTCAACGCTCGCGGATCAAAGATGGCCTAGCCAAGGCCGAAAAGATCACGCCCACGCGCAGCAACAAGCTAGACATGGGGCTCAAAGAGCAGCGGGTCATCAGAGGGGGATGCGTAGCGTATGCGCCAAGCGGCGCAAGATGCCCCACATGGTCGTTGTGCTGACACCACACCTCGTCACCTAGATCCTGGTTGACCCTAGAGCGTACCGTAGGGTGCCCTGGCTGATGTGTTCCTGCAGAGTCGCTCGGCCTGCCCGCCGCCCTAGAGGTCGAACGTGCCCACCAAAAAGGTGTGATCCGAGGGGCGCTCGGCCATGCGGGCGTCCACGTCGATCCAGGCGCCGGTGGAGCGCTCCGCCAACGGCTCGGTGACCAAAATATGATCCACGCGCCAGCCCTTGCCTTCGACCACCGGGTTGCGCGCGCGATAGTCCCAGTAGGTATAGTGCCCAGGCTCGTCGGGATGGTGCCGACGGAACAGGTCCACCAGGCCCCACGAGCAGACTTCCGCCAGCTTCTGGCGCACGTCGATGTGGAAATCAACGTGATCGGCATGCCCTTTGGGGTCATAGATGTCGATAGGTTCCGGCGCTACGTTCAGGTCGCCCATCCACAGGACCAGATCTTGCGGCGTAAAGTGCGTCTCCAAGAGGTCACGGATGCCGTCGAGCCACCTTAGCTTGAGCTGATAGTCCTCATGATCGATGGCCTTGCCTTGGGGGACATAGCTGCAGATGATGTGCACGCCCTTGACCTCGGTGCGGGCCAGTCGCGCCGGATGGGAACCGTCGTCAAAGCCAAACTGTACCTGATCCAGACGCTCGCGGCTGATCAATGCCACGCCGTTGTAGCTCTTTTGCCCGCGAAAGGCCACGTGCCAGTCCGCTCCCTCCAACTCCTCACGCGGGAATTCACTGTCCTGCACCTTGGTCTCCTGGACGCCAAGCAGGTCCGGCTGGACCCGCTCCAACCAGGCAAGGATCTGTGGCAAGCGAACGCGGATCGAGTTGGCGTTAAAGGTGGCGATCTGGAACCGAGCCATAGGGTGGCCTCCGTAGCTAGGGGTCTGAGATACAGTCGCGGAAGATGTTGACACGCCTCCGCTCAGCTTTTACCATGGCGCACGGCTTTGGTAGCAAAGCGACCTCGGTAGCGAAGCGACCTCGGTAGCGAAGCGACCTCGGTAGAAGCGCCATCATTCTATCAGACAACCGTCGCAGAGACAACCCCCAAAGAAGGAGGACAATGGCAGCAAAGATTCAAGTGGGGCTGGTGGGAGTGGGCAGCATCGGCTCCCACTACACAACCAAGCTCCTAGAAGCTGGATTTCCGCTCACCGTCTATGACATCGACGCGCAAAAGATTGAACGCGCGATGGCGCAGGGAGCGCGCGCGGGCGCATCGCCGGCCGATGTGGCGGCCCACGCCGACCTGATCCTGCTTTCCTTGCCGGGGAGCCCACAGGTTGAGGCTGTCATGTCGGGGGAAGACGGCATCCTCAGCGTCCTACAGCCGGGGCAGCTCGTGGTGGACACGGGCACCACCCGCGTCAGCACCGAAGTCACCTACCACAAGCTATGCGCCGAGCGCGGCGCGGGCTATATCGACTCGCCTATCACTTGGCGGCAGCACGGCCTCCTGCTGATGGTCGGCGGCCCCGAGGAGCTCTACCGGCAAGCACTTCCCGTACTGGAATGCGTCAGCTACAAGGTGCGGCACGTGGGCGAGATCGGCCAAGGCCAGGCCCTCAAGTATGTGAACCAGCTCGTGCAGGCGGGCCAGCTGGCCGTCTTCTGCGAGGCGATCGAGTTCGCGCGCGCCGCTGGTCTCGATCCCCAACTACCCAAAGAGTACCTCGGCTTTCCCATACCCGACGTCATCTATGGCGATACGTTCGAGGGCACGGGTCAACTAGCCCTACATTACAAGGATCTGGGTTATGTGCTAGAGCATGCGCACGAGCTCTATGCCGCGACGCCGGTAACGAGCCTGGTACACGAGATCTTCAAGACGGTGGCGGCTGAGGGGGACCCGTCGTGGTTCCAGCCAGCCATCGTAACATACTGGCGACGTCTCAACAACCGCTCGACGGAGAAGCGAGACGCCTAAAGGCGTCCACAGCGAGGATAGTATAGTGAGTATATCAAGTTGGGTAGAGGGCGATCTCGCGATCCTGGGCGGTCCCAAGGTCGTGACCGAGCCCGCGCCGGACCTGTTCCAGTGGCCCATCATCACGGAAGAGGACGAGCAGGCCGTGCTCGACGTCCTGCGCCGCGGCGCCATGTCGGGCTGGGATGTGAGCCTGCAGTTCGAGCGCGAGTTCGCCGAGTGGCAGGAGCGCGCCTACGGCCTCACCTTCTGCAACGGCACGGCCGCTCTGCTAGGCGCCATGTTCGCCTGCGGCATAGGCCGCGGGGACGAGATCATCGCGCCCTCGCAAACCTACTGGGCCAGCGCGCTGCCCGTGTTCTCGTTGGGAGGGACGGTGGTGTTCGCCGACGCCGATCCCCAGACGCTGTGCATCGACCCCAACGACATCGAACATCGCATCACGCCCCGAACCAAGGCCATCGTGGTGGTGCACTATTGCGGGCATCCCGCCGACATGGATCCGGTCATGGAGATCGCCACGCGCCACAACCTGAAGGTGATCGAGGACGTCTCGCACGCGCAGGGCGGCCTTTACAAGGGACGCAAGGTGGGTACCTTCGGCGATGCGGCGGCCATGTCGCTGATGTCGGGCAAAAGCTTCCCCATCGGCGAGGGGGGCATCCTGGTCACCGATGACCAGGAGATCTATGAGCGCGCCATCGCCTTTGGCTTCTACCAGCGCCACGCCGAGTACCTGACGCTTCCCGAGCTGAAAGCCTACGCTGGTCTTCCCCTTGGCGGCTTCAAGCACCGGCTCAATCAGACGGCCTCAGCTATGGGACGCGTGCAGTTGCGCTACTATGACGCGCGCATCGCCGAGATCCAAGCCGGCATGAACCGCTTCTGGGATCTTTTGGAGGGGACGCCGGGGCTGCGTGCCCATCGCACGCCCAAGGATTCCGGCAGCACCATGGGCGGTTGGTACAATCCCGTAGGGCACTATCTCCCCCAGGAGCTGGGCGGGCTGCCTTCCGAGCGCTTTGCCGAGGCCGTCCAGGCCGAGGGGGCCTTTTGCGGCCGCGGCGTGAACCTGCCGCTCCACCTGCACCCCGTGTTCAACGAAGCTGACATCTACCAGGATGGCAAGCCCACCCGCATCGCCTTCTCCGACCGGGATCTGCGGCAACCGCCGGGATCGCTGCCCGTCACCGAGGCGCTGAGCGGGCGCGTGATAGGCGTGCCTTGGTTCAAGCACGACGATCCGGAGCGCATCGAGGCCTATGCCGCCGCCTTTCGCAAGGTGGCGTTGCACGCCTCCGAGCTGGTCTAGACGACAGCGACGCGCAGCAGAAGGGGCGATCCAGCATGCGCTAGATCGCCCCTCATCACAAAGACGCCTCATGAGCAGATATTTTAGCCCAGAGAACCGCAGACAGCAAGACCGGTCCCCACGCGTTTGCTACAGGCGCCAACATCGGCTAGCCTCGAGATCCTCGCGACGCTCCACGAGGCCTACTCGCTCCATCCGTTGGACTATATTGCTAACGGTTGCCGCCGTGATGCCCAACCGATCGGCGAGCGCCGCCTGGGACAGGCCATCGCCCTCCCAAAGCGCGTGGAGCAGCGGCGGTTGACCTCGGTACACGCCCACTTCGGCAAGCATCGCATTGGCCTGCGCAAAGTGGGACCGGCACACTCGGCCAAGCAGGCGGTTCATCTCGGCGATTCTGTCGGGATCCTGCACCATCGCTCCTCCCCGACGGATCCTTAGCCGTCTGATTGTTAGACGTCCAATTATATCCGATCGGTTCAAATACGCAAGGACGGCCCGGCCTTGCCAAGGACCCACACCGTCGCCACGAGCTCTTCACCATGGCTTCACAGACGCAGGCTATCATGCAGTCAGCCTCATAGAATCATCAAGGCACATGCACAGTGCCATCGAGGGATACAGATGAACAGGGCGAAACTCAATTACTGGGTCGATCTGGCCATTGCCGTAGCCACTGCGGTGAGCCTGCTCAGCGGCCTAGTCTTCCTGCTTCCGCCAGACATGGCCGGTATTGGGCCAGATGGCTTCCCCAGAATGCTCGGATTGACGCTGCTGGCCTGGAGCGATCTTCACGCCATCAGCAGCCTGGCCATGATTGCGGGCGTGGGCGCGCACCTAGCGCTACACGGACAATGGATCGGCCGCATGACCAAATGCGTGTCCGACCGCCCCGTGAGAGCGAGGCGAAACTACTGGGTCGATGTGGCGATAGCGATATCGTTGCTGGTCAGTGCGGTAAGCGGCGGCCTGTTCTTGCTGCCGCCGGAAGCGTCCGTTATCGGCGCGGATGGCTACCCGCGGCTGCTGGGGCTCAAGCTCACCCTGTGGAGCGATCTCCACGTTATTAGCAGCATGGTCATGGTCGCCGGAATCGGCCTACACTTAGCCCTGCACGCCCGCTGGATCCAGCAGATGACACGATGCGTCTTCAAACCCAGTTCCAAGACACCTCGCAAGGTCAGGCGAGGTGATCGCTGCACCCAGACGGAGGCCGTACCCGCAAGCCGTACGGCGATCGGCATCTCTCGACGCCGGTTTGTGAGGCTGGGGTGGCTGGGGCTCGTTGCTGCCGCATGCACGGGAACGGTCTTTGCGGCCAAAGAGCTGTTCGGGCAACAGATCAGCACCAAATCCGCCGCCGCTCCGGAGGCACCCGATGGCAGCTCCAATCTTGCTCAAAACACGCTCCCCACACAGGCGACCGACTCGCCGACGGCCAGCCCGACGGCCACGCCGTCAGTAACACCGACCAACGCATCGAGCTCTGTCGTAGAGGAAGCAGCCGGTAACGGACGGCGCAGGCGTGGCGGCCGCGGCACAGAGACGCTGTCCGCTGACCAAGAGAATACGTCTCCGGC
>JBNGEB010000065.1:0-11093 GCA_049975585.1 Anaerolineae bacterium
CCATGTATCAGCCGCTCGAGACCCTGGCCGTTCGGTAACATTATCTTCTGAGTGACTGATCAGCCTTCGGTAACATTTTCATTTGAGTTGACACACGAAGGCTCACCAGAACGCTTCAAAGCCGTCCCTCTCCGCCCCCAACTCGCCAAGGCACAGCTCTAACCCCACGGACTCGCCCTGGCGCGACACTTCCCACCGCTGCATGCTCGCCAGCTCGTACACGCACAGATACACTCGAAGGGGCTCCGACTCGCGATCCGGCACGACGACGGATCGGCGGTCCAGGAACTCGTCGCCTGCCTCCCAGAGAGACGTAGGTAACCGGTCTCCCCCCAAGGGGCCGTCGTCCTGATCCACTACCTCGCCGGCAGCATCCCGCACCTGCAGCGATACGTGCAGGTTTGCCTGCAGATCAACCTCGGCTCGCCAGCCTGATTGCACCACGATAGCACCGTTCGCGAACTCTCCAGCAAGGCCCTGCAACGTTAGGCCATCGCCAACCATGTACCTCACGGCCGAAAGGCCCGACAGATCGTCGTTCGCACCCCTGAACTTTGCAGGTCCCAAGCGAAGGCTGCGCCCAATCCGACCGAGCCCCTCTTGAAACACTGCCAGCGGCGATTCAGCATCCCATCGCGGGTAGAGGCTTACGTCCAGCCAGAGTTGCTGATGTCGCTCCTCGGCCACGCCCTCAGGAATGCTCATGGACAGCTCCTCCAGATATAGGCCTGGCTCCCATGTGTCGGTTGCCAACGACCCGTTGCCGGGGAAGCGGGTCACCTCCGCAAGCAAACGCCCCTCCCCGTCGCGTAGCTTAGCCGAAAGCACTAACGGGGTCCACGTCGGCTTGAGAGCACGCCACACGAGCTCACTCCTGAAGGTATCTCCAGGGGCCACCGCCAAAGTGACCACGCGCCAACCCACCAAATCGACTGATTGGCCGAAGCGGTACTGCAACGAGGGGATGGCAGCCAGGTCAACCGACGTAGGAACACGTGGATAGGCATAGGCCGGCTGGATCACCCATAGAGGCGTGGCGCTCACCAGCGCAACCATAGCCCCCACGGGAACCGCGGATAGCCAGCGGAGAGCAAGCCGCTCGCCCAGGCTCGACCAGCCCAAGCCAAGGAGCAGCGCGAGCGCCGGCAGACTCGGCAGTAGGTAGCGTCCCTGCACGTGCGTCCAGCCACGAAGCGCCCAAAGCACTTGGGGCACAACGACCGCGGCCATCACCATCAGGCACGCCAGCATCACGGCAGTCACTTGGTCAGATGGCTGTCGCTCTGATGCCCAAGCGATCATTCCAGCCAAAGGCGGCATCACGATCGCTAGCGCCGCCCCATATACCCAGTTGGGATAGGCTACGTTGTTCTGGCCAAAGCCCGCCCAGAAGGTACATAGCGCATGCAGCCACGATCCTGCTTCCAGAACAGATCTGCCCGCGACATTGGACCCCTCTCGACCTGCCAGCAGCTCGCCAAGAGTGCTCCATGGCCCGCCTATCAGACTGCCAGTGGCTTGCACGTTGCGTAGATACCACCACGCCACCAGCGCGGTGGCAACTCCCAGAGCCGCCACGATCCCAGAGAGCCGTGAATCGCCGTGACGGCGTCTTCTGCCTATTGCCAGACCGAGAACCCCCACGGCGAGAATCGGCAACCCGCTCGTCTTGGCCAGAGCCAGCATCGCCATGCCCAGCGCCAACCATACGCCAGACCTGACCGTCTCGTATCCCCGCAGCCATAGCACTAGGCCATAGAGCATCACGGCAGATGCCAACATGGCAGCGATATCGTTATTGACAACCGCCGTGCTAAAGCGGAACTGAGGCCACGCTGCCACAAACAGTGCGGCACTCCACCGCAGGAACGCGCGTTGAGGCCACAAGGTGCGTGCGCTTGCGTACACCAAAAGCACCGCGATTGCCCCTAGAAGGACAGAGAACCACCGTGCCAGATGCACGCCGAGCACATCGCCACGATAGGGCCATGCCTCTGATGACGGATCGTGGATCGCCACATTGTAACCGCCTTGGGCATCGGCGTAGCCTACGTAGGGATTGGCTCGGTAGTCAAGCGATTCCTCTAACGGCAAAACCATGACCGGAACAGCTGCCAGCAAGTAGTACAGAGGCGGCTGGTGCGTCTCGTCCATGGCAGGAGCCGTTGTCGCACCCGGCGGAGGCAGCCTCCTCTCTGTGGCTATGTAGCGCACCTTGGCATAGTGCCCGATCTCATCATGGGCCTCCCAGATCGGGATCACCACGCTATAGTAAACACCCAGCACCAGATGGCAAACTAGGAGCAGGGTCACCCACCAGCGTTCTCTATGGTGCACGTGATGCCGGGAATCGCTACACACGTCGGGCTCCAAATGGCACTAGTGAAGCTATCGTGCTATGGTACCAGAAAGCTTGCCATCGAGCAATGAGTGGGCTGGCGAGGCCCTGTCGATCCGCCCAGGCTTGACAGATCGCCTTGCGCCCGACGATATTGCTTGGCGATGAACCGTCCATTCTCGGAGAGTCGCATGGAGCAGAATGACAATTATACCGTCCAGCTAGCGTCCACCTATGGTCAAGACAAGGCAACGCTTGCGAGCCAAGCGAAACGTTACAAGGAGAACCTAACCAGATTTGCAGAGATCTATGGACCGGGAGAGGTCCTAGTGTTCCGTGCGCCCGGCAGGGTCAACCTGATCGGGGAGCACACCGACTATAACCAAGGGTACGTGCTTCCGACGGCGCTGGACAAGGACGTGCTCTTGCTCTGTCGCCCACGGAAAGATCGGCTCGTGCGCCTGCGCAACGCTAAAGATTCGTATCCCGCACGAGAGTTTCGCATCGGCACCGAGATTCCCAAGGCAAAGGTCGGCGACTGGTCCAACTATGTACGGGGGCCAGCCCAGCTTCTGGCCCAAGAGACAGACCGCCCACTACAGGGCATGGATGCGCTGGTGGACGGTCGAGCTCCGTACGGCATCCCCCGCGGATCCGGTCTATCGTCGTCATCTGCGCTGACAGTGGTGACAGCCATCGCCCTGGCAGAGGTGAACGCGCTGAACATCACGGGCCCAGCACTAGCTGACGCGTGCGGCCGCGCCGAGTGGTACGTAGGCACCCGTGGCGGCATCATGGACCAGTTCAGCGCTGTCCTCGCCCGCCGGGATCATGCTCTATTCCTCGACTGCCGACCCCGCGGCGATGGATCCACCTACCACTATGAACACGTACCCCTTCCGAAAGACTATGCCGTCGTCGTGGTCGATAGCGGTGTTCGTCACCGCAACACGGGTCCCCACTTTAACCGGCGAGTCGCCGAGTGTAGAATCGGCGTCCGTCTTCTCCAACGGCAGCACCCAGAGATCGGCTCGCTCAGGGATGCCGAGAACTATCCGTGGAACGAGCTGGCCCCTCTGCTGCCAGAAACGATCTCGCGGAGGGAGCTCTCGGCACTCGGTGTCGATCCCGATGCGCTGCTGGATCGAGGTGTTGCGACGGGAACGGACGAGTTCTCCATTCGTAGCCGTTGCCGCCACGTCATCAGCGAGAATCGACGTGTGCTGGAGGCCGTGTCCGCGCTGCGGGCCGGCGATATCCTCACCTTTGGCGACCTGATGAACCAGGCGCACGCCAGCGCGCGTGACGATTATGAGATCAGCGTGCCCGAGATCGAGGCATTGGTAGCCATCGCTCGCGAAACCGAGGGCACAGCGGGAGCGCGCCTCACTGGCGCCGGATGGGGAGGATGTATCGTAGCCCTCGTCGCCAGCGACATGGCCGGCTCCTTCTGCGAGCGCGTCCCGGCTGCCTACCAAGCAGAGACGGGCGAGCACGCCGATGCCTTTCTCTGTCGTTCGGGGCCCGGCGCGGGGCTTGTGCTCCGTACCACCATACCAAACGAGGGATGATGAAAGAACAAGTGATTGCGCGCGCCGAGGCCCACTTTGCGGCGGGCTGTCATTGATCGGAGGCCACCGTCCTCGCCGTCGGCGAGGTGTTATACGGCCAAGCCCCCGATGTCCTGCTTCGCGTGAGCACGCCCTTTGGCGGCGGTGTAGGTCTCACAGAGAAGGAGCTATGTGGCATCCTCAGCGGAGGCGTCATCCTCATCGGATCGCTCCTAGGACGGATCTCGCCAGCGGCTCCCGATGGCGAGGTGCAAGCCCTGGCCGAGACCTGGCGTCGCCGGTTCGCCGATGCCATGGGCGCGACGATTTGCGGAGATCTCCGTGCATTGCTGCCTGATGAGCCCAACCGGTGCCGACCACTCGTTCGCCGGGGCGTAGCCCTCTTGCTCGACCTGCTCGAAGACTATGTAGCAGACGCGCCGTACCGCTTGCGTTAGTCGTCAGGCTCCAGCCCAACGAAGGAACCTTCTGGGGTGATCCAAGCGCGGGACATGCGCGGTGTGTTCAACGCGCATCCCACCTGGCCATCCCACGATACGACAATCAGGCCCCCCACGCCCCCCACTCGGCGAGCGAGATAGGCAATGGACTCTTCCGCGGCCTCCTGGGCGGTGACATCGCCTCGGCCCAGGCGATCGACACATCGCTTGGCCATCACGATGCGCGTGATCTGCTCACCAACGCCCGTGCAAGATACGGCGCCCACGAGATCGTCCGCATAAATGCTGGCGCCGATGCACGGCACATCGCCCACCCTGCCCGGCACCTTGAGCGGGGAGCCACCCGTAGACACTCCCGCGGCCATGTGCCCCTCAACGTCTAGGGCCACTGCGCCAACCGTGTCATGGGCACCCCGATGCGCTAGCACGCGCTCGCGTTCGCGCTCCACGATCAGCTCCTCCGGGTCACAACGCTGCAAACCGTGCGCCTCTCCCCAACGGTGAGCGCCCTCCCCCAGCAGAAGCAGATGGGGTGTGGGAACCAGCAGTCGGGCCAGTGCGATGGGGTTGCGAATGGCCGAGACGCCGGCCACCGCCCCGGCGTCCAGCTTCTGGCCCTCCATAAAGGCGGCATCCATGGACAAAACGCCATCCAGGTCGAGGAACGAGCCACGACCGGCATCGAACACGGGGTCATCCTCAAGGGCGCGAATGGCCGCCTCCACCGCGTCCTCGGCGGCACCGCCGGCCGCGAGGATATCCCAACCAACCTGGCTGGCGTGCTCCACGCCACGGCGATGTCCGTCCGCCAGCTCGTCTGGGATATCGCCGGCGCCGCCGTGGACGACCATGACCGGTCGCGTCATCTCACGCACCTCCATCGTCCTGCACCAATCCTCCCGGAAGGGGACGGCCCTGCTCCGCCATGAACTTGGCCACCTCTCCTAGCGAGAACGTCCCTTCCATCGGCCCCTGCCGCGTCGTCGCCAGGGCCCCAACGGCGTTAGCCAAGGCGCCCGCGACGCCCAGCTCCCATCCTCGCAGCAACGCCGTGATCAAGCCCGCGGCATAGCAGTCGCCGGCACCGGTGGGATCCACCTCGGTCACGCCAAAGGGTGCCACGTCGATACGGCCGTGACGCCCGAACAAGGTGGCCCCCTCCACGCCTCGCTTGAGGGCGACCAGCTCTACGCCATGACGGAGCAACTCGGCGGCGGCATCCTCGGTGCTCGCCGCGTCCACGAGGCCCATCAGCTCAGCGCCGCTAGGTAGCACATAGGTGGCGAGGTCGAGCACCGGTTGGCAGATGGCTCGAATCTCCTCAACCGGCATGAGCTCTGGGCGGAGATTCGGATCAAGCGAGATCGTCCCGCCCCGCCCATGCACGCATCGGCAGAGCTCGTAACACGTCTCACGCAGCGTTGGGCTGGTGCTGAGCGAGGATCCGGTGATATGCAGATGGCGAACACCATCGAGATACCCGGGTGGCACCTGGGCCATCGTCACGTCAGCCGCTGCCGCGTCACGCAGATGAAACAGGAAGGAGCGCCCCCCATCGGAGCGATAGGACACAAAGGCCATGCCGGTAAGCCTATCGTCGGTCATGCGGAACGCCCGCAGGTCTAGGCCGTCGTCGCGTAGGCGGTCCGCGATGCAGTGCCCAAACGCATCATCACCGACCGTTGCGACCATCCCAACGTCTGCCCCGAGCCGAGCCGCGGCGTCCGCAAAGATGACCGGCGCGCCGCTGGGAAACGGCCCCGCAAAGGTACCTGGGCGATCCAGCGGCTGATCCAGGCCCGTGCGCATGATCTCGACCAGAGCTTCGCCTACCGCGATGATGCTGGGCATGGCACCCTCTCTTCTTGCTGCAAGGCTGATCGCCATTCTAAGCTCCTGGCACCCACCGGTCAACGCTGGCGCGCCTTGATCCTCGCCTCGCTCACGAGTACACTCTGCGCAATGAATCCGTGAAGGAGATGTCTGTGCGAGTTCTGGTGATCTCGGATGTGCACTCGAATCTAGCTGCGCTGCAGGCTGTGTTGGAGAATGCTGGCGAGTTCGATGCGCTATGGTCTCTGGGTGACGTCGTCGGCTATGGCCCCCAGCCCAATGAGTGCATTGCCACCTTGCGAGAGTACGACCACCTCTACATAGCGGGCAACCATGATTGGGGTGTCCTAGGGAGGATCTCGCTCGATGACTTTAACCGGGATGCTCGCCGCGCCAACCTCTGGAATCGCGAGCAGCTCACCCCAGAATCGCTAGCCTACCTTGAGGCAGCCCCCGAGACCATCGTCAAAGGGGACATAACGCTGGCTCATGGCAGCCCGCGGTATCCCGTTTGGGAGTACCTCGTCTATGCCAGTGCGGCCAAGCTGAGCTACGAGTTCTTTGAGACCAAGCTGTGCCTCGTGGGGCATACCCATGTGCCAGCCCTCTTTGAGATGGCTCCCCAAGACTCGGATTGTCGCAGATTCGCCCTTCCCATCGGTGAGCCCTTCGCCCTTGAAGAGGGACGCTACATCGTCAACCCCGGTAGTGTGGGTCAACCACGCGACGGCGATCCGAGAGCGGCCTATCTGCTACTCGATACGGATGACCTCACCATCGACCACCGACGCGTGCCCTATGACATCGCTGCCACACAGGAACTGATGCGCCAAGCCGGCCTCCCGCGCCGCCACATCGCGAGGCTGGAGATGGGCTGGTAGCAGGTAGGGAATGGAACCTGCCAAGCACCATGGGCGTCTTTCTTGTGTGAACCTACACGATCCAAGGAGGAAGCATGTCGAGAGATGTGAGAAGGCTCATCGGGATAGCCGCGTTGCTCGCGTTGGTCTTGACAGGATGCGCCGCTCCCCAAGTAGCCAAGGAAGTGAGTGGCAGCTGGGATATGGCCGAGCCGGCGAGGGCCCCCATAGCGGAAGAGGGCGTCGAGTATGAAGCGCGCGGCGATGAGGGGGCGTACAGCGAAGACAGGGCTAACCTCGGCTCTGCCATGCAGCAGATGATCATCCGGACAGCCAACCTCTCGGTAGTCGTCAAGGAGACTGAGGATGCCGTCGATGGTATCACCAACCTGCTCGACAGCTACGAGGGGTATGTCACCCAGTCGCATACCTGGTACTCAGGCGAGGACGTGTACGCCAACATGGTGTTACGCGTGCCGGCCGGTTCGCTGGACGCGTTCCTGGAGGACCTGCGCACCTATGTCGTCAAGGTCGAGGATAGCAGCATCACCGGCCAGGACGTCACCGAGGAGTACACCGATCTGCAAGCCAGGCTGCGCAACCTAGAGGCCACGGAGCAGGAGCTGCTCGTCCTTCTGACCGAGGTGCGCGAGAACCGCGGCAAGGCGGAGGACATCCTTGCCATCCATCGCGAGCTCACCAACATCCGCGGGCAGATCGAGTCGCTCCAAGGCCGCAAGCAGTACCTGGAGCGCATGACGGCCATGGCTACCGTCAGCCTCTCCATCCGACCGGAGGCGACACCGAAACCTGTGGTGCAGGATCGGTGGACGCCGCTGGTGACACTGAGCGAAGCGGCCAGAGCCCTGCTTTCGGTGCTTAGGGTGTTGGCGGATCTGGCCATCTATCTGGTAGTGTTCTCGCCCGTCGTCATCATCCCGATTGTCATCCTATGGCTGATGGTCAAGCTGATCAAGGGCAGGAAAGCGCGCAAGGCTAGCTAGCACGCTGGCGATGACGCAAGGTGGGCAAGCCCTGGGGAGGACTCGCCCACTTGGCGCACCGTGGCACAGCGCTTTGCGCCTTGATCCCCGTCAATCGCCCTGGGTGGCCTCCTCGGCCGCTTGCTGGCGCGCCATCTCGCGAAGCAGCCACACCACAGTCAAGCCGATCAGGCATCCTAGCAGGAACGGTGCCTTGGCTTTCACGCGCTACCTCCTTCATGCACAACCATGTGGGGATGCAACCGCTAGCTGCCACTAGGCCTCCAACGTCGCCAGTCGCTCAACCAGGCGCTGCTTCCGCTCGCGATGGCCTGCCAGCTTCTCGCGCTCGCGGCCCACCACTTCGGGCGGTGCCTTGCGGACGAAATTCTCGTTGCTCAAGAGCCTCTCGGATCGAGCGATCTCCAAGTCGGCATCGGCGATCTCGCTCCAAAGTCGCTCCCTCTCGCGACTCAGGTCCACTAGATCGGCGAGCGGCAGATAGCACTCGAAGGTGCCCACGACTAGCGTGAGCGCCTTCTCAGGGCGTGTCGCCACGTCCTGTGCGATGGTGAGACGGTCCGGATCCACGCGCGCCAAGCTGGATAATACGTCATGGACATCCTCAAGCCAGGCCGGCCGCTCACCAGCCACGACGATGGCCGCGATCCACCGACTCGGTTCCACATCGTACTCGGCACGCGCATTGCGGATGGCTCGCACGAGCTCAAAGAGTCCATCGGCCGCCTGCTCCGCATCCTCATCCCGCGACCCGATGCGTGGCCAATCGGCCACGATGAGAGCCTCGCCTCGATGGGGAAGGTACTGCCAGATCGCCTCGGTCACGAACGGCATAAAGGGGTGCAGCAAGCGCAAGCTGCCTTCAAGCACATAGACCAGCACGCGCCGCGCCGCCTCTGTGCCCTCACCGTTGTCAGCCCGGAGCCGCACCTTGGTGGCCTCGATGTACCAGTCGCAATACTCGCCCCAGATAAACTCGTAAAGCTGCCGACCTGCCTCGCCTAGCTGGTAAGCATCAAAGAGCCGCGTGACCTCTTCGACCAGATGATGGTACCGGCTCACGATCCAACGATCCATGGGGTCATCGAGCGCATTCGGATCGATGGGCTCCTCGGGAGGGGCGTACGCGTCCGGCTCGTCACTCAAGTTGCCCAGCACAAACCTCGCCGCCTGCCAGATCTTGTTGGCAAAGTTGCGGTTGGATTCCACCCTCTCCATAGCCAGCTTCATGTCGTTGCCGGGTGTAGAGCCCGTGAGCAGAGTGAAGCGAAGCGCGTCCAGCCCGTACTCATCAATGACCAGGAGCGGATCGTATTGCTCCACGTCGGGCAGCGACTTGCTGATCTTGTTGCCGTTGCGATCGCGCACGAGACCATGGAGATAAACAGTGTGGAACGGCACCTCACCCGTCATCTCCAAGCCCATCATGACCATTCGCGCGACCCAGAAGAACAGGATGTCATAGCCCGTCTCCATCACCGACGTAGGATAAAAGTAGCGTAGGTCCTCCGTGTCCTCTGGCCATCCCAGCGTCGAGAACGGCCATAATGCGGACGAGAACCACGTATCCAGCACGTCCGGATCTTGCGTGAGCTCTGTGCTGCCGCACTTGGGGCATACGGTCGGGTCCTCGCGGCCGATGATCATCTCGCCGCATGCATCACAGTACCAGACGGGAATGCGGTGCCCCCACCAGAGCTGGCGCGAGATGCACCAATCGCGAATGCCCTCAAGCCAATCGGTGTACACCTTGGTAAAGCGCTCAGGCACGATGCGCAGGCGACCGTCCCGAACCGCCTGGAGAGCGGGTTCCGCCAAAGGCTTGGCTTTTACAAACCATTGCGTGGAGATCCGGGGCTCGATGACATTGTCGCATCGCTGACAGTGGCCCACGCTATGATGGTAAGGCTCGGTCTTGACCAGGTCGCCCGCCTCTTCCAAGCTCGCCACGATCTGCTCACGGCACTCGAGCGTGTTGAGCCCCGCAAAGGGACCAGCGGCTTCGCTCATGGTGCCCTCGTCGGTCATAACATCCACTGTAGCCAGCCCATGGCGCCGCCCGATCTCATAGTCCACCGGGTCGTGCGCCGGCGTCACCTTGACCGCTCCCGTACCGAACTCGGAATCTACCACATCGTCAGCGATAATCGGCACGACGCGCTCCACAAAGGGAATCACCACCTCTTGCCCGATGAGATCTTGGTAGCGATCGTCTTCGGGATGCACGGCTACCGCCGTATCGCCAAGGATGGTCTCGGGGCGCGTGGTGGCCACGACGATGGAGCGGGAGCGATCGGGCGTCCAGTAGCGCACGTACCATAGATGGGTGTCTGTCTCGGTGTGCTCGACCTCAAGATCCGACACGGCCGTACCGCAGCGTGGGCACCAGTTCACCAGGTAGAGCCCGCGATAGATCAGGCCTCGTTCGTAGAGCCGCACAAAGGCCTCCCGCACCGCTCGCGAGAGGTCATCCTCCATGGTGAACCGCTCGCGCTCCCAGTCGCAAGAGATGCCCAGGCGCCTCTGCTGCTGGGTGATGCGCGCGTGATAGATGGCCTTCCACTCCCACGCGCGCTGGACAAAGGCCTCGCGCCCGAGATCGTGACGCGTCACACCCTCGCGGGCGAGCTCGCGCTCTACCACGTTCTGTGTCGCAATGCCAGCGTGGTCGGTGCCAGGCACCCACAGGGTAGGCTCCCCCAGCAGACGATGGTAGCGGATCAGGGCATCCTCGATGCTGGACATGATGGCGTGGCCCAGATGCAGGGCGCCCGTGACGTTGGGCGGCGGCATTGAGATGACGAACGGCTCACGGTCGGGATCGATCTCTGGCCGAAAGTACCCCTGCTGCTCCCACCACTCGTAGAGCGGTTGCTCGATCAAGCCAGCGTCATAGATCTTGGGCATCTCTTTGGGCAAGGGAGCTTGGGCGTTCATGGCAATCTCCTCTCCAAGGACATCCGTCCATCCCAGACACAAAAAAGGCTCCTTCGTCACTTGGAGACGAAAGAGCCCTTCCGCGGTACCACTCCGATTCGGTGGCAGCC
>JBNGEB010000066.1:0-10997 GCA_049975585.1 Anaerolineae bacterium
GTTACGGGGTTCCACCGAGATATGGGGACCGTTCGTATCGCCGAGCAGCGAGGAGGCGTTCGATCCTGCGCGTGCCCTTTTCATCGACACCGAGACCACAGGCCTTGGTGGCGGGGGAGGCACCTATGCGTTTCTGGTTGGGATGGGCAGGTTCGAGGGGAACGCCTTTGTCGTGCGCCAGCTCTTTATGCCCGACTATGATGATGAGGGGGCCTTGCTCGATCTGCTGGCTGAGAGCGTCCAGGATAGCGGAGGGCTGGTCAGTTTCAACGGGCGTGCCTTTGACTGGCCGCTCTTGGCATCACGCTACGTGATGGACCGGAGGCCGGTACCGGGGCAGGGCCTCCCACATCTGGA
This sequence comes from Anaerolineae bacterium, assembly GCA_049975585.1. GTDB lineage: Bacteria > Chloroflexota > Anaerolineae > UBA1429 > UBA1429 > DAIRUQ01. Next base: position 358 of record JBNGEB010000066.1, read on the forward strand.
TCTCCTGCTTCTTTCGCGACGGCTGTGGCGAGAGATGTTGCCCTCTTGCTCTCTGGCGTCGCTGGAGGAGCACGTGCTGGGGCTGGAACGTTCCTTCGAGGATGTGGCCGGCCACTTGATTCCGGATATCTATCGCAGATACGTAAAAGATGGCGATGCAGGGCCGCTAGATGGTGTCTTCTATCATAACTTGGTGGACGTTCTTTCGATGGTATCGCTGGCCCAGGTAGCGGCTGACATCGCACGGGATGGCCTTGAGATGGTGGAGGAGCCTTTGTGCGATGCCTATGCCTTGGGGCGGCTCTATGAAGGCCTTGGCCGGGCGTCTGAGGCGACCCAGGCCTATCGCCAGGCGAGGGGGGAGCGGGACGAAGGAGTGCGCGCGTGGGAGGCCGGTTGGCGCGAAGCCATGCTGCACAAGCGTCGCGGTGCGTTCGAGGCGGCGGTGTCGCTGTGGTCTAGGCTGGTAGATGGGTTCCGTCTGGACCCGTATGTGGAGTTGGCCAAGTACCACGAGCATCGCAGCAAGGATTTGGCAGAAGCCAGACGATGGGTGGTGCAGGGGCAAGTTTGGTTGCGGGAGCACGCTAGCGAGATGGAGCAATGGCGACGAGAGCGACTGGAAGAGCAGTTGGCTCATCGCTTGAGGAGAATTGATGGTAAGCTTAGCCAAAGGGCGGCCAGAGGAGCGGACCGTGGCGCAACTCAGTAGTGCCGATAGATGGCCCCGTGGTACGACCTCGGCTAGGACGCTGCTGATTCTGGATCAGCTATTGCGGGACGTCAGTTCCTCAGAGATCCCCGATGATGTGCTGCGGCGTACTGTGAGCGTGATCCGTCAGCGGATGGATGCCTCGGTGGGCGCTGCCTTTCTGCTGGATGAGAGAGGCAAAGGCGCCTCGCTCGTGGTCGTGGAAGGGGAGGGAGCCCGGGCAGCTTTCACCGGGATGCTGGATGGCGAGGCCAGCGCCGCATCCGATCGTCACTGGCAGGTCACCTATGGTGACGTTGGGCCAGGCGATTCGGACGATGCTGGCCCCTTTACGGCTTGGTTGAGGGTGCCCCTGGTGGCCAATGAGACGGGCATCGGGGCGCTAGTCTTGGGCTGGGAGCACGACGCGCCGGAGGACGTCGATCGCGATCTGTGGGCTGTGGTGGGCAAGATCGTGGGCCTGGGCGTAGAGAACACGCGGCTCTACCAGGAGATGCAGAACCGGCTGCGTCAGAGCTCGGCACTCTATGAGGTCAGCAAGGCCTTCAGTTCCACGTTGGATCTGGATCACCTGCTGCGGTTGATCGTGGACCTAGCTACGGAGAACATTCCCAAGGCCAGCGACGGCGTGCTGCACCTGCTGGACGAGCGCTCAGGGCGCCTTCATCCTCGCGCGCACACCTGGCCCGTGGAGGATACGCGGCCCGACTATCGAGGGCATACAGACATGCGGCCGGGTAAGGGCATTGCTGGCACCGCGCTGGCCGAGGGCAAAGTGGTGAACGTTCCGGACGTAACGCGTGACGAGCGTTATATCAAGGGCGGCAGCCGACCAGTGGCTTCGATGCTGGTGGCGCCGATGCGCTTGGGCGATCGCTTCATCGGGACGCTGAGCGTCGACTCGACGCAACGGGATGCGTTTACGGAGCAAGATGAGCACCTGCTGATGGCATTGGCTACACAGGCAGCAGTTGCCATTGATAAGGCGCGGTTGGTTCGCGATCTGCAACGGAGCCTGACCGAGCTGGAGAGCACCCAGGAGGCGTTGGTCCAATCGGAGAAGCTATCTGCCATCGGTCAGCTCATCGCCGGCGTGGCGCACGAGCTGAACAACCCTCTGCAGGCGGTGATGGGATACGCACAGCTTCTCCAGGCAAGGGATGTGGATGCCCAGATGCGGCACGATCTGGACCGCATCTCCGCGCAGGCCCAGAGGGCGGCCAAGATCGTGCAGAATCTGCTCACGTTCGCCCGCCAGCGCAAGACGGATCGTCAGAGGGTCGCCATCAACGACATTGTGGAGCGCGTGGTTGAGCTGCGCGCCTATCAGTTACGAGTGGACAATGTTGAGGTGGTTTTGGATCTGGCCGATGGCCCCTTGGAGACAGTGGCAGACGGGGATCAACTGCAGCAGGTAATGCTGAATTTGGTGAACAATGCCCACGACGCAATTCGGTCCGTCAGGGCCGATGGCGAGATCCGCATAATGACGCGGCAACGGGGGCAGACCATCCTGATCTCCTGCTCGGACAACGGGCCCGGCCTGTCACCGGAGGCCAAGCGTCATCTGTTCGAGCCTTTCTACACGACCAAGGACGTGGGCGAGGGGACGGGATTGGGGCTTTCCATCTGCTATGGGATCGTGAGCGAGCATCACGGCAAGATTTGGGCCGAGAGTGAGGAGGGCGTCGGCACGACGTTCCACATCGAGCTTCCTGTGCTGTACGAGCCCGTCGGTGAAAGGCCGCACGAGCCGGTCTGGGCAGCAGGCAGTGGTCCTGGAAAGCGCGTGCTAGTCGTGGAGGATGAGGAGGACGTAGCGCAGTTGTTGCGGCGCGTCCTCACCGCCGATGGTCACACGGTCATGCTGACGGCGGACGGCAACCAGGCCCTGGCAGAGCTGGAGGCTGTAGGCGAGGATGGGCTGGATCTTGTCATCAGCGACATCAAGATGCCGGGGCTCGGAGGGGCTGCGTTCTATAAGCGTCTCAAGCGCGACTATCCACGGTTGATTGAGCGGATGGTGATCGTGACGGGGGACATGATGAATCCGGCCACGCGGGGGTTCCTGCGCGAGACCGGGCTCCCTTACCTGAGCAAGCCCTTTGAGTTGGACGATCTCAAGCGCAAGATGGCCGAGCTGCTACGGAAAGATTGACTCGCTGGTTAGCTACTGATGCAGCTGGGCGCCCCGCCACGCTCATAGACGCCAAAGCGCCCGAGACGCTCGAACCCTTCGGCCAGAAGGGCGGGTAGCATACGTCGATCTGCCCGATGGTCGGGTGCGAGTAATCCTACCTCATCAACTCCCCACTGCTTGGCGCGCTCGACGAGTCCGCGTGCCGCCGTCGCGGCGCACTGCGTTGATGAGGCTTGCAGGCGTTCGATCCACAGCGCCGACCCACTGAGCGTGTGAACCAAAGCGACGCGGGCTCGGGTACGCAACCGCGCGCGGGCATCGTCCAGTACATAACTGTGAGTGAAAAAGCTCTCTGGCGGGCGCGTGTCATTGCCGTTGTTGAGGTGAGGAGGCCTGTCACCTGCAAGCGAGTCGCTCCAGGACGCTGGCAGGTATGAAACGGGATGGTCGCCTCGCGGGGCATACACCAGTAACTCGTAGCTCAATGTGCCTGCCGTCAAGCCGGCTCGAGCAAAAGCCCGCTCCGAGGGTCGGTTCCCCGTCCTCACCACGCCTCTTGCGCGCGGGATACCTTGCGAATCGGCCTCGTCCAGAGCAAGTCTCAGCATGCGCGTGGCTAGCCCCTTGCCCCGCGCCATCGGCAGGACTGCCAGCAGATCTAGCTCCAGCCTAGATCCCCTTGCGTCGCGAAGGACAAAGCAGCTACAGAATCCTATCAGGCGTCGACTGCCAGGATCGCGTGCGGCGTAGAGCCTGTGCTCCGGTATGGAGAGTGTGCGCAAGGCTTCTGCTGGTGAGAGGGTGCTGGCCCCAAAGCAGGCCGCCTCGATCTCGAGGATAGCGCAGGCGTCGTCGCGCGACGGCAGTAGGCGGCCAATGGAGTACGGCATGGGCGCATCTTAGCGAGCTTGGTAGAGCGGTCAACTTGGTGGGGACAGGCGTCGGCGATATACTCGCTCGGAGGAAGAAAGGGGGCGAGCGCGCCGTGAGCAAGGGCATCTATGAGGGCTATGCGCGGGTTTACGATAGGTCCGGGCAGCGTGCGTTCAGCCTTCGTATGGTTCCGTACGTAGAAGCTTTGCTGGGTAGGCGTGGTGTCGAAAGGAGATCGCTGGCCGACGTCGCTTGTGGAACAGGGACCTTTGCCCTTGAGATGGCTGGCAGGGGCTGGGATGTCACTGGTGTCGATGCCTCGGACGCCATGCTGGCTGAGGCCAGGTCCAAAGCGGCCGAACAGGGCGCGGATGTGCGCTGGCTCCAGCAGGACATGCGCGAGCTAGGACTTGCCGAGAAGGCATCGGTCATCACGTGCCTCTACGACAGCATGAACTATATGCTCACCAGCGAGGATCTCGATGCGGCCTTTCGCGCGGCCTACCGCAACCTTCAGCCGGGCGGCTGGTATCTGTTCGATATGAACACGGCCTATGCTTTCGCCACCATGTGGGATGGCGATACGTACATGCACGATGGCCCCGATCTGACCGTGCTGATCTCTGGCGCCTACGATGGGCGTCGACAGCAGGTACGTGCGCGAGTGACGTGGTTTGAGAGGCGTGGCTCGCTATGGGCAAAGGGAGCGGAGGAACACATAGAGCAAGCCTACCCGCCGGAGCACGTCGCGACGCACCTTCAGGATGCGGGCTTGGTCGTGGACGCATGCTACGATTGCTTCACCTACCGCCAGCCGGACGAAGAGTCCGTTCGTATCCTATGGATCGCGCGGCGACCCTAGGCGGGGAGAATCGAAGGGCCCCACACGCAAGCTCTTGCTGTTGACGAATCTTGGGATCCATGGTATAATTGCGATGTGTAAGTAAGCAAAGACATTCGAAAGAAAACGAAAGCGTCGTCATGGGGCGCAGGCCATCGCGTCAGGAACGTCTGGATAGCATCTTGCGCCAGCTTCAAGAGACTGACTATGTGTCGGTATCGGAGCTGAGCGAGACGTTCGGCGTTTCTGCGGTGACCGTGCGATCGGATCTCGACATACTGGAAACGCAAGGCCGCCTTCTCCGTACTCACGGGGGGGCGGTTCCCATACACTATGGCGAGGGGGAGCTATCCTTCTCGGTGCGGCAACGAGAGCAGGTGCAAGCCAAGGCGGAGATCGGCCGGGCGGCGGCTGATCTCGTGCATGATGGCGAGGCTATCGTGCTGGATGCTAGTACGACGGCTTGGCACATTGCGCGGGCTCTGCTCTCGCGGCGGGACCTGACGGTGGTTACTACGGGGCTGTATGTGGCGTTAGAGCTCCTGCGGGCCCCCGCCATCACCGTCATGATGCCAGGAGGGCGTGTGTGGCGCGAGGCCGCCTCCATCGTGGGCTTGACGGACACGCGCGTGCTCGATGAGGGCAACCTTCAGCAGGGGTTCTTTGGCGGACGTGGCTTGACGTTGACAGAGGGACTTACCGATGCCAATGCTGAGGAGGTGGAGCTCAAACGTCAACTAGCAGCCTCGGTGCGTGAGGTGAATGCCGTGGTGGACGGCAGCAAGCTTGGGCGTGTGGCCTTTGCCACATGCGCGCCGGTGGAGCAGCTTAGCCGGGTGATCACCGACGACTCGGCGCCGTTGGATATCGTGACTGGGCTGCGTGAGCGCGGCGTCGAGGTGATCATCGCCTAGAGCTGCAACGAGCGCTTGTGCGCTTGGCGAGTACGATGGTGGCGGAAACGTATCCTGATCAGGAGGAATGCGGTAATGGGTTGGGAAAAGGCATACGAGCTGTTGGGGGAAGAGCTCACGAGCAAGGGCGTTGATCTGGAGGCGGTCAAGGAAGCGCTCAAGGCGCAATGGATCGAGACTCCGTCGTGGGGCTATGCCGATTCGGGGACGCGCTTCAAGGTGTTTGCGCAGCCCGGCGCGGCGCAGACAACGGAGCAAAAGCTGCAGGACGCGGCGCAAGTGCAAAAGTACACCGGCGTTGCGCCGTCGGTGGCGCTGCACATCCCATGGGACAAGGTGGACGACTATGACGCGCTGAGCGAGTATGCGGAGGGGCTAGGGCTGAAGCTCGGCGCCATCAACCCGAACCTTTTCCAGGATGACGCGTACAAGCTGGGAAGCCTGTGCCATCCCAATCCCAATGTGCGGCGGCAGGCTATCGATCACATCCTAGAGTGCGTGGACATTGCCAAATCCACGGGCTCGGACATCATCAGCCTCTGGCTGGCAGACGGCACCAACTATCCGGGACAGGACAGCTTCCGTGAGCGTAAGCATCGCCTGCTGGAGGCCTTGGAAGAGGTCTATGCGGCCATGCCCGAGCCCATGCGGCTGCTCATCGAGTACAAGTTCTTTGAGCCAGCTTTCTATCACACCGATCTTGGTGACTGGGGCACGGCGCTGATGTACGCGCAGAAACTGGGCGAGCGGGCACAGGTGCTGGTGGACCTGGGGCACCATCCTCTGGGAACCAATATCGAGCAGATCGTGGCTTACCTGATCGACGAGGGGCGCCTGGGTGGGTTCCACTTTAACAGCAAAAAGTTCGCAGATGATGACCTGACGGTAGGCTCCATCAACCCCTACGAGCTGTTCCTCATCTTCAACGAGTTGATCGACGGAGAGCTGGATCCGGCCGTGGATATGAACGTCGCCTACATGCTCGATCAGAGCCACAATGTCAAGCCCAAGATCGAGGCCATGATCCAGTCGGTGGTCAACTGCCAGGTGGCCTATGCGAGGGCATTGCTGATCGATCGCGATGCTCTCAAGAATGCGCGCCTTGTCGGCGACGTCGTGCTGGCCGAGGAGACGATGCTGGACGCCTTCCGCACGGACGTGAGGCCGTTGTTGGCACAGGTGCGAACCGAGATGGGGCTAGACGTTGATCCGCTCAAGGCGTATCGGGCCAGTGGCTACTATGAGAAGATCGTCGCAGAGCGTGGCACGGCCAGCGCCGCATCCGGCTATCCGGAGGCGTGATCCATGGCCAATGCAAGCGACGTCCTGCAAGAGCTCGTACGCATGTCGCGTCGCCTGGGAGAACCCGACCGAGACTTGGTGATCCTGGGTGAAGGCAACACGTCGGCTCTTAACGACGACGGCACTTTCTGGGTCAAGGGTAGCGGTACGCAACTGAGCACCATCGACGCGGACGGATTTGTCCGCGTCGATCTCGCCAAGGCGTTGGACGTGGCGCGGCGCGGGGAGCTCACGGACGACGAGGTGTCGCGGGCTTTGGAGGGCGCCAAGGTCGATCCCACCCAGAGGCGTCGGCCGTCGGTAGAGACGATCCTGCACGCTCTTGCCCTAGCGGAAGAGGGCGTGAGCTTTGTGGGGCATACCCACCCCGTGGCTGTGAACGCGATCTCGTGTTCGCAGCAGGCCCCAGAGATCTTTAGCGGGAGGCTGTTCCCCGACGAGATCGTGGTCTGTGGGCCGGCCCCGGCCTATGTGCCTTATGTGGATCCGGGGCCCCCTCTGGCGTTAGCGGTCAAAGATGCCATGGATGCCTACGCGGATCGATGGGGACAGCTCCCCAAGGCGATCGTGATGCAGAACCATGGCCTGATCGCGCTTGGCGGTTCGTCCAAAGAGGTTGACAATGTGACGGCCATGTTCGTCAAGACCTGCCGCGTGCTAGCTGGTACCATGGCGTTTGGCGGGCCGCGCTATCTCACGCCGGCCAACGTCCGCCGCATTCATACGCGCCCCGACGAGCTATACCGGCGCCGGGAACTGGGGCAGGGCTGAAACCGAGGGCGTGGGCTGTTAGGGCGTTCGGGCAAAACCCGGACATGCTGAGTATAGGAGTAAGTTGAGATGAGTGGTGATATGAACGGCGAGCGCAAGCTTGCAGCCTTTCGCAAAGGGCAGACCGAGATACCGGATTCGTACTGGCTCTGGCCTCTGTATGGCGCCGGGATCGAGAACCTAGGTCGTGACGGAGAGCCGATTGAGGTGCCCATGCAGGACATGGGTCCCGATGAGTTGCTCATCCGCCACGATGCCGTGGGGTTGTGCTTCTCGGATGTCAAAGTGATCAAGGCGGGGCCTGAGCATCCGCGCATCTATGGTCGGGATATGGAAAAAGAGCCCGTGGTGCTTGGCCACGAGGTGGCGCTAACGGTGCTCCGCGTCGGCGAGAACCTGCGGGACCAGTACAAGCCGGGCGACCGCTTTATCATGCAGGCCGACATCTACTACCAGGGCGTCGGCATGGCCTACGGCTATGAGATTCAGGGCGGGCTGTCGCAGTTCAACGTCATCGGCAAGGAGATTCTTGAGGGTGACGACGGCTGCTACATACTTCCGGTCCATCCGGAAACGGGGTATGCGCAAGCGGCGCTGACCGAGCCTTGGGCCTGCGTCACCGCGTCGTATGATGTTGTGTATCGCACGGGTTGGAAGCCGGAAGGCGTCGTGCTCATTGCCAAAGGCCCGGCCGCAGAGGGCGACTATAGCTTGGGGACACCCTACGGGGGCGGACAGCCGCCTGCCAAGGTGATCACGATGGGCGTCGATGGCGCGCTGGCCGCGGAACTGCGCCAGCGGTCCGAGGCCGATGGTTTCGCGCTGGTGGCGCTTGCGGCCCCCAGTGAGGAGACGCTTGAGAAGGCGCTGGATGAAGCCGGTGACGGCTTTGACGACGTCGTCTTTCTTGGCGCCGATGCGGCCCTGTACGAGCTGCTCGAGCCCAAGACGGCGGTTGGTGCGACACTGAATTTGGTTGGCGCTGAGGGCTTGACCGAAGCAGCGCAGGTGGACGTAGGGCGGATCCACTATGACGGTTTGATGCTAGTTGGAACGACAAGCAGCGATCTCTCGCAGGCTTACGCGCCCGTCCGGACCGAGCTGGTGCCCGATGGCGCTGCGGTATTCGTGGGGGCAGCAGGCCCCATGGGCCAGATGCACGTCCAGAGGGCGCTGGAGTCCGAAGAGCCGCCAAAGTTGCTCGTTGCTACTGACCTGTTGGCAGATCGGCTGGGCGTCATCGAGGAAAAGTTCGCCGAGCTCATCGAGAGCAAGCGCGATCAGGTTGAGCTGCTCCTAAAGGTGCCCGGTGATACCCCTCCCGACGCTTTCAATGCTGAGCTTGTGCAGCTGACGGGTGGCAAGGGCTTTGACGACGTGACCGTATTGGCGCCGAGCGCGCGCGTGGTCGCGGGAGCCGTGGACCTGCTAGCCGACGGCGGCGCGATGAACATCTTTGCGGGTTTGACCCGTGGTACGCGAGCGCCGATTGACCTGAACGCGGTGGTCGAGCGCGGGATCCGTTTCCGTGGCACCAGCGGCTCGGGCATCGACGATCTCCGTAGCATGCTGGCCTATACCGAGTCGCAGCGTCTGAACACGAACCTCTCGGTAGACTGCGTGACCGGCTTTCGTGCTGCCAGAGAGGGCATCGATGGCGTGATGCACCAGCGGTTCGAGGGCAAGTGCGTGGTCTATCCGATGATCATGGATTTTCCGCTGACGACGCTGGCCGAGCTCAAAGATGCTCTGCCCAAGGTGTACGCCAAGCTTGGTCCCAATGAGACCTGGACCGTAGAAGCTGAGGAAGAATTCTTGAAGGAGTTGCTGCCATGAGCGATTGCCGCACACTAGTCGGCCAAGTCGCCCTGGTCACTGGAGCCGGTCAGGGGCTGGGAGAGGCGCTGGCGCATCGGCTGGGCCGTGAGGGAGCTGATGTCGTCATCGCGGATATCCAAGACGACCAGGCCGAGGCAGTCGCAAAGGCGATTGCGGACGAGTATGGCGTGAGGACGATGGCCGTGCACGCCGATGTGACCGACCTCGCCCAATGCGAGCAGGCCGTCGCCAAGGCGGTGGAGACGCTTGGGCGCCTGGATATCCTCGTCTCTAACGCTGGCGTGCTCTTTAGCGGGGCTGTGGACGAGATCGACCCCGCTCGCTGGCGCTTGGTGCTGGACGTGAACCTGGTCGGCTACTTTAATATGGCGCGCGCGGTGGTGCCGGTGATGAAGCAGCAGCAGAGCGGCGTCATCATCCAGATCAACAGCAAGTCCGGCAAAAAGGGCAGCTTCAAGAACTCGGCCTATGCCGCCAGCAAGTTCGGAGGGATCGGCCTAACCCAAAGCCTGGCTTTGGAGCTGGCCGAAGAGGGCATTCGCGTGAACGCCATCTGTCCCGGCAACCTGCTGGACTCGCCCCTCTGGGTGGATAGCCTCTACAAGCAGTATGCTCGCAACCAGGGCATCACCGAGGAAGAGGTCCGGCAGAAGTATATCGACCAAGTCCCGATGAAGCGCGGTTGCCGCTATGACGATGTGGCCAACGTGATGGTGTTCCTGGCGAGTGACGCTTCATCCTATATGACCGGCCAGGCGATCAACATCACCGGTGGGCAGGAGATGCACTAAGTGAGGTCGAGCCTAGGTGGTGGTCGCCGACCACAGGCGGTCATGTTCGGGGCTGGCAATGTGGGGCGGGGGTTCCTGGGCCAGCTCTTTGCAGAGTCTGGCTACCGCGTGGTCTTTGTGGATATCGACGAGCGGCTCGTGGGGGCCTTGGCTGACGAGGAGCAGTACACGCTGCGGCTTGTCGATAACGAGGGCCAGCGCGATCTGCGCATCGGGCCGGTCACTGCGGTCCTGGCAAGCGATACGGATGAGGTGGCGAACGCCATCCTTCAGGCCAGCATCGCTGCGACGGCTGTGGGCGCGAGGGCCTTGGAGCATATCGCGCCCACACTGGCCGCCGGCATTGTTCGTCGCCAGGAACGTGGCGTCGAGGAGCCTCTGAACATCATCGTCTGTGAGAATCTGAAGAGGGCGGCTTCCATCCTGCGCGGGATGGTCGCCAAGCACCTGAGCGAGG
>JBNGEB010000067.1:0-10568 GCA_049975585.1 Anaerolineae bacterium
TTGGAGCCACAAGCCGTAGGGCTGGATCCTGCTGCTGTGGTCGTGGAGATGGCTCTGTCCGACGGAGGTAGCGTGCGCGTGTTCCTGGGCGCCGACAATCCCCAGGGCACGGCGTGCTATGCGAAAGTGGAAGGCGATGACGCGGTGTACCTGATCAACCGTGGCTTGATGATGCAGGCCACGGACATGTTCGAGGCGCCCCCGCTGCAGCCGACGGCCACGACGGCCCCGACGGAGACGCTGGCGGGGTAGGCGCGGGGCGCGAGGATTGATAGGGGCCAACACCGGCGGCGCAGAGGGCGCAACCCTCTCTCCAAGCCTCTCCCCCACAATACCTCTCCCACAATACCTGTGGGGGAGAGGCTTCGGATGCTCTCCTCTATCGCGTAGATCGCGTGGCAGTGGGCCGGGGGTGGTGGTGGTTGCCCGTCGTCACCGGCATGTCGTGTCCATACCCGCAGTTATCCCGCCGCGAACTGTCGCTGGTAGAGCTGGCTATAAGCCCCGCCTGAGGCTATCAGCTCGGCGTGGGACCCTCGCTCGACGATGCGACCGTCCTCGATCACCAGGATACAATCGGCGTTGCGGATGGTGCTCAGCCGGTGCGCGATGATGATGGCCGTGCGGTCGCGCAGCAAGGTGTGCATCGCCTCTTGGATGGCTGCCTCGGTCTGCGTATCCACCGACGACGTGGCCTCGTCCAGGATCAGGATGCGGGGGTCGCGCAGGAGCGCCCGCGCGAACGAGACGAGCTGCCGCTGCCCCACGGAGAGCCTCCCACCGCGCTCTTTTACCTGGTGCTCGTAGCCGTCCTCGAGCTTGGTCACAAAATCGTCCACGCGGACGGCCTTGGCCACACGGACCACGTCCTCCATGGAGGCGTCGGGTCTGCCGTAGCGGATGTTCTCCGCGATGGTGCCCGAGAAGAGGAACGAATCCTGAAGCACCAGCGCCATGTGCTGTCGTAGCGATGCCAGGGTTACCTGGCTCACGTCGTGGCCATCCACCAGCACGCGGCCCTCCTGTGGGTCATAGAAGCGCATCAGCAAGTTGATGATGCTGGTCTTGCCCGCTCCGGTGGGACCCACGATGGCGATGGTTTGGCCCGGCTGCACGGTCAGGTTGATGTCTCGCAGAACGTACGGTTCGTCCTCCTCGTAGCGGAAGGAGACATGGTCAAAGACCACCTTGCCGCGGACATCCTCCAAGACGGCGGCATCGGGGCTGTCGAGGATCTCGGGTTGGGTGTCGAGGTACTCAAAGATGCGCTCGGCGGATGCCATGGCGCTGAGCACCCGGCTATAGACGCGGCTGATGGCGTTGATGGGCTCCCAGAAGCGCCACAGATAGTCGATGAACGCCAGCACATACCCCACGGTGAGCACGTCCTGCATCACCATGCGCGCGCCCGTTAGCACGACCAGGCCGGTCCCCAGGACGCCAAAGGTATCGGCCAGCGGCCACACTAGCAGCTCCGCCTTGATGGCCTGCATAAACGTGCGATAGTAGGTATCGTTGAGCTCGTCAAAGCGGCGGATGTTCTCGGTCTCTCGGGTAAAGCTCTGCGTGACGCGGATGCCCGTGATGCTCTCGTTCAGGTTGGCGGTAATGTTGCTATTGGCTTTGCGCGTGTTGCGCCAGCCGGTCTCCATGCGCGGGCGCAGCCTCGCGATGGCGTACGCCATGGGCGGCACCACCAAGAAGGCCATGGCGGCCAGGCGGGGGTTGAGCGCGAACATGACGACGATGATGCCTACCAAGCTTACCGTCTGCGAGACGATGGTCACCAGCCCCGAGTTGATGAGGTTGTTGATGGCTTCCACGTCGTTGGTGACGCGGGACATCATGCTGCCGACGGGGCGACCATCGTAAAAGCGCAGCGAGAGCCACTGCAGGTGATCAAAGATCTCGCGGCGCAGGTCATAGATGATGCCGGTGCCGGTCTCGTTGAGGATGCGGATGCGGGCATAAGACGCCAATGCGCCGATGGCCTGGAAGAGCAGCCATAGCAGCGCCATCTGCGTAATGACGCGCGGCTGCTTGCCGACAATGCCCACGTCTACGGCCGTGCGCAACAGGTACGGCTCAATGAGGCGGAGGATGGTCCCTACCGTGATGACCAAGGTGACCAGCGCCAGCTTGCTGCGATAGGGCTGGGCATAGCGCAGCAACCGACGAAAGTGCCCGTAGTTGAACGGCAGCTTTTCGACGTCGTCTAGCTTTTCGTACTGGGCGTCCGGCATGACTAGCCTTCCTCGGTCAGGTACTGCGGGCGCAGTTGCAGGTTGTAGATGCGGGTGTATTCACCGCCCAGGGCCAGAAGCTCCTCGTGGGTGCCTTGCTCCACCACGCGTCCATCGCGCAGCACCAGGACCACGTCGGCGTTCTGCACGGTGGAGAGGCGCTGGGCGATCACCAGGCTGGTGCGACCGCGCATGAGCTCCGCCAGGGCCTGCTGGAGCAGGTGCTCCGTCTCGGCGTCCACGCTAGAGGTGGCCTCATCCAGGATCAGGATGCGCGGGTCGGTGAGCAAGGCGCGCGCGATGGCCACGCGCTGCTTTTGGCCGCCGGAGATGCCCACACCGCGCTCGCCGACGCGCGTCTCATAGCCGTCCTGCATCTCGGCGATGAAATCGTGGGCCTGGGCGGCGCGGGCCGCGGTCTCCACCTCCTCCTGGGTGGCGTCCGGCTTGCCAAAGGCGATGTTATTGCGGACCGTGTCCGAGAACAGGAAGGTCTCTTGCGGGACGATGCCGATCTGACGGCGAAGGTCGTGCAGCGAGACCTCGCGAATGTCCACCCCGTCGATGAGGATGCGCCCCTCCTGTGGATCGTAAAAGCGCGGCACCAGGTTGATCAGCGAGGACTTGCCAGAGCCCGTGCCGCCCAGGATGGCCGCAACCTGGCCCGGCTGGACCTCCAGGTTCAGGCCCTTGAGCACCGGCGTTCCATCACCGTCGGGGAAGGCGAACGTGACATCCTCAAAGACGATGTGGCCCTCGATGCGCGGCATGGGACGGGCGCCGGCAGGCTCGGGGATCTCGCTGGTCTCGTCGAGCACCTCAAAGACGCGCGGGGCCGCGGCCATGGCCCGTCGCGCCAGGCTGATGAGAAAGCCCAGGAACCGGATGGGCCAGATCAGGCCCCAGAGGTACCAGTTAAAGGCGGTGAGCGTTCCCAGCGTCATCTGGCCAGAGAGAACGCGGTGTCCGCCATAGCCATAGAGGACGACGAAACAGACGCCACTGAAAAAGTCGAGCACTGGGAACGTGCGGGCCTCGGAGGAAGCCCGCTCCAGATTGGCGGTACGCATGGTGATGTTGCGGTCGTCGAACCGATGCATCTCGTCGCGCTCGCGCGAGAAGGCCTTGACTACGCGGATGCCCGAGAGGCTCTCCTGGAGCGTGGTGGTCAGGCGGCCCATCTCTTTGCGGATCCGCTCCCACTTGGGGCCGACGACACCCGAGAAGCGAAAGGCGACCAGCATCAGCACGGGCACCGGGGCGGCAACGGCGAGGGCAAGGGGCCAATCCAGCGTGAGCAGCATGACCAGTGTGCCGACGAACATGAGCGACGAGGCCATCATCTCCGCTAGGCCGAACCCAAAAAAGTCCATGATGGAGTAGAGGTCGCTGGTGACGCGGGACATGATGTCGCCGGTGGCGTGCACAGTATAGTAGCTAAAGCTGAGCTGCTGCAGCTTGACATAAAGATCGTGGCGGAGCTTGCGGATGACCTCCTGGCCGAGGCGCTCTTGCGAATAGCCCTGGGCGTAGCGCAGCAACGCCCGCACCAGCGAGAGCAGTACTAGTAGGATCACATAGCGCAGCACGACGCTCATCGAGCCGGCGTTCAGCCCCTTGTCGATGGTCCAGCCGAGGAGGCGTGGCAGCGTTAGGTCAGCGGCGATGCCTGCAAACATGCCGCCGAACAGCAGGGCGACCAGCCACGGGAACGGTTTGATGTAAGACGCCAGGCGGCGTAGGATCTGCATGCACTCTGCTCCGTTGCGAGAGTCGCTGACATTGCGGCTCGCTGGAAGGGTGGCAGCAACGTCAGTGACGCGCGGCGTATGGGATGAGGCGTGATCCTGAGTGGCGGCGTGCCGGCCTCCACTTGGCGAAAAGCCGCAAAAGTATAGCATGCGACCGATGGCACGGCAAGCTCGCGCCTACGTCCGAGCGACGGCATCCGATCGCGTGCCTTGGAGGGGCGCCAGTGCTAGCGCGAGAGGCCGTCCGCGACTATACTGGGGGTGTCGCCAAGGTCGTCACCGGTGGTGGCGTGGCACCTGCCATGGATTGGCGTGACGTGCCATAGCGCGCGATCCTTGGAATGAGAGGTGGTCTGCGATGGCAAAGCGGATTCGTCTGGGCACGGTGCTCGGGTTCCCGATCCAGGTTGACGCCAGTTGGATCATCGTGTTCCTGTGGGTGACGTGGTCGCTGGGCGTGAGCTACTACCCGCAGGTCTACCCCGAGTGGTCCACGGCGGGGAGGTGGGCGATGGCGGCGCTCACCAGCGCTTTGTTCTTTGTATCCGTGATACTGCACGAGTTGGGGCACTCGGTGGTGGCGCGACATCAGGGGGTCCCCGTCAAGGACATCACGCTGTACATCTTTGGCGGCGTAGCGCAGATCAGCGAGGAGCCGCGCTCGGCCAAGAACGAGGTGTTCATGGCCTTGGCGGGGCCAGCGGTGAGCCTGACGTTGGGCGTGGTGCTGGTGATTGTCTGGCTGGCGACGCAGGGCGTGGTCGAGCCCGTGAGCGCCATGGCCATGTACGTGGGCTTGAGCAACCTCTCGCTGGGCCTATTCAACCTGATCCCTGGCTTTCCGCTGGATGGCGGCCGGGTGCTGCGGGCCGTGCTGTGGGCGGCGCGCGACGACCTGATGTGGGCCACCCGCTGGGCGTCGCGGGTGGGGCAGGTGGTCTCGTACCTGTTCACCCTGGGCGGCATCGGCATGGCCATGACGGGGGCGTGGGGCACCGGGCTGTCTTTGGTGCTGGTGGGCATGTTCCTGCAGACTGCCGCCAAGAGCAGCTACGCTCAGCTCACCGTGCGCACGATGCTGGCCGACCACATTGTGGCCGAGGCTATGAGCGACGTTTGCTCGACGGTGCCGCCTCAGGTGACGCTGGACATGTTGGTGGAGCATTATATCGTGCAGGGCGGCCAGCGGTGTTTCGCGGTCTCTGGGCCAGATGGTCCCGTGGGATTGCTGACGGTGCACCGCGTGAGCGACGTGCCCCGCGACAAGTGGCGCGATACCCACGTCCGTGACGTGATGATGGCGTTGGAGGATACCGAGTCCGTCTCGCCCGAGACCGATCTAGAGGAGGCCATGCGCCACATGACGTCCGACGGCGTCAACCAGTTGCCCGTTCTGCGCGATGGCAAGCTGGTGGGGATGCTGACCCGCGAGGATTTGGTGACGTTCATCCGCGAGCGGATGCGCCGCGAGCGTGAGGGCAGGGCTGTCTAGGCGCGCGGATTCGAAAGGACCGACGCAGGGTGGTTCAGACGATGGGAGAGAAGGTGCTGCCGCAGTGGGCGCCTCGCGTGCCCCAGCGCAAGATCCGCCAGCTTTACCAGACCGACGCCATGGGCATCTATGACGAGGAGCTAATCGAGGAGGTGGGTTATGGCCTGCTGGCTCGCTGCGAGAGCTTTATCGCGGCCAACGAGGCGGCCCACGGGCGCGCGCCATGTCCCGTGTGCGGTGCGGTGGTGTTTCACGGTGGCGACAAGCAGGAGATGCTCCACTGCGAGAGCTGCGGCTGGGAGCTGAGCTGGGGCGACTATTTCAAGACCATCCAGCACAAGCAGCTCAGCGGGGCGGCTCCCGTGTGGGATCTGTTTCGCGCCTTTATCCAGCGCTTTCCGTCGGCGCGATCCCCGCGCGAGAGAATGCTCTTGATCGACGAGCTGATCCATGGGTATCATTGGAACCTCAAGCCGCCCACGCCCACGCGCCCGGTTGCCGTCAATCTGATCGAGGGACGACTGGGTGCGGTGATCGACTTTTTGGACGAATTGAGCTATGGGGATGGGAGCACGCCGGGCCTCGTTGCGACCCGCAAGCAGTGGATGGAGCGCAGCCGTGTCGTTCGCCGCTGGGCCGCGTGCAAGCGCGACGTGCCCTAGTGGGCTAGGCATTGTAGATAGGTCATCGCAGAGGCGTGATGACGAGACCAAGGGAGGAACATCGCGATGAGGATTCTGTATCTGGATATCGATACGCTTCGACCGGATCACCTGGGCTGCTATGGCTATCATCGCAACACTTCGCCCAACATCGACCGCATGGCGGCCGAGGGGCTGCGCTGCGAGAACTATTACACCAGCGATGCGCCCTGCTTGCCATCGCGGGCGGCGCTGTTCATGGGGCGGTTCGGCATCCACACCGGCGTGGTCAACCATGGGGGCTCGTCCGCGGACCCGTGGATCGAGGGCGCGGATCGCAGCTTTCGCCAGTCGCGCGAGTCGGCGAGCTGGATGGACGTCCTGCGCGAGGCGGGCTTTCACACCGTGTCCGTCAGCCCCTACGCGGAGCGGCACTCGGCCTGGTGGTTCTATCGCGGCTTTTCCGAGATGATCAACCCGGGCAAGGGCGGCTTGGAGCGGGCTGACGAGATCGCGCCGCTGGCCCTGGATTGGCTAGAGCGCCACGGTCACGAGGACCACTGGTATCTGCAAGTCAACTTCTGGGATCCGCACACGCCTTATCGCACGCCGCTGGAGTATGGCAACCCGTTCGAGGATGACCCGCCGCCCGATTGGATCACCGAGGAAAAGATCCGGCGCGACTGGGAAGCGTACGGCCCCCATAGCGCCCGTGACGTGGCGCACATTGGCCCCAACGATACCGAGCGTTGGCCACGGCTTCCGCACGATATCCGTACGTTGGCGGATTACAAGCGATGGATCGACGGTTATGATACCGGCATCCGTTACATGGACGACCATGTCGGGCAGATCTTGGACCTGCTGGAGCGCAAGGGCGTCCTGGACGATACCGTGGTGATCGTCTCGGCGGACCACGGCGAGAATCAGGGCGAGCTGAACGTGTACGGCGACCATCAGACGGCGGACCACATCACCAGCCGCGTGCCTCTGATCATCCGCTGGCCTGGGTTGCCCGGTGGGCGTGTGGATCGCGGGCTGCACTACAATCTGGACCTGCCGGTGACCCTCAGCGACATGCTGAGCGCGCGCGTCCCGCGCAAGTGGGATGGCCAGAGCTTTGCCGAGACGCTGCGCACTGGCGTCGAGGCGGGCCGCGATTACCTGGTGGTGAGCCAGGCAGCCTGGAGCTGCCAGCGCGCGGTCCGGTGGGGACGCTGGATCCTGGTGCGCACCTATCACGATGGCCTGAAGGCCTTTCCCGAGGTGATGCTGTTCGAGGTGGACGAGGATCCGCACGAGCTCACCGATCTCGCGCCGTCCCATCCCGAGCTGGTACAGGAAGGCTTGGCTATCCTGGAGCGGTGGCACGCCGACATGATGGCCAGCTCCGAGACTGACGTGGATCCGATGTGGACGGTGATCCGTGAGGGCGGGCCTTTCCACACGAGAGGCCTGCTACATGCCTATGCCGACCGACTGCGCGAGAGCGGTCGTGAGGCGGCGGCGGAGCGGCTGCTGGCGAGCCACGAGAGGACAGCCTGGGAGGAGCCGATACGGCGGTAAAATGATCGGCATGGGCGTGGGGTCATGATCTGCTTCTAGGAGTCTGTGGTAGACTGAGCGCAAGGCCGTTGTCGGGCACCCCCACCCCCGGCCCCTCCCCCACGATGAGCGTGGGGGAGGGGAGGCAGGGGAGGGGGCGTCGCTTGGCTGATGGCTATTGGGCGCGAAGGGCCTTGACGGAGCTGAGCGCGGCGCCTATGATCGGCCAAGGTTGACGCATGTGAGGAGGTGGTGGCCGTGAGCGATCCGTTGCGCATCGATGACGAGTTCATCCCATTGCCGCCCAGCGCGGCGGACGCCGATCCCGCGGCTACCATGCGCGAGCTCTTTTTCCGGATCAGCCGCCTGGAGCACGGCATGGAGGAGCAGCGCGTGCAGGCCGCCACCGACCTCGGCGAGGTGCTGGTGGAGGTAGCTTCGCTGACGGACGATATCCATCGGATCGTGGAGCGGTGGGGCGTCAGCCGCAACGCTCAGGAGGCCGCCATGGTACGGGCCGTGGTGGCGTTGGGCCGCAAAGTGGGCAAGATTCTCGAGTATCACAAGGTGCAGCCGCTCCAGGTGGTCGGCAAGGTGGCCGATCCGGACATGTGCGAGGTGGTCGAGAGCGAGCCGCGCGGGAACCTGCCGCCTGGGACGGTTCTGCGGGAGGTGCTCACGGGGTACGCTTGGCCCAACGGCCTGTTGCGGCGGGCGCGGGTGGTGGTGAGCTCCAAGCGCGAGCAGCATGAGGCGGCGGGTGGTGATGGCGCCCAAGGCTCTCAGGCTTAGGAGGTGCTGGGTGGCAGAGGCAATCGAGACGCGCATCAAGTGCCCCTATTGCGCCGGAACCGTGGGGCCAGACTCGACCATCTGCCCCGATTGCCAGGAGGACCTGGCGGCGCTGTTCCGTCTCGAGTTTGCGCATGTGATTCTCTACAACCAGGCGCTTTCCATGGCGCGTAACGGCCAGTGGCGTGAGGCGCGCAACAAGCTCCTGGCGGCTTTGGAGGTGGCGCCGGATTTCGCTCGCGCGCATCGGCTCCTGACCAAGGTGCACGTGCAGGCGGGCGACTGGGAGGAGGCGCATCGGGCATTGGTGCGCGGCTTGGAGGCGGTGCCCGGCGATGCTGCCATGCTAGAGATGCAGCCGCTGGTGCTACGCGGCGTGCGCCATCAGGAGCGCCGCTACGAGCGCGAGTACGAGCGTGGCACCGCGGCGCCAGCTCCCTCGGCCAAGGACGATAGCAAGATCGGGGCGACGCTGGGATTGGGCGCGGCGCTGATGTCGGGGCTTTGGCTGATCTGGCGATTGATTGGGCCGAGCGATAAGGAATAGCGGGAGGGACGACGATGGCGCAGACGCCGCGTGAGGTGGTGGACGGGCTCCTCCGGAACACGACCTATGAGCGCGTGGGGCTCATGGGCTCTCCGTGGTGGGACACGATGGTGTTGTGGACCAAGCACGGCTACCCGATGCGTTCCGAGTACAAGGAGCCGGGCGATTTCCGATGGGACGCGCAGGATGGTCGCGCGGTGACGGTGGAAGAGGCCGGGGTGTATAAGGACCCCGTGGCAGACTGGCGTCACTTTGGCTATGACATGGTGGGCGTGGGCCCTTGGTTCGATGTGATGCCCATCCGTGACTATGACGAGCTGCTGGAAGAGACCGACGCATGGGAAGTGCGACGCAACGGCGCCGGCGCGGCGCTCAAATACTGGAAGCACAAGATGGGCACGCCGGAGCATATCGACTTTCTCATGACCAGCCGCGAGATCTGGGAGCGCGACTATCGTCCATATCTGGAGACGTTCGATCCCGACCGGGTGGACGTGGAGCGCTGCAAAGAGTCCTTTGCCGCGGCGCGCGCTGAGAATCGTTGGGTGCACTTTGGGCACATGTTCATCTGGGAGCTGATGCGCCAGAGCATGGGCGACGTGGTCATGTACGAGAGCTTGCTGCTGGATCCCGACTGGATCCACGATTACAACCGGGTGTACACGGATTTCTACAAGGCCGCGTTTACGTACATGTTCGAGGAGATCGGGCTGCCCGACGGGATCTGGCTCTATGAGGATTTGGGCTACAAGAACGGCCTGTTCGCCTCGCCCAAGGTGTTCCAGGAGCTGATCTTCCCCTACTATGCCGAGCTGGTGGACATGTTCCACAGCTATGATCTGCCGGTGGTGTTCCATTCGTGCGGGAGCACGGCCGCGGCGCTGGACATGATCGTCGAGGCCGGTTTTGACGCGCTCAACCCCATGGAGCGCAAGGCGCTCAACAACGATCCGTTCAGGTTCGCCGAGACGCACGGCGACAAGCTGGCCTTTGTGGGTGGGCTGGACGTGCGCCACCTGGAGAGCAACGACCCGGAGCGCGTTCGCCGCGAGGTGGCCGACTATGTGGATGGCATGAAGGCGCGTGGCGCGCGGCTGGTGTTCGCGGAGGATCACTCGATCCCGCCGACGGTGCACTATGACACGTACCAGCTCGCGCTGGAGGTCTATCGCGAGCACATGTGGTACTAGGCGAGGGCGACGGCAGCTAGGCTTGCGCTCGATGATCGCTTGCAGCACAAACGGGCGGAGACAGAACCTCCGCCCGTTTGCGTTGGCCACGCAGGCTAGGTGGTGAATGAGAGCACCATCCCGCGCATGGCGCCCACAAGCGCCCCGCCGACGACCAACACAGCCAGGCTGGTGATCAGCAGGGCCAGGTAGATGACCGGCGGCCCCAGGATGACGGGGAGGATCAGGCGCGGGACATCGGCTGGCATGTCATTCAGGCGGACCAGCGTGTACCCCGGCAGGTTAACGCCCTGGAGCCACGCGGGCAGGTAATAGAGGCCGGCGCCCACGGCGACGCTCGCCAACGCCCAAACGACCCAGAGCAACC
>JBNGEB010000068.1:0-10343 GCA_049975585.1 Anaerolineae bacterium
TTCTCACTGGTCAGATCTGGAGACGGTGTACCGAGTGGCAGAGCGACGTCCTGATTGGTAGTTTGCGATAGTGGGCCCAGTGGAGAATCTGGATCTGGAGCCGTACCTCGGGCTGCCGAATCTGCGCTTCTTGCCCGGGGTGAGCTATGATCGGGTGCCGGAGACCATCGCCGCGTTTGATGTCTGCCTGTTGCCTAGGAAACAGTCGGATCTGACGCGGCACATGGATCCGATCAAGATCTACGAGTACCTGAGTCTGGGCAAGCCGGTGGTGGCGTCGCCGATGCCTGCGCTCGATCGCTATGCAGACTTGATATATCAGGCTGACGGTGTGGACGAGTTCGAGGCAGCTATCGAGGTGGCGCTCTCCGAGCCTGAGCAGCAGGGCAGCGCGGAGAGGCGCCAAGCGCGGCGGGCCGTCGCCAAGGCCAACACCTGGGATCAGCGCGTGGCCCAGATTCTGGAAGCCTTGCGCGAGACGGATCGAAGGCTGGGCTATTCGCCTGGCTACTGATTACCTCAAAGAGGCGATAGCATTTGGGATCAGAGGGAGGCGCCGTGGGTACGGCCAGCGCGCGATGGCGGGCGATGGCCATGACGTACCTGGCCCGACTGCGCGAGCTGGTTGGGATGGGCGCCCATAATGGGGCAGAGTCCAACACCGTCAGAGCGCGCTTCCTTCGCGGGGCGGTCTGGTCCGTGGCGGGATCGGTGGTGAACCAAGGCGCGGCATTCGTGGCAAGCCTGATGGCGGCCCGAATGCTGGGCGCGGGTGGGTTCGGTGAGCTCAGCATGGTGCAGGGATCTGTCACGACGTGGGCGACGGTAGCTGTCCTCGGGATGAACCTGACCGCAACGCGGTATCTGGCCGATCTGGCTAGTGACCGGTCGCGTGGTGGACGTATTCTTGGGCTCGCCTATCTCATCGCCGGGGGTTTCGGCTTGGTTTGTGCCGTCGGGCTCTTGGCCGGGGCCGGTTGGTTGAGCGCCCGTGTGCTGGGTGAGCCGGATCTAGCTGCCAGCCTGCGTGTTGGCAGCGTGCTCATGTTGGTTACCGTTGTCGATGCGGTCCAAGCTGGGGCGCTGGTGGGCTTGGAGGCATTCCGTGCTCTGGCATGGACGCGGCTAGCGTACGGCATTGTCATTGTTCCTGCGATGGCGATTGGGGTTGGGCTCGCGGGGGTCGAGGGAGCGGTAGCTGGTCTTGGCCTGGCTGGTGCCGTTCGAGCAGTGGGGGGGCGCCTGGTGCTGCGGCGAGCCTGCCAGGAGCAAGGTATCCGGGTCGAGCTTTGTGGTGCCTTCCACGAGGTCGCCGTGATTCCGCGCGTTTCTCTTCCTTCTGCTCTCGGTGGGATTCTGGTGGGTCTTGCCACATGGCTGGCGCAGGTCGTGTTTGCTCAGCAGCCGGGGGGCTATCCAGACCTGGGCGTGTTCAACGCGGCGCTACAGTGGCGGATGGCGATATTGTTCCTTCCCACGGCGCTTGGCAGCGTCCTATTGCCTCTCGTCGCTTCGCAGGGGGAGGAGAGCTCCCGACGATTCCAGGTGTTCAACCAGCTCATGGCCTGGGCGTTGGTCTCGTTCATGGCCCTGCCTCTGATGGCGTTCCCGGAAGCTGTTGCATGGCTCTACGGCTCGCGCTTTGGGCTCGAGGGCTTCTCGCAGACGATGGCCCTGGTCATGCTGACCGCCATCGTGCTCGGATTCAGCGACGGCCTTTTCCGGGTGTTGGCGTCGCGCGATCTTCTCTGGTGGGGTGTGGCCAGCAATCTCACCCGGGGGGTGTTGTTGTTAGTTGTGACGTTCTTTACGCGCAGCATGGGGCCTCAGGGGCTGGCCCTGGCCTATGGCATCGCCTACGTATGCACGATGGCGCTCTACCTGCCCCTCTACTGGACGAGGGATCTGGTCCCGCGCGATCTGCTGTTCTCCGGAGAGGCTGCTATCACCTGGGCTCTGACAGTGGCAGTCGCAGGGTTTGGGTACTTGCGCGTTGCGGCTGTCTGGCGGGGATTGGGACTGGGCATTGCCATCACGTGGTGGGTTTTCCGTGTCTGGCGTCTGCTTGGGGTTCGGGATCTGCTCCCTGGGGCGATGCGAGCGTGAGCGGGCGACCCCCGGAGCGCATATTTCCTGATATCATCTACATGGGGATGAACCCGTGGCATACGATCCGACAGCGGGCACAGCACTTGGCGGCTGGGCTCGCAGGGCACGGCCGTGTGCTATTCGTGGATCCGATCACGCCCTCGCTGTTGGGGGCGCTGCGATACACGCTGGCTGGAGGGAAGCGTCAGTCATGGTTGCCGCATCTCGATCGCTTGACTGACAACCTCTACCATCTTTCGCCGCTGCCGGGCGTGCCTTTTGGCCTGGATTGGGGCGTCTGCAACCAGGCGAACCAGTGGGTGCAGACGCTGCTGGTGCGTCGAGCCGCTCGTCGGCTTGGGATCGAGAGGCCGGTTCTATGGCTGGATCACCCTCTAGAGGCCGCACAGATCGGGCGCCATAGAGAGTGCCTGGTCGTCTATAACTGCATGGACAACTATCCTGCCTTCTGGATGGAGCAGCCGCTGCGACGTCGACTGGTGGATTTTCTGGAGCAGGCTTTGCTGCAGAGGGCCGATTTGGTCCTCGCTTCCTCTGGCGGTTTGGTTCGCCGCTGCGCATCTGCGAGGGAAGTCCATCATGTGCCTAACGCCTGCGATGCGGCCTTTTTCGCGCAGGCTCGTGGGACTGCCTTGCCCAGTGCCTTGAAAGGGATGCGACGCCCCTTATTAGGTTATGTGGGGACCGTGTCTCATTGGGTCGATCTCGACCTTGTGGTGGAGCTAGCGGCGGCATATCCGCAAGCTAGCATCGTGATGGTGGGGCCGGTGGAGAACGTGGATATCGGCCCGTACGGCAAGGTGCCGAACTTGCGCTTCCTTGGGCCGGTTGCCTATGAGGAGGTACCGGCCTTTGTGAATGCCTTTGACGTCTGTCTCATTCCGTTCAAGGCCAATGCATTGACGGCGGACGTGGATCCTGTGAAGGCTTACGAGTACCTGGCTCTTGGCAAGCCGGTGGTGTCAGTGGGGTTGCCCGAGCTGATGCGATATGGCGAGTTGATCTATACGGCTAGAAGCAGGGACGAGGTCTCGCAAGCGCTTGCAACGGCATTGGAGGAAGTTGCGCAGGGGGGTAACCCAGCCCTTGCTAAAGCCCGACAGCAGGTTGCTTTCGAGAACACCTGGGAGGCTCGCGTGGCGACGGTGGTTGGGCTTATCCGCGAGCACGTCGCGAATCCTCGCGTTCCGGGTGGGACCTGAGTCATGCCGCAGCGTCTGTTGAGTGAGCTGGGGTCCTGGGCCGTGCCTTTGCTGCTATTGGCAGCGACGGCTTTGGTGGGGTGGCTATGGCTTACTTATCGCCCTAGGACGGCCCTTACCATCCTCCTCGCAGGGCTGCCGCTACATACGGTCGTCTTTCAGGTGGCCTCGGCACATCTACCGGAGCTAATTGTGGAGCCATGTAGGCTCTGGCGAGAGGCGCTGCTGCTGGCGCTCGCCATCGGGATCCTACGCGAGTGGCGGCCCGCATGGCGCTGTGCAAAGAGGGCCTGGCCGGCTTTCGCGGCCCTTGCTTTCTATGGCGTCACACTGCTAGTGGGCTTTGTGCGTGCAGAGAGTAGCTTGATGGCATTGAAAGGGTTCCGATTGGCTGCCATGCCGCTGGCCGTCTTGGCGCTGGGCCTCTGCTTGCCGTACAGCCTCTCCGAGCTTGACAAGACCATCTGGGTGGTTCTAGGCGTCGGCGTCCTTGTGGCCGTCTTTGCGCTTTATCAGGGATATGTCGTGGGACCATCCTTTCTCTGGCGCTACTATGAGGCCGGCGGCCGACTATCAAGCTCTTTCGAGGTCGCAGGTAGCCCCGTCCAGCGCCTCATGGGGACCTTTTCCAGCCCGAATCAGCTTGCCCTGTACCTCGTGCTCCTAATCCTGCTAGCAGGGACCTATGTCCTCACGGTGAGGCGCGGAGAGCTTGTTCTGTTTGGCGCGGCTGCACTGTATCTGCTAGTCTTGGCGCTGACGGTTTCGCGGAGCGGCTGGGCAGCGCTTGCCGTGGGCGCTGCGTCCCTGCTCTTGCTCTGGTGGCGTCGCTGGGAGCTGTGGGTGGCGCTAGCAGCGCTTGTGGCGCTAGGTGTGGGAGTGTTGGCGCAGCGTGGGTTGCTGGTGCGTCTGCCCGACTTGGTCAGTTTGCAGGAGATCTCTGCTGCCTACCACATCGCCAAGGGTTGGGAAAACGTGCAGGCCATCTGGCACAACCCTCTCGGCGCTGGCTTGGGCTCCGCCGGGGCGCTGAGTTGCGGGGCGCGCGAGGCTGGGCTCTTGACGGTGCGATACGCGACAGAGTCGTTCCTGTTGCAGATCGGCTTGCAGCAAGGCGTGCAGGGGATGGTAGCTTTTGGTGGGCTGATCTGCGTGGCAGCTTGGGGGCTGATGCGTAACTTGGGTACGGTTCGTCATCCCGTAGCTAGAGCGGTCACTCTGGCGGCTTTGGCAAGCCTGGCGGGCGCCACGGTTCACGCGGTGATGAATGTGGACCTCCAGGATATCGCCGTGCAGAGCTATCTCTGGTTCCTGGTTGCCATGGGGTTACGGATGCCTGCTCTTGAGACGGCCGCGGAGGAGGGGACCGAAGGTGCCTGATCTCGGGGTAGCGATTGTCACCTGGAATGCGAGGGACGTGATCCAGGCATGCCTAGACTCGCTCTTTGCCCATGCTGGTGGTTTATCGATCCAGGTGGTGGTCGTTGACAATGCCTCGAGTGATGGCACAGTGGAGCTCATCGAGTGTGACTATCCGTGGGTGACTCTGATCGCGAACACGGAGAATCTTGGCTTTGCAGCGGCTAGCAACCAAGCGCTCCCCTTGCTCGACGCGCCCTATCTGATGCTCTTGAACCCGGATACTGTGGTGCACTCTGGTGCGCTGAGAACGCTGTCATGCTATCTGGACGAACATCCGACCGTAGCTGCTGTGGGCCCAAAGGTCGTGCATCCGGCTATGCGCTTGCAAGTGTTGTCTTGCGGCTACCAGCCCTCAGTGCGCACCGTTATCAATCAGTACGCGGGACTATCGCGGCTGTTCCCAGAGCGGTCAGCCTTTCGCGGCGTGAACTTGCTGATGGGGCTGCACGATGATCGGCCCCGCGAGGTCGAGTGGCTGAGCGGCGTGTGCCTCATGGTTAGGCGATCCGTTGTTACGTCGGTGGGCCTGCTGAGCGAGCGGTGGTTCATGTACGCCGAAGACATGGACTGGTCACACAGGATGCGACAAGCTGGCTGGCGGCTCTATCATGTGCCTCAGGCAGTCATCGAGCATCACCTGGGCCACAGCGCTGCAAAGAACGCGCGCGTCAGCACCATGTGGGTCACGAGCCAACGCAGCTTTTACCGGGAACGTGAGGACGCTTCGTGGTTGCAAAAGCACGCCTTTGACGCTGCGCTTGCGGGGGGGCTGCTTCTGCGGAGCATCCTGTACGGCGTACGCGGCTTTTTGGGAGGGACGGACGCCGATATGTGGCGAGGCGAGGCTCGCCGGTTTTGGGCTTACGCGCGGACGGCGCTAAAGCCTCTTCGGAGCGAGTCATGAGCTGGTTACGGGTACGCCTGGACGATTTGGCTCGTCGCCTGACAGGCGCTGGCGAGGGAGAGCCCACGCTGGGCGAGCGATCGCCGAGGGTGCTGCTGCAGACGATGTGCAAGGTTGCCCCCATGGTCATGAGGGGGCTATGGCATCGTATCTGGCTCAGGCGATCCGGCGGCTTGCTACTGGTGGGCCGAGGCGTGACGCTTCGCAATCCTCAGCATGTGAGCGTGGGCAGGTCGTGCGTGTTGGAGGATCGCTGCGAGATCCAAGGGCTCTCGCGGCAGGGCATCGCTCTCGGGGATTACGTGACCGTTGGGAGCATGGCCATGATCCGGCCATCGGGCTACTATCGACGCTCCATCGGCGAGGGCATGATCGTAGGGGATCACTCGAACATTGGACCCTACTGCTACATCGGGTGTTCAGGGCACATACGCATCGGGAGCCATGTTCTCATGGGCGCTCGCGTCTCTATGCATGCCGAGAACCACAACATTGAACGCGTGGATGCGCCCATCGACGCCCAGGGCGTAACGCGGCAGGGCATCGTCATCGAGGAGGATTGCTGGCTAGGCGGAGGCGCCACTATCCTAGCAGGCGTGCACGTGGGGCGAGGGGCTGTGATCGCGGCAGGGTCGGTCGTGACCCGCGACGTGCCTCCGTATGCTGTGGTGGCGGGAGTGCCGGCGCGAGTCGTGCGTATGCGCGGGGAGACAGCCAGCGGGGTGGGAGATGATATCCCATGAGAGTCCTGATGGATGCGCATATGCTAGGCGCCCACGAGACAGGCAACGAGACCTATGTACGCAATCTCTTGCAAGCGCTGGGCAAGCGGGATGATGTTGAGGTTTTCGCCGCCGTGCTTCCGGACCAGGTTGGCCTGGCGCGATCCTTGGGCGTGACGCCGGCGCCGCTTGCCGACACGTCCGACATCAGGCGCCTAGTCAGTGGCCTCAACGGCCTCGCCCGTGAGCATCGCGTCGATCTGATGCACGTGACCTACGTGGGGCCCCTAGTGCCCGCTTGCCCCGTCGTGGTCACGGTCCATGACGTCTCGTTTCGCCGATTCCCACGCTTTTTCTCGCCGCGAGAGCGGCTGCTCTTTGCCACGCTGCTTCCCTGGACGCTGCGACGAGCCGCTGCCGTCATCACGGTGTCACAGCACGCGCGGTCAGAGATCCTCCATTTCTACCCGCATCTTGAGGGCTGCATCCATGTGACCCTCGAGGCTGCAGATCCGGCCTTTCGACCGCTACCTGCGCTTGAGGTGGAGAAAGCCTTGCATCGACTTGGTATCCGCCAATCCTATGTCCTGGCCGTGGGCAATCTCCAGCCACGGAAGAATCTGGTTAGGCTGGTGAAGGCATTTGCGCAGGCTGACGTTGCGTCCCGGGTGCAGCTCGTTATAGTGGGACAGGCCCAATGGCAGGCTTCAACGGTGGTCGAGACCGTGCGCGATTTGGGTTTGGAAAGTGCGGTATGCTTTACGGGGTATGTAGGGTTAGAGGATCTCGTGGCTCTCTATAGTGGCGCGGCGCTATTCTGCTATCCCTCGCTCTATGAGGGGTTCGGGCTGCCCATTCTGGAGGCCATGGCTTGCGGGGCGCCGGTGATGGCCTCCAAGATCACCAGCTTGCCAGAGGTCGCCGGCGATGCAGCAATACTGGTAGATCCCCTCAATGTGTCGGCCATGGCGGATGCCATGCGCACCGTGCTGGGCGATGCTGCAAAAGCCCAGGCGCTACGCGAGAGAGGTCTGGCGAGGGCGGCGGAGCTTGGGTGGGATCGGACGGCCGACGGGACGGTAGGCTGCTACCGGCGCGTGCTTGATCTAGTCCAGGAGTGACGGGACGAGTGAAGATCGCGCTGTTGGGTACCAGGGGCGTCCCCGCCAGCTATAGCGGGTTCGAGACGTGCGTGGAGCAGCTCGGGCAGCGTCTCGTGCGGCGTGGCCATGAGGTGACGGTCTACTGCCGCGCTCATCATATCACCTATGCAGGTGATGCCTACAAGGGCATGCGACTCGTCAAGCTGCCGACGATCCGAAACAAGTACCTGGATACCATAGTCCACTCGTTCCTGTCTTCGCTGCACGCACTCGGCCAGCGGTATGACGTAGCGCTCTATTTCATCGTTGGGAATAGCCTCACGACGTTCATCCCACGTCTCGTTGGAACGCGCACCGTGATCAATGTGGACGGCCTCGACTGGAAGCGCGAAAAGTGGCCCCCTCCTGCCAAGGCCTACATCAAGCTGTCCGAGTACTTGGCCACCAAGTTGCCCAATGCCTTCCTCACCGACTCGGAGACGGTGCAGGCTTACTACCGCGACCGCTACGGCCAGGTACCTCCTGTGATTGTGTACGGTTCCGAGGTGGAGCCCGTGCCACCCGGCGAGACGCTGGCCACCTATGGGCTTGAGCCGGGGGGGTATGTGCTGTTCGTGGGACGGTTGGTGCCCGAGAACGGAGCCCATCATCTCGTAGAGGCCTTTCGCGGGCTGAACACTGACCTCAAATGTGTCATCGTAGGGGATGCGCCTTATGCTCGCGGCTATATCCGCGATCTGCACGCTCTGGCGAAAGGGGATCCGAGGATCGTTTTCACAGGCTATGTCTTTGGTCGTGGCTATGCCGAGTTGGGGACCAACGCGCGCATCTTTGTGGAGACCTCGGGCGTGGGTGGGACGCATCCCGCGCTGGTGGAAGCCATGGCGTTCGGGAACTGCATTGTCGTAAACGACCACGCGGAGAACGTGGAAACCATCGGCGGGGCTGGGTTGACCTACGAGGGCAAGGTCGGCGCGGAGAGCTTGCGGACGGTGCTCCGCCGGCTGCTGGAGGACCCAGCGGAGGTGGCGCGGCTACGGGCAGTAGCCCGCGAGCGCGCTCGTCGTCGGTACAACTGGGAGGCCGTCACCGATGCGTATGAGAGGCTTTTCTTCCAGGTGCTAGACCGGCCGTTGCCGCCGCGACTGGCAGATGCCAGCGAGAGCTAGGGGTTTGTGGGTTCCAGGATCACCGACTTGAAGGCCACCGCCAGCTTGCGCGATGGGATGACCAAGTCACCCCCATAGTGATGGGCGTACCTGAAGGTGATGGTGTCCACGCCCGCGGTGAGCCAGCGCGCGGGGATCTCCCCGGACCAGGTGGCCGGCTGTAGTTTGTTGCCCGCGCAGTGTGGAAAGACGACGTCTCCCAGCTTGTGGTCGTTGAACCAGACCCCCATGGACTGCTGATAGCTGCTCATATCCGCCAGGTCGCAGTAAGCCATGGCATCCAACGTGAGTCGCTGATCGCGCCTGTCCGGGACGTGTACCAAGAGCACCGCTTGGTCGCGCGTCTTGACGCCTGGCCCGATGGTGGCGATCTGAAAGCCGGGATCCAGGCTCGCCCACACGCCCCATTTCTCCGTCCAGCTCCAACCCACCCCAAGGTGCTGACGCTCCTCTTTCACGTTGACCTCGCCGCGAGGGATCAGGTCGCCCCTTACGGTGTACGAATCGACAGGCGCCAGGGACGCCCGTCGGTTGACGCCATAGTGGTCAAAGAGGAAGCTGGTCCCTCGGCTGGTGGCCTCACTCCAGCAGTAGCTCAACAAGCTGTCCTCCAGAGGGATGGCCTCGATGCGTCTGTCATCGGTCAGGATCGTGAGGAGCCATTGCTGATCGGCATAGAAGGCCACCAACCCATTGAGGCCGATGGAAGCCGCTCCGAGCACGCCGAGCGACCACGAAAGGGCGCGGCGCCATCGCGTTGCAAGCAGAACCGGCGCGAGGGCCATCATCGCGTACGGGAGACCATCTAGCGCGTAGCGATTGGTCCATGACCAGCCTCCGCGCCAGGATCGGAACGATGAGTAGAGGCCAAGAAAGCCCAGCGCAGTGAGGCCAAAGGCGGCCAGGACGAGCGGGTATCGAGGCGTCTCGCGATGCCTTGCAGCGCGAACGTGATCGACAGTGAGGAGCGTCGCACCTACGGGGAACAGCAGTAGGAACGGCGAGTAGATCAGGATGCCGTTGCTCCAGTCAATCAGGTGCCGGGTTAGGGCAAAGCTGAGATAGCCCCAGTCCAGCGTAAAGGTGGCCCGAATGCCGCGCTCCAGGAGGTATTGGTAGAATGGGCCTACAAAGCCGATCTGGACGATAGAGATACCTGCTAGAGCCAGCAGACCCAGCCCTGCAACAGCAAGCGCCCACCTCCGGTAACAGACTAGCGTGTACAGGGCCAGCACCATCGCTGCGATGACGTAAGCGGGCCGGCTTTCCAAGGACCAGAGCAGCGGCAACCACGCGACGAGCACCCATGCGGGACGACGCAGCGAACGCATCAGGCACCAGATGAGCAGCACCCCACCTAGCTGCGCGCTGGTGAGGGTCCACAGGTCCTGGCTCGCGACTGGCCACATGGGGGTCCCCAGGGCATAGATGCCGGCGAGAAGGGCGAGCCTCCAGCCCGTGAGCAGATGAGCCAGGTTTAGGGTCATGATCAGAACGCAGAGGGAGCCGATGACGGCCGCGCTCAATTTGGCCATGGCGTCGATCTCGCCCGCGGTGGTGGGACCCCAGCCGAGCAACTCGGCCAGGCCATAGATGGGCACAGCCATGTAGGCGGGCCCCTTGGGTAGGAGCGAGTAGTAGTGGCCGTCTCGCTCGCCTACGCGGAGCGTGGCCAGCTCGACGAGCATCGGATAGTCATCGACACGTTCGTG
>JBNGEB010000069.1:0-10332 GCA_049975585.1 Anaerolineae bacterium
ACCCTTTTTCAGGGAGCGACGGGCGTCTTCTGAGAATTGAAGTTGCTTTGCCATGATCTACACCCTCCCAAGCCTACTCAATGATCGCGAGAATATCGCTCTCGCGAAGAACCAAGACCTCTCGGTCCCCACTCAACTTGACCTCGGTGCCGCCATACTTGGCATACAAGACGACGTCGCCGACCTTGACATCCAACGGGACCAAGTTGCCGCTGTCGTCCCGTTTGCCAGGCCCGACCGCCAAGACGGTGCCCTTCTGCGGCTTTTCCTTGGCCGTTTCCGGCAAGACGATCCCCGCCGCCGTGACCTCCTCGCTCTGGAGAGGCTCCACGACCACGCGGTCTGCCAAGGGCTTTAGGTTGACATCTGCCATCGGAAACCTCCTTGCGCAACATAGCTGCCGATTGGGCGCCATCCTTCCCGGCGCCTAACCCTGACCAAACGACACTCTGCCAGCGAGTTAGCACTCGCCGCTGCAGAGTGCTAAAAGGATAGCATAGAGCACCAGGATTGTCAAGCAGAAAATGTAGCTGCGCCAGGAGATCGTTACCAGGTGTTAAGCAAGATAGTGGTCAAGTCTGGCCCCTTTCTGGTAAAAGGAGGGGATCGCATTCTCCGCCCTTCTCTTGACCCGCCCCCCTTGATCCCATAGGATGATGCGGAGCCGGAGATCGCCGGCGAATGTTGGGCTGGGACGACGTCCATAAGAGGTCTCGGCATCGGACCAGTCTTGAGATTGGCGGTTGAGAGGGCATTGCCGCCCGCAGAGCTCGGAACGACGACCTCACACTCGACCAGCAACGCATCCTCGAGGATGTCCTGGTCGCATGTGGTATGGAGAGCCAGTTCGATGCCTAACCATTGCGGACCATGTGCCTACCCCTCGGCGAGCCAGTCTCCTACGAAACGGCGCAAGGGAGCCGTCTCGGTCTGCCCGCCGCTTGCCAACGATGCAACTGCTCGCTAACAGATCAGCTTCTCGGGAAGGCATTGTATGCATTCCATCCTGCCGATGCGACTGTCGTCTGCACCACACATCGAGATCCGTCGCTTGGCCCCGAGCGGCCATCGGAGAGGGTCCCCCCATCGACCATCGGACCTGGCGGCGCCTGATGCCTCGCCAACCTGTCCGAGCTCTGCGACGCCCGCGCGGGTCCTCGAAGTGGTGGATGGCGACACCATCGTCGTCGGCCTAGGTGGCAAGCAGTTCCGGGTACGCTACATCGGCATCGACGCGCCAGAGATGCACGATCCGGCCACGGGTCGCCCCGAACCTTATGCACGCTCGGCCAAGTTCGCCAACGAGCGCCTGACGCTCGGCCGCATCGTATACCTAGAGCCGGATGTCTCCGACTGCGACCGCCACGGTCGCCTGTTGCGCTACGTCTGGCTGGACGAGAAGACCATGCTCAACGCCGAGTTGGCCCGTCTCGGCTATGCGCGCGTCAATCGCTACGAACCCGATACCCGGCATCAGGACTTTCTCGAGGCTATCGAGCAGAAGGTGCGAAAGGCACGTCGAGGCATCTGGTCCCTGTCTGACTAGCGCTCGCACTCTACGCGTTCACCGCGCGGCCTCATGTTCTTGCCCAAGCAACGACCAGAGAGTACACTGCATTCGAGACTAGTCCCTCGGAGGTGGAGTATGTCCCGCAGGCTTTGCAGGTACGCCGTTATTCTGGGGCTTGTCGCTTCGCTCCTGTCTATCACAGGCTGCGATGTCATTCTGCCCCCAAAGATCGAGCCCATCACGCTACGCTTTGCCTACCGCGAGGGGGTTGTGGCGCCCGACCAGTTGCTGGATCTATTTGAGCAGCGCAATCCGGGCATCACCATCGAACGGGTCGAGCTGCCACGCTTCAACAACGGCACACTCGCCACTCGGCTCCGCGCCGGCGAGATCGACGTGTTTCAGGACAGCCGCGACGCTCTCGGCTATGCGCGCCAGGGGCTTATCATCCCCCTCCAGGATATCCTGCCTCAAGAGTGGGAGGAGATACGCGACGATTTCTATCCCGGATCTTGGGAGGCGCTGGAGGTAGAGGGACAGCAGTGGGGCATCCCAGCGGGATTGGACCTGTACGTCTTTTACATCAACATGACTGCCATGGAGGCCCTCGGCCTCGAGATGCCTCCAACAGACTGGCGTTTGGTGGACCTGGTACTCTTTGCAGACCAACTCAACTTCCCCGATCGGTCCGCCAGCCCCACAGGCGGACCGCTATTCGGCTTTTGCACCGACCCCGATGGCTTTGACCCACTCATCTTTATCTATATGCACGGCGGCGCTATTGTCGATGACATCAACAACCCTACAAAAGTCACCATGGATGATCCGCTGGTGATCGAGGCCGTGCAATGGTACTCTGACCTAGTGAACCGCTACGACGTGGTGCCAGACATCACGCAAGTACGGAGGTTCTACAGCCGAGGATTCGCCGAAGCCGCCGTCGTAGGCGCTTGCGGCATCTGGATGGGATGGTTCAGCAACCGCGGGGGCCTGGATACGCCCTACAAGTGGACCAGCGACTGGGCCATCCTACCGCCACCGCAAGACGCAGAGGCCGCAGCCATGGGGGAAGTGGATGCCTACTATGTGACCAGTGCTTGCGAGGAGCAAGCAGCCGCGTTGGAGCTGATCCGCTTCCTCACCGGGTATTGGCAAGCGTCAGGGCAAAAGCTGCCTCCCAGGCTCTCGGTAGCCAATGACGAGGACTATGCCGATGCGCTAGGCTACGATATCGCCAAGGCCGTCTCTGCCTTCCCACGGCAGATCATCATTGTACCGGCCGTGCTGAACCCGACCCTCGAGCGGGTGGGGGGAGAGCTTATCACCACCATCAACCGCATCGTTGAGCAGGATCTGGACGCAGAGTCCGAGTTGATCGAGCTGCAAGATCGGCTCCGCTATACGCTGCAAGAGTGACGAGCTCCGAAGCGCCTACCAAGCCAGCACAAAGGCCAGATCGTTCACGTTAGTGCGCGTAGGCCCGGTTCTGAGCAAGAGATCGAGCGCGTCCAGGAAGCGATAGGCATCGTTCGCCGCCAGATAAGCTAGCGGATCCAGGCCAGCCCTGTGAGCTTGCGCGGCGGTGTCGCCGTCCACGATGGCGCCCGCCGCGTCGGTTGGCCCATCGGTCCCATCGGTCGCTAGACAAGCAATGAGGACGTTGGGCACACCAGCCACGGCCACAGCCGCCGCCAGCGCCATCTCCTGGTTGCGGCCTCCCTTGCCCGATCCCCTCACCGTGACAGTGGTCTCCCCACCGAGAATCAGGCAAGCCGGTCTCTTCAGGGGACCGCCGCGTTGCGCCAGCTCCTTGGCAAAAGACGCCAAGACCCGAGCCACCTCACGCGCCTCTCCCTGGAGAAAGGTGGTTAGGACCAGCACGTGGAACCCCTGCTGCTCCGCCGCCCTTGCTGCCGCGTCCGCCGCCAGCGCATTGCTACCAACGACGACGTGGTGGACCTTCCCAGAAGCCGGATCGCCAGGCTTGAGGGTTTCGGCCAGATTTCCCGCCATGCCAGCCTGCAACGTTCGACGAACCGATGCCGGCACTGTCTCTTCCAACTCGTAGCGCTCAAGGACCGCCCACGCATCGGCGTATGTAGTCGTGTCAGGCACCGTGGGGCCAGAGGCGATGACGTCCAGCGGATCACCCACCACATCCGAAAGGATGAGCGACGCCACCTGCGCTGGAAAGGCCAGCCGCGCGAGCCCGCCGCCCTTTAATCGCTCCAGATGCTTCCGAACCGCGTTGACCTCGTTGATGGTCGCGCCAACGTGCAACAGAGCGTCAGTAGTGCTTTGCAGATCCGCAAGCGTGATCCCTTCCATAGGATACGTCGCCAGAGCCGAGCCTCCACCAGAGATCAGACAGAGCACCAGATCGTCTACATCCAGCCCAGAGATCAGGCCCTCGATACAACGCGCGCCGTCGAGCCCACGACGATCCGGGATCGGGTGACCCGCCTCAACTAGAGCCACACGTTCCGTGGGCAAGGCATGCCCGGCCTTGACGATCACCAGGCCGTCATCGATGCGATCGCCTACGATCTCCTCGACAGCGCGCACCATCGGCGCGCCGGCCTTGCCAGCCCCGACCACCACCAATCGCCCAAGCCGAGACAGGGCAAAGCTCTTGCTACCGACGACCAATTGGTCGCCCACAAGCCGCAGGCAACGTCTGACGGCCTCGGCCGGATCCACCGCGTCCAGGGCCGTTTGCATGATAACGTCCAGCGCACCTTTCGCCCGCTCGCGCGTCCACGCCTGACCGTGGCTCACCGTCGTTCCTCCGCCTTCCACCGATGAAGTAGCCCCCATACGGAACCAGGGCCCTTAGGGGCCCTGGTATGCGTCATGTCTCACCTGAGCGTCAGCTTCAGTCCTCGGTCATCAGCGCGTCTTCGCCACGCAGATGCCTCTCCAGCCATGCGTCCAAATCCGATCGGCGGAACCGCCAGGTCCTCCCAATCTTGATGGCCGGGATCTTGGCATCCTGTGCCCACGAGTAGATCGTGGACTCTTTGAGCTGCAAATAGTCCGCGACTTGCTTCACGTTCATCAGTTTCTCGTCCGTCATGTTCCCCCCTTTGTGTGGACTTGGAGTCCCGAAAGCCTCTGCGGGATTAGCTCAACTGGCAAAGACCACAGAGCCCCACGTCTCCCCCGATACGTAGGCAGACCGATAGTCCAACTCCCCTACGAATAGTATAACGAAAAGATTGTGAAAAGTCAAACTAAACATAGCTTGCCAGCGGAAGCAAGGACAACGAACCACGAATCTGGCCCGGCATCCTGACAAAGACTACCCCAAACAGGCATGCGCAAGCGATCAACAAGAAGGCCGCATCGTGGCAGAGCACGATGATCGCCTAGGAGCCTAGCCTAACCGGGCCTCCTTGCCGCTCTCCGCAGACTCGTAGATACCCTCGATGATTTGCACGACGGCAGCGGCCTCTTTCGGCCGCACGCGCGGAGCCTCGCCAGCCTCTAGCTTTTGCAACCAATCAACGATCAGCATATCGTGGCCCGTGCCGGTCACAGCCTCTACTTCCCGCACTTGGATCGGCCGCTCCATGAAGCCGTCCTCGTTTTCGCCATAGAATCGCAGCGCGCCATCGGGACCGAACGCCGCCGGGTTGAAATCCACACCGCCCTCGGTGCCAAAGACCTGGATGCGGTTGCCTTCAGAGCCATGGCAGGCCCAAGAGGCCTCCACCGTCAACGTCACCCCATTCCCGAACCGCACAAAGGCGGTGGCAAAATCATCGACGTCGAACCTAGCCGGCGGATCATGGTGATCAGCGCCCCAACTACCCAGACCCCTCGCGCGCGTGCCAAACGCACTATAGGTACCCGCCAGAACCGATGTCGGCTGAGGATGCCCCATGAACCATAACCCTAGATCCAGCATGTGGCAGCCGATGTCCATCATCGCCCCGCCACCAGCCAGGTCCTTGTTGGTGAACCAACTCCCATAGCCAGGGATGCCGCTTCGTCGCAGGTAGCTGACTTTGACATGATAGATGTCGCCAAACGCGCCCGAGGTAGCCAATTCCTTAATGCGCTCCATCTCTGGAAGGTACCGCATCGTGTGGGCGATAGACAGCCCCTTGCCTGAATCCTTTGCCGCCTCGATCATGCCTGTGGCTTCCGCCATGGTCAGAGCCATCGGCTTCTCGCAAAGCACGTTGGCCCCCGCCTCTAGCGCTGCCACCGTGATCTCTGCGTGCAGCGCGTTCGGCGTGCACACGCTCACCACGTCCAGGTCCTAGTTGTCCAGCATCTCCCGATAGTCCTCATAGCTCGCGGGGATGCCAAACTCGGAGGCAACCTTCGCCGCGCGACCTTTGGCGACATCTGCCACAGCGACGACCCTTGCCTTTGCCCTTTGATAGCCGGGCAGATGCCCACGCGTGCCGATGGCCCCGACGCCCACGATCCCTACCCGCCAATCCTTCATCTCGTCCATCCTTCCTAGCTTGCCGGCTGCCCTTCCCTGTGTGTATCAGGGCTCCGGGTCATGCGGGCTGCCAAACCAGTAGCCTTCCCCGTAAACTGTCCTGATATAGCGGGGGTGTCTCGGATCAAACTCGATCTTGTGGCGCAAGTATCCTACGTACAAGGAGAGCCGCTTGCCGTGGCTATCCGGGTCACCCTCGCCCCACACGGCATCGATGGCTTGCTGGTGACTCACAATCGTGCCACGATGCTGCACCAAGCACGTCAACAAACGGAACTCGGAAGGCGACACCTTCGCGCGCTCGCCATCGACGGTCACGCGCCGCTCGGCCAGATCGATGCTCAGACGCTCATCCACATATCGCGCACCGCCACCTTGCGCATCGCCCAGGGTGCGTCGTAACACTGCCATGATGCGCGCACTGAGCTCAGCCAAACTAAAAGACGGCGTGATGACATCGTCCGCACCCGCACGCAACGCCCTAACGACCAGCGTGCCCGGATCGCTTCCCAAGAGAACGATAATGGGAACGAGAAGCGGCTCGCGGATCAACTGGCACATGCGAGTCAGCACCGCATGCTCGCCCGTATCCACTAGCAGCACGAGATCTGGCATCACGTCCGCGATCTGGCATGGAGCATCGTCGCCAAGAGGCCCATCCGACACCTGAAATCCCTCACGTTCCAGGTGCCATATGATGATACGCCTAGCATTGTCCTTGCCGCCCAAAACGAGCACATGCATGAACGCATCATACCACAAGCCACACGGCTGACAAGCCCACGAGATGTTAAAGCAGAAAGGAAAGCAACAAGCTTAGCGAAACACTGCTGAGTAGCGTTGTGAGAAACACCACACTCGTGACATAGTCGGCATCCGCATCGAACGTGATGGCCAACAGCGATGACGTCACCGCTGTTGGCATCGAGCCCTGAAGTACGGCCACCGATCTGGGCAGCCCCCGCAATCCTACGAGGGGGGCCGCTCCCAGCGCCACCAACGTGCCAATCACCAATCGGAGGAACACCCCCACCGCGACCTGACCGTACCGCGCCGACAGCTTGGTCTGGGACAGTTGCATACCCAACAATAGCAGCATCACCGGCACAGACGCTTGCCCCAAAAGCCCGACAGGCTTGGCCAGCAATGACGGCACGGTGAATCCCGTCCAGCGTACGACCATTGCCAGCAGAAACGCGTAGGCGCCCGGAAGACGCGCCACCTGCCCCAGCGCTCGCCATCCATTGCCCTGATGGGCTCCCCTCGCTGCAAACCAAGCCGCCAACGAGTTGCACATCAGGTTGGACATCACAAAGAACACCGCGGCATACTCGAGCGCCGCCTCGCCCAGTGAGAACAAGACCACCGAGAGGCCAAGATTGCCCGAGTTCAGAAATGCCGTGCTCAGCACGAGGGCGTTCAACTGCTTGGAGGACCAACCCAACAGCTTGGCCACCAGGATGGACACGCAGCACATCGCGATGGTGACCAACACGAGATGCGCCACCAGTCGCCAGAACTGATCCCCTTCCACCACAGAGCCAGAGATGGCGTCGAACACAAGGCACGGCGCGAGCACATAGATCGCCAGCTGCGAGAGACCGCGCTTGTCAACGTGCAGAAGCCGATCAGCCAGCACGCCCACGCCGATGACGGCGAACGCGGGCAGAATGTTCTCGACGAAAATGCGCCCAAAGACGGAGATCACGATGCCTCTGCCGACTCCTTTCCCATGCCTACGTCGCGACCAACCTAACGGCCAGAAGCACGAGCAAGCTAGCCGTTGCATACTTGAAGGCTGTGGTGCTCAGCCGCTTGAAGACTCGGACCCCTACATAGGTGCCCACAAACGATGGGACCAACAAGACCAGTCCCAAAAGGGCCGAGTTGGCCATGGCCACGCCCAGCACAAAGAGAACGATCAACCGCCAGACCGCGATGACGGCAAAATACCCTGACAGCACAGCCTTCATCGCGCTCTTGTCCCAGCCGTGCAGCAAGCAATAGAGCACCACGGGCGGTCCGCCCGACGCCAGCACGCCTCCGAGCAAGCCGCCCAGCATGCCCGCCAAGACCGAGCCCGGATACGGCTTGTCGATAAGCACCGCCTTGGGAGACCAGAGCGCCACCACGCATCCGGCTAGGATGGCCGCCGCCAGCATCCACTCCAGCCACTGTGCATCGAGCGTCTGAAGCAAGAAAACACCCAGCACCGCCATGGGCAGAGAGCTCAGAATCAGGGGCAAGGCATCGCGCCAGTTCAGGTCGTGACGAACGGTCCACAGATTGTACGAACACACGAACAACGCGATCACGTTGACCATCACGACGGCCTCGGCTAGTGAGCGTACGGTAGCCAGCGTAGCCACAGACACCAGCCCAAAGCCAAAGCCAGAGACGCCCGTCACAAGGCCCGCCAGCAACACGATTCCTACCATGACAGCTATCTCGTTCAAACGATGCGCCCGCCTCTCACTGCAAGCAGGTGCCAAGAAACTTGACACCTGCTGCCTGCGACCATACCATCAAGTCTGGCATCCTACAGATCGATTCCTCGTGCGTCAAGTCGAGAGGACACCCATGGCCAACGTGTTGGACGTGTTGCAGGATCGAGGCTTTGTGGAGCAAGTATCCGACGAGGCCGGCTTGCGCCGGGCTCTGGAGCAGCCTATCACCTTCTACATCGGATATGACCCAAGCGCCAGCAGCTTTCATTGTGGCAATCTGCTGACGATCATGGCAGCCGCCCACATGCAGCGGCACGGCCATCGCCCAATCCTTATTGTCGGTGGCGGCACGGGCATGATTGGCGACCCAAGCGGCAGGACCGAGATGAGGCAGCTCCTCGACGAGGACGTGATCGCCAGCAACCTGGCTACCCTGCGCGAGCAACTGTCGCGCTTTATCGACATGGACCGCGCTCTCATGCTCAACAATGCGGACTGGCTGCTCGATCTGCGCTACATTCCGTTCCTACGCGACATCGGACGGCACTTTTCCGTGAACCGCATGCTGGCGGCCGAGGCCTATCGCAGCCGCATGGAGACGGGCCTCAGCTTTCTAGAGTTCAACTACCAATTGCTGCAGGCCTACGATTTCCTGCATCTCTACCGCGAGTACCGGTGCACGCTCCAGATGGGCGGCAATGACCAGTGGGGCAACATCCTGGCGGGAGTCGACTTGGTACGGCGTGTGGAAGACGCCCAGGTTTACGGGCTCACGTTCCCGTTGCTGACGACGGCATCCGGAGCCAAGATGGGCAAGACTGCGTCTGGCGCAGTGTGGCTCGACGCGGATCTGCTCGCCCCGTACGATTTCTACCAGTACTGGGTGAACACGCACGATGACGATGTCGAGCGTTTCCTGAAGATCTACACCTTCCTGCCCCTCGAAGAGATCCGCGAACTGGCACAACTGCAGGGCGCCGATATTCGCAAAGCAAAGGCGCGACTAGCCTTCGAGGTGACACGTATGGTACACGGGCAGCAAGCCGCTGAGGAAGCCCGTGACGCGTCCGAGGCTCTCTTTGCTCAAGGTAACGCGGCTGACGCCGTGCCCACGACCGCCGTTGACGCGGCAGCTCTCTCCGAAGGCATCCCCGTGGTCGTCCTCTTCGAGCAGGTCGGGCTCACCGACTCGCGCGGCGCGGCAAGGCGCTTGATCCAGCAGGGCGGCGCTTATGTAAATGACGAGCGCGTCATGTCCGTGGATGCTCTCGTCACGGCAGCCCACCTCCTGGACGGGGAAATCCTTCTCCGCGCGGGCAAGAAGCGCTATCGCCGCATCACCACTGAGTAACAGCAGGACCAGCGCCAGAGGGGCTTTATGCCTTCACGGAACGTTGACGCGTTCCTCGCTGGCGCCTATAATCGCCCCGTCGTGGGGCCGCAGTAACGTCACCAAGCGGAGGTGCCAGTGGCCAACGTCACCACGGTTGTGAGCGTGCCTGAACGCATCCGACAAGTGATCGCGTTCCTCCTCACGGTGGCCGCCCTCATTCTCTATGCCGTCGTGCTTGGCGATGCGCTCCTGCGCACCTACCTTCTAGGCATGCCCGAGCTGCCGGTTGCGACCAGTCGCTTTGCCAGCCTCTTGTCGGGGATCGTGGGCGCCGTCGTCACGGCGGGGTTCGCCCGCGCAAGCCGCCCTGCCAGCGTACCCCTTAGCGCGCCCCACCCCCTAGGCGGATGGGCACATACGGGCTGGAACACGCTGCGTCCTCCTTCGCGAGCCCGAGCCAAGCTGCTAGGGCTCGCCGAGATGCTTGGGTTGCGTCCCACGGGCATGATCCCGGCACAGACGGCCACGGACGAAGAGGAAACCAGCCGACGGCACAGCCTCGACGCCGCGACGGTGCTGGCAT
>JBNGEB010000070.1:0-1232 GCA_049975585.1 Anaerolineae bacterium
GTATGCGATGGAGAGAGAAGGCATCGATGGTGGTGCGAGCGGGATGATCTACCCGGTTGTGCGCGAGCTCCCTGCGGATCTGGAGACGCCGCTCTCGGTCTATCTGAAGCTGCGCGGTCTCGGGCCTTCTTTCCTCTTGGAGAGTGTGGAGGGTGGCGAGCATTTGGCCCGCTACTCGATGATCGGGACGCAGCCTCGCGCGGTGCTGCGAGCCTGGTCCGACCGGGTGGTGCTGGAGGAGGAGGGGCGCTGGCGCGAGTTGCCGGTCGCCGAGGGCGATCCTCTGGACGTGCTGCAGGCCCTGATGCCCCGCTATGCTCCGGGCGCCGATGAGGAGCTGCCCCGCTTTGCGGGCGGAGCTGTAGGATACCTTTCCTACGACGCCGTCCGCTGGTTCGAGCGGGTGCCGGCTCGCGCGCCGGACACGCTGCGTCTGCCCGAGGCCGCCTTTCTCCTTTGCGACCAGGTGGTGCTGTACGATCACGTGGCGTCGCGGTTGATGATCGTGGCCCATGCCGAAAGCGATAACCCGCACCATCCCTCGCGACAGGCGGCGGAAGCTACCATCGCGCAGATCGTGGCTCGTCTCGAACGTCCCTTGCCGCGGGAGCGCGTGGGGACGGGGCACATTGCAGTTGCCTCTCTGGCGGACCAGGGCGGTTATCAGTCGGCGTTCGAGCGCGAGGCTTTCGAGGAGGCAGTCAAGCGCGCCAAGGCGCACATCGCGGCGGGTGACATCTTTCAGGTGGTGCCGTCGCGGCGGGCTCATCGGCGGACAAGCGCCTCGCCGTTGGCCATCTACCGGGCGCTGAGGCGTATCAATCCGTCCCCCTATATGTTCTATCTTGAGCTGCCCGATGGCCTGCGACTGATCGGCTCCTCGCCGGAGGTGCTCGTGCGTGTGGAAGGCGATCTAGTAGAGACGCGTCCCTTGGCGGGCACGCGTCCTCGCGGAGCAACGGAGGCGGAAGACAAAGCATTGGCCGAGGAGCTTCTCGCCGATCCCAAGGAGCGTGCCGAGCATGTCATGCTGGTGGACCTTGCGAGGAATGACTTGGGGCGCGTCTGCGCCTATGGGACGGTGCAGACGCCGATGCTGATGGAGATCGAGCGCTACTCGCACGTGATGCACATCGTCTCGTCGGTGCAAGGGACGCTGGCCGAGGGCCGCGATGCCGTGGACGTGCCCCGCGCCTGTTTCCCCGCAGGAACGGTCTCCGGGGCGCCCAAGG
>JBNGEB010000070.1:1242-10153 GCA_049975585.1 Anaerolineae bacterium
ACGAGACCCACTCGCCGGGCTTCATCGTCGAGGTGGAGATCATCGACGAGCTAGAACCCGAGCGGCGTGGCCCCTATGCCGGGGCGGTCGGCTATCTCAGCTATAGCGGCAATCTGGATACGTGCATCACCATTCGGACGTTGGTCATGCGCGGCGATCGGGTCTATCTGCAGGCGGGTGCGGGGATCGTGGCCGATTCCGATCCCAGCCACGAGTACGAGGAAGTGACGAGCAAGCTGCGGGCGGCGGCGCAAGCGGTCGCGGCTGCCGAGGCTGAACAACAGGAGCATGGGAGGGCATCATGATCGCGGTTATCGACAACTATGACTCGTTCACCTACAATTTGGTGCAGTATCTGGGCGAGCTTGGCGCGAGTTGCCGCGTCTATCGGAACGACGCGGTCACCGTCGAGGAGCTGGAGCAGCTAGCGCCCAGCCACATCGTGATTTCGCCAGGGCCGGGCACGCCGGCTGCGGATGGCGGCGTCTCCAATGACGTGGTG
Source organism: Anaerolineae bacterium (assembly GCA_049975585.1). Lineage (GTDB taxonomy): Bacteria > Chloroflexota > Anaerolineae > UBA1429 > UBA1429 > DAIRUQ01. The sequence goes on from JBNGEB010000070.1 coordinate 1,745, forward strand.
CGGGCCTTTCACGGGCGCGTCCCGATCTTGGGTGTCTGTCTGGGGCATCAGTGCATTGCGCACACCTTTGGCGCGCGGGTGGACTGCGCCGAGCGGCTGATGCATGGCAAGGTATCGCGGGTGATGCATCAGGGCGATCCGCTGTTTGAAGGGGTGCCGGCGGCGTTCGAGGCGACCCGTTACCATAGCCTGGCCGTCTATGAGCCCTTGCCCGAGGCGCTCCAGGTCATTGCTAGGACGGCCGAGGGCGAGGTGATGGCGCTGCGCCACCGCGACGCTTGGACGGTGGGCGTGCAGTTCCACCCCGAGTCGATCCTAACGCCGCATGGCAAACGGCTGCTGGCTAACTTTATGCGGGCGACGGTGTCGGGGACCTATGGCGAATCGTCCGCGGGGGAAGGGACGACGCAGGGCGTCGCGGACCTGGACCTGCCCGCGGCCTTGGAGCGAGCGCTGGACCGCGAGCATCTCACAACCGACGAGGCTGAGCGGGTGATGATGCGGATCATGTCTGGCCAAGCGACGCCAGCGCAGATCGGCGCCTACCTGGCCGCTTTGCGCGCCAAAGGCGAGACCGTGCCCGAGATCGCGGGCTTTGCGCGGGCGATGCGCAACCATGTGGTGCGGGTACAACCAAGTCGGCGACCGCTGGTGGATACGTGCGGCACCGGTGGCGACGGAGGCGGCACCTTTAACATCTCGACGGCGGCGGCGTTTGTGGTGGCCGGGGCCGGCGTGGCGGTGGCCAAGCATGGCAACCGCTCCGTCTCGAGCAAGTGCGGCAGCGCCGATGTCCTCACTGCCTTGGGGGTCGAGCTCGACCTGGCGCCAGAGGACGTAGCGAGCTGCATCGACGAGGTGGGCTTTGGGTTCCTGTACGCGCCGGCCTTGCATCCCGCCATGAAGCACGCCATCGGGCCGCGTCGCGAGATGAAGGTGCGGACGGTGTTCAACGTGCTGGGACCGCTCACCAACCCCGCCGGGGCCAGCGTGCAACTGCTCGGAGTGTACAGCCGCGATCTGGTATCGCCGCTGGCACACGTGCTGCGCGAGCTGGGCAGCGACGCCGCGTGCGTGGTATCTAGCGCGGATGGGCTGGACGAGCTGACCACCACCGCGCCGAATCATCTGGCGGTGCTCGCTGGGGGACAGGTAGAGCAGCGAATGCTGGACGCGACGGACCTCGGCCTGCCGCGCGTCGGTCGTCAAGCCATCGCGGGGGGCGATCCCGCCGAGAACGCGGTTATTATCCGGGGGATCCTGGCCGGTGAGCAAGGTCCGCGTCGAGAGGTGGTTCTGCTGAACGCCGGCATGGCGCTAGTGGCTGCGGGCGTGGCTATGGACGCGCGGGAAGGTCTAGAGCGCGCCGCCGAGTCGATCGACAGCGGGCGGGCAGCATCCGTCTTGGATGAGCTGGTCGCCTACACGCGTCGAGAGGTGGCGGCATGATTCTCGACGCCATCCTGCAAGACGTGCGCTCCGATCTGGAGGCCCGCCAAGCGATAGTGCCAGCGGGAACCCTGCGCGAGCGCATCCGCGAGGTGCCCGAATCCCTCGATCTCGTGGAGGCGTTGCGCCGGCCGGGCGTGGCGCTCATCGCCGAGATCAAGCGGGCCTCGCCCTCCCAGGGGACCATCCGCGCCGAGCTGGACGCGGCTGACCAAGCGGAGGCCTATGCCTTGGGAGGCGCCGATGCGCTGTCGGTGCTGACGGAGGGGCGCCGCTTTGGCGGACGGCTGCCCGATCTGTTGGCAGCGCGCGAGGGCCTTGCTCGCGCGGGGCGGAACCTGCCCATCCTGCGCAAGGATTTCGTGGTGGACGGCTACCAGCTCCTTGAGGCCCGCGCCTATGGCGCCGATGCCGTTCTGTTGATCGTGGCGGCGTTGGACGGCGACGCATTGGCGCGGCTTTACGCGCAGGCTTGCGATCTCGGCCTTACGCCGCTGATCGAGGTCCATGACCAGGTCGAGCTGCGCCGAGCCCTCGCGCTGAATCCGCCGCTGATCGGCATCAACAACCGTGATCTGCGCGACATGAGGGTGTCCCTGGAGACGACGCGCGTGCTGCGAGGTCAGGTGCCAGAGGGGTGTCTGGTCGTCTCGGAGAGCGGCGTCCACGGCGCTGACGAGATGCGACGCTTGTCTGGCTGGGGTGTGGATGCCGCCCTGGTGGGAACGGCATTGGCCCGAGCCGCCGATCCCACCGCCGCTGTTCTGGAGCTGGTGGAGGCGGGCCTATGAGCGTTCAGGTCAAGATCTGCGGGCTAACGACCCTCGAGGATGCTCTGGCGGCCTGGGAGGCTGGGGCGGATCTGCTGGGGTTCATCTTTGTTGAGACGAGCCCCCGCTATGTGCAGCCTCAGCAGGCCGCCGAGATCGCCCGCGGGTTGCGTCGGGCCGGCTGCGATAGCCCCACCGTCGGCGTCTTTGCGCACACGCCCAACCTGGTAGGGGCACGGGCGGTCAGAGCTGGCGCCGTGCCCTTGCAGGTCAACCCCCACCCCCGGCCCCTCCCCCGCGATGCGCGCGGGAGAGGGGAGCTGGAACGGATCGGAAGCCTCTCTCCCACGGATCTCGTGGGGGAGAGGTGTGGAGAGGGGGTTGTGCCCCCGTGCCGCAGACGGCGTTGCTCCTCCCCCGCCCCGCTCGAGCTCGTCGAGGCGCCCATGGCCGACGTGGCGCGCATCGCCGATCTCGTGGGGCTCGACCTGGTCCAGCTCCACGGAGATGAGACGCCTGACCAAGTCGCCCATGTCCAGCGGCCGGTGATCGTGGCGCGGCGCGTTAGCGGTGCCGTCCCCTGGGACGAGCTGGCCAGCTATGAGGCGTGGGCCTATCTCCTGGATAGTCACGTGCCCGGCAAGCTCGGCGGCACGGGGCAAGCCTGGGATTACAGCCTTGCCAGTGAGAGGCGCCCGCCGGAAGCGCGCCTGATCCTGGCCGGTGGCTTGGGTCCTCACAACGTCGCTGACGCCGTCCGGGCCGTCCGGCCGTGGGGCGTAGATGTCGCCAGCGGCGTCGAGGGCTCGCCCGGTCGCAAGGACGTGCAAAAGATGCGAGCATTCGTCCGTGAAGCCAAAGGAGCGTGAAGGCATGTCTAGCGAAAAGGTCCGCGGACGTGTAGGGGCACATGCCGTGCCCCTACGGCACGTCCCCGATGATCGCGGCTATTTTGGAGAGTTCGGCGGGCGCTATGTCCCCGAGACGCTTATCGCGCCGCTGGAGCAGCTCGAACGCGCCTATGCGCGGCTACGAGACGATCCGGGGTTTCAAGGGGAGTTGGCGGAGCTGCTCCGCACCTATGTGGGGCGGCCCACGCCGGTGACGCGCGCTCGGCGGCTGAGCGCTCACGTTGGTGGGGCGCAGATCTGGCTAAAGCGGGAGGACCTAGCCCACACGGGCGCACACAAGATCAATAACGCCCTTGGCCAGGCACTGCTGGCGCAGCGCATGGGCAAGACGCGCCTCATCGCCGAGACGGGCGCCGGCCAGCACGGGGTTGCCACCGCTACCGCCGCTGCGCTGCTGGGCCTCGACTGTGTGGTGTATATGGGCACCGAGGATATGCGCCGGCAGCAGCCCAATGTGCTGCGCATGCGCTTGTTGGGCGCCGAGGTCCGCCCGGTGGATCACGGCAGCCGTACGCTCAAGGACGCCATCAACGCCGCTCTGCGCGACTGGGCCGCCACCTTGCACGATAGCCACTATCTGCTCGGCTCGGCGCTGGGACCTCACCCCTATCCCATGATCGTCCGCGACCTGCAGGCCGTAATCGGACGGGAGGCGCGAGAGCAGATCCTTGCCCAAGCTGGGCGCCTGCCGGATTTGCTCATCGCCTGCGTGGGCGGGGGATCCAACGCCATCGGCCTGTTCCACGCTTTTTTGGAGGATGACGTGGATATGCTCGGCGTCGAGGCGGCCGGCGAGGGCCTGGAGACCGGCCGGCATGCGGCGCGCTTTGGCGACCACGGTTCCAACCGCGACCACGCGCGGCTGGGCGTATTGCATGGCGTCCGCACCTATGTGCTGCAGGACGCGCATGGGCAGATCGCGGCCACGCACTCGGTCTCGGCGGGGCTGGACTATCCCTCAGTGGGGCCGGAGCACGCCTACTTGAGGGCGCTGGGGCGCGCTCGGTACACCTCCGCGACGGACGTGGAGGCGCTGGAGGCCTTTCACGCGCTCAGCCGGCTGGAGGGCATCCTGCCTGCTCTGGAATCCGCCCATGCCGTCGCGGGCGCCATGCGCGTGGCCCCAGACATGGCGCAGGATCAGATCATCCTGGTCAACCTCTCTGGCCGCGGCGACAAGGACCTGGATACGGTCAACGCCTATTCGGATACGGAGGCGTCCGCATGAGCGAGCCAATAGAGCCCGGTGAGGTTGTCGGCCAAGCCCGTATTGCGTCGGCTTTCCAGCGCGTGCAGCGCGAGGGACGCGCTGCTCTCATCACCTACCTAACCATGGGCTATCCCACGCTCGACGCAGCCCTCGACCTGGTGCCCGCGCTGGTTCGCGGAGGTGCGGACATCATCGAGCTTGGCGTCCCCTTTTCTGACCCCGTGGCCGATGGCCCCACCATCGAGGCTGCCTCGCATGCGGCCCTCGCCAACGGCATGACGCCCGACCTCTGCTTGGAGCAGGCCGCCGCGCTGCGCCGCCAAGGCGTGGATCGGCCGCTCATCATGATGGGATACTATAATCCCATCCTTGCTCGGGGTCTCGAGCGTTACGTCCAGGACTGCCGCAGTGCCGGCATCGATGGGCTCATCGTCCCCGACCTTCCCCCCGAGGAGGCGCAGGAGCTCCGAGCTGCCTGTGACCAACTTGGCCTCGCTCTGATCTATCTGGCCGCGCCCACCACCGACGAGAGACGCCTGCAGCGCCTGGCCCGCGAGACGCGGGGCTTTCTCTATGTGATCTCGCGCCTGGGCACGACCGGCGGTGAGATGCAGGTGGCGGAGGAGCTACGGGCCCAACTGGCGCTGGCTCGCGACGGCGCCGCGCCCGTAGCGGTAGGCTTTGGCGTCTCCTGCCCCGAACATGTCCGCGCTCTGGCCCCCCTGGTTGATGGGATCATCGTGGGCAGCGCCATCGTGCGCCGCGCGCCAGAGGGGCCATCGGCCGTGGAGGCCTTTGTGAGGGAGCTCCGGGCTGCGGTGTAGCGTCGGCTGGCGGGCGCTGGCGGGGCGCAGGCCGCGCCGAGGGTCAAGACGACGGCGGCTGCGAGAACGACGGCGATGTGCGAGCGCATAGGGAGCCTCCTGGTGGGATGGGTGGTTGCTACGGGGATATGATAGCACAAGGGCGCGTGAGGGGGGAGAGGGGGGCTGCTAGCGACGCGGCCACTGGCCCAACGCCGATGATCAGCGGCCTATCGTGGAGTCAGCGACCATTCGCCGTCGGCCGCCATGGTGTGGGGCATAAAGCCATAGTCGGTGGGATAGTGCACCGACGAATAGAGCACGCGGTCCAGGTGGATCGTGCCGTCGTCGTGATCCATCTCGTACTTGTTGCGGCTCCCGCGCGGGATCTCGATGATCACCTCGACGGGCTGGGCATTGTCGGACATGGCAGCGCTCCTTGGGGCAACTCGACGATGGCAACGCAGACAGGGTAGCAGGGGGCAGGGGGGCGTCAAGGAGCAAGTGTGTCGCAGAGACGCGCTGGCAGTGCCCTACAGCACCTCGGCGTACAGGCTCACCAGGCGCTCCACGTGGCAGATGCGGGCTGCCTCTAGCAGCGCGGCGGCGTCAAAGCTGGGGCTCCGCATATACGCCCGCAATCCCTTGACCGCCACCCGCGCCCCGATCTGCCGCCGCAGTTTGAGGCAATCGGCCACGCTCTTGGCCGGCGAGTACACGCGGATCTCGGCGTTGTCGCAGGCGTGGCGCTCCACGCCGTGGCGGTAAGCACCACCCGCGAACCAGTGGCACGCGATCGGCGGCTTGCGCACCTGGGGCTCGTGGTGGCCACGCGGCAGGGCCAGCTCCACCACAGGGGGCGCCTCGTCCAGCAGGCCGTGGAACGCCAGCGCCGAGCGGCAGCAGACCACGGCTCTAGGCACGCGCAGGCAGGCGGTCACCAGGGCGGGGCGCTCCATGGGTGGCAGCTCGGCCAGGCGATACAGGCCGCGGCTGAGGCGGGTGAGGGCGCCGCTATCGCGCAGCTCATAGAGGGTCGCGGGGTGCACGCCATGGGCCAGGGCCTCGCTGGTGCGCAGGGTGCCTCCGTGCTGGCGAAAGATCGCCAGGGCTCGGCGATGGCGTCCTGTAGAGCGGCCAGGCTCGTAACCCATGGACCCACCCAAAGCTGCAAGGGACATTCCAGGCGATTGTAATGGCCCGTCGGCATCCGTCAAGGTTGTGTGAAAGAATCGATAAGGTTGGGGATGGTTCGCTTCAAGTGTCTAGGATAATATCAAGTAACCGCCGCCATAGCAAGGGCGCTCGGGAGCACTGGCGTCCGCCTTTCGCCTCGGCTATCCTCATGGCGAGACGCAAGCATGGTGATCTGGGAGGGGGTTCGCATGGGCGAGAGGCACGTGGCGCTGGTATGGGACGACGCGCCGTCCGACGGGAGCATCGAGGTGACGCACGGCCGTCTGCAAGCCGGGCGGGTCGTGAGGGGCAAGGGATTCTGGCGGGCGGAGGGTTGGCGCGAGGCCTCGGGTCCGCTGCGCCTGGAGCTGGCCCTGCACGACGCCCAGCCCGAGCCCGGCGCCTATGCGGGGCGGGTCACCGTGCGCGCCGGCGAGCGCCCCTTTACCTTCTTTTTACGAGATGTCGGCGCTGCGCACCCCATCGTGATTCCCGCCTATGGCGTGGCGGTCCTGCCTGCCGAGGACGAACGCACCTATGCCCAGGCGCTGGCCGACGTCCGCGCGGCGGGTGCCCGCTCCGAGTTGCAGCGCATCGCCGACGAGCCCGAGGAGGATTGGGACACGGCCGCCGCCGCCACTCGCGAGCTCCGTTGCCCCATCTGGCTGGGGCTCGGCCGCGACATGCGCATCTTTGAGCTGAGCCTACGCGTGCCCGGCCAGGGGCTGTATGAGGCGATTTTGCCGCGGTGGCACGGTCAGCGGGTGACGCTCCCCGAGACCGACGGCGTTCCGGTGACCTACGCCTACCTGCTGGGGCGCGGCTGGGGCGTGGTGGACGACGTCCACCGCCGCCTGGAGGGGGGCGTGCTGCCCATCTGGCGGCAGGAGCGCGTCGATGGCGGCATCCTCTATGATGCCACGGCCTGGTGCGCCTTGGAGGGGCAGCCCCTCTCGGCCGACGCTGTCCGCGGCACCCACTACCTGGTGGCCGACGCCCACGCGGCGGGCCACATGTTCACCGAGGAGCAGCAGGCCGCCGTGGACGCCATCCTGCCCCAGGAGCGCGACCGCCCCGAGGAGACGGTGCTCTATCTGCGGGTGGAGGCGGTCAACCGCTCCGACACGCCCCACTATGCCTGGTTCAAGGCGCCGTGGCCTTGGGCGGCGCAGCCTTGGTCGCCGGTGGAGGGCATCCAGTGGGATGGCGAGGCGGGCCTTGGCCTCTATGCCTCGGGGCGGGCGTACGTCACGGCGCGGCTCAACGGCGCTCCCATGCCCCAGCAAGAGGTCTCGGTGCTGGTGCAGCCCGGCCAGGCCGCCGAGGTGCTGTTCTGCGTGCCACATCGGCCCATCTCGCGGGAGCGCGCGCTGGCCCTGGCCGCGTCCGACGACCGGGCCTCGTTGGAGGCCACCCGACGCCACTGGCGCGCCAAGCTCGACGGCGCCGCTCGCCTGCGCCTGCCCGAGCGCCGCCTGGACGAGATGGCCCAAGCGGGCACGCTCCACCTGGACCTGGTCGCCTATGGGTTGGAGCCCGACGGCCCCCTGGCGCCGACCATCGGCGTGTACGCGCCCATCGGCTCCGAGAGCGCGCCCATCATCCAGTTCACCGACAGCCTCGGCCGCCACGACGTCGCCGCGCGGATGCTGGACTATTTCCTAGAGAAGCAGCACGACGACGGGTTCATCCAGAACTTTGGCGGGTACATGCTCGAGACGGGCTGCGCCCTGTGGAGCCTGGGCGAGCATTGGCGCTACACGCGCGACCGCGACTGGCTTGCCCGCGTGGCGCGCAAGACGCGCAGATCGGCGCAGTACCTGCTGGATTGGCGCGCGCGCGGCCTCATCGAGGCGCGGCGGGATCGTGGCTATGGGATGCTCGACGGCAAGGTGGCCGACCCCGAGGATGACTATCCCGTGTTCATGCTCAACGCCTATGCCTACCTAGGGCTCAAGCGGGCTGCCGAGATGCTCGGGGTCCTCGATCCTGCCGAGGGCGAGCGCCTGGCGTCCGAGGCCGAGGCGCTGCGCGATGACATCCTCGCTGCCGCGCGTCAGGGCCTGGCCGAGGGTCCCGCCATCCCGTTG
>JBNGEB010000071.1:0-10093 GCA_049975585.1 Anaerolineae bacterium
GCCCAGCGCTGCGCTCTGTGGAGTTCGGACTTTCCTCGGGGCGCCCGAGCGCCACGCGACCGCCCGGCCCACTCTCCACCTTGATAGTACTATCAGGCCAGCCCGGCTGTCAAAGTGGGGGACGCTCCTGCGCCCACCCCATGGGGGACACGTTGACGCATCCTCTGTGGCGTGGTACAACAACCCTCGTTCGATGCAAAGGAGGGTCCATCAATCATGCGCGCCAACGTGCTCCGCCTCCATCCAGACGACAATGTCGTTACGGCCATCCTCGAGCTTGAGCCTGGGCAGCGGCTTCAGGCCGACGCACCGCTTCCCACGATAGACGTGAAGCAGCCAATCCCGTTTGGCCACAAGATCGCCATTCGACCCGTTGCCAAGGGCGAACACATCATCAAGTATGGCGCATCCATCGGCGTGGCAACCGCTGACATCGCCGTCGGAGAACACGTTCATATCCACAATCTTGCTAGTGTTCGGGGAGATGCCACACGATGAACAAGCCTAGCTTCAGCGGCTATCTTCGTCCTGACGGCTCGGTAGGGGTTCGCAACCTCATCGCCATCATCCCGTCGTGCGGCTGCGCGCAACATGCGGCCCGCAGAATCGCCGCCGCCCTGCCAGAAGCCGCCCTGGTGGACTATAACGGGGGCTGCGGCGAGACCAGCGCGGACCTAGAGGTGGCCACGCGGCTGCTAGCAGGCTACGGACGCCATCCCAACGTGGTGGCATCCATCGTCGTGAGCCTCGGCTGCGAGGGGCTCGACGCCCACGACCTATCCGCGCGCATCGCCAAAGGCTGGGCCCCCACCGAGCTTCTGGTCATCCAAGAGATGGGAGGCACTGAGCGAACCATCGCGCGCGGTATCGAGCTCGCGAAGGCATTCGCAGCCGATGCTCAGCAGTACCGACGCGAGCGATGCCCGGTTTCCGCTCTGACGGTAGGCCTCGAATGCGGCGGCTCGGACGCCACCTCGGGGCTGGCGGCCAACCCGTCAGTCGGTGCTTTCGCCGATCGGCTGATTGCCCTAGGTGGCCGCGCGATCCTGCCCGAGACCAGCGAGCTGCTAGGCGCCGAACACATCCTGATGGCCCGTGCCGCGACTCCTGAGCTCGTCAGTGAGATCGAGCGCATCGTCAAGGCTTGCGAACGCGAGCTCAAGGCCACCGGCGAGGACATGACCGGCAAGCAGCCTAGCCCCGGCAACATTCGCGGGGGCATCTCTACCGTCGAGGAAAAGGCCCTCGGCGACGTCCTCAAGGGAGGCAGCACGCCCGTCGTGGACGTGCTGACGTATGGCCAGCCACCGCGCAAGCCGGGCCTCTCGTTCATGGATACCCCAGGCAATGACCTGGCATCGGTGACCGGCTTGGCAGCAGCCGGTTGCCAGGTCATCGTCTTTACCACCGGGCGCGGTAGCCCCACCGGGAACGCTGTCGTTCCGGTGATCAAGGTCACGGGCAATCCCGGCACCTATGCCCGCATGGGCGACGACATGGACCTGAACGCGGGCGAGGTGATCGAGGGCAAAGCGACCATCGAAGAGATGGGCGCTCGCATCTATGACATGGTGCTGCGTGTTGCCGAAGGAAAAGAGACTGCCTCGGAGCGCACGGGCCATCAGGAGTTCATGATGCTGCGGAAAGGACCCCTCTACTAGCGGCGTATCGTCGGCTGGCCACATCCCACCCCGCTGTAGGAAGCAGCCCCCTCTGTACATAGAGGGGGCCGTGTACATTCAGTCCCTGTATCTTGAACGCTCGCTCCCCGCGCAGGCTAATCGATGGAGCGGAGCTGCGGGAAAAGGATCACCTCACGGATCGAGGTTTGGTCCGTAAACAGCATTGCCATGCGATCGATACCAAAGCCGAGCCCCCCGGTGGGCGGCATTCCATGCTCTAGCGCCGTCAGGAAATCCTCGTCCATAGGATGGGCCTCTTCGTCGCCCGCCTGGATGGCGCGCCCCTGCTCGGCAAAGCGAGACCGCTGCTCCAAGGGATCGTTTAGCTCTGAGAAAGCGTTGCCCGATTCCATTCCCGCGATGAAATACTCGAACCGCTCGACCCAATCGGGATCGCCGGGCTTGTTCTTGGCAAGCGGCGAGATCTCGCGGGGATAGTCAAGCACAGAGGTCGGCTGGACCAGCTTGGGCTCGACGTGCTCTCCGAAAAGCGCGTCTACCAGCTTGCCCCAAGAGGGTTGAGGCCCTACCGAGAGCTCTTGCTCCTGCGTTGCCCTCCAAAGCGCGGCATAGTCGCTGAGCTCGGCGATATCCAAGCCTGTCGCGTCCAAGATAGCATCGCGCATCGTGATTCGACGCCACGGCGGTGAGAGATCGATGGTCTCGCCCTGGTACGTTACCGAGTCTGAGCCAAGCACCTCTCGGGCAACCTCGCTATAGAGCTCCTCTACCAGGTCCATGATGTCGTGATAGTCGGCGTAAGCCTGATAGATCTCGATCAACGTGAACTCGGGATTGTGCTTGGTCGAGATGCCCTCGTTGCGGAAATTGTGACCGATCTCATAGACCCGATCCAGGCCGCCGATGATCAGACGCTTCAGGTAGAGCTCGTCGGCGATGCGCAGATACAGCCTTTGATCCAGCGCGTTATGGTGCGTGACGAATGGTCGCGCAGCAGCCCCACCATAGATGGGCTGTAGAATGGGCGTCTCGACCTCGATGAAACCGCGATCGTCCAGGAAACGACGGATGGCTGCGACCATGCGACTGCGCGTCAGAAAGATCTGCCGCACATTCTCGTTAGCCATCAAGTCAAGATAGCGCTGTCGGTAGCGGGTCTCCACGTCGCGGAGGCCATGCCACTTCTCAGGCATCGGGCGGAGGGCTTTGGCGATCAAGCGCAGGCTGCTGACCCGTACCGTGATCTCGCCCGTGCGCGTGCGAAAGAGATCGCCCTCGGCCTCGAGGAAATCACCCAGATCGGTCATGCGACGGAAGAGGTGGTACGACTCCTCGCCGACCACATCCTGTCGCACATAGATCTGGATCTTGCCGCTGCCATCTGCCAGATGCGCAAAGGAGGAACGTCCCATGATGCGCTGCGAGACCATCCGCCCCACCACCTGGACGTGAGGCCCCTCCTCGCCCTCTCGCGCTTCAAAGGCCGCTAGAGCCTCGGCGGCAGTATGCGTGTAATATACCCGTGCAGGATAGGGGTCGATCCCCTGCTCGCGCAACTGCTCTAGCTTGGCGATCCGCTGCGACCGATGGTCCAAATCTGTCATCTGTGTGCTTGCCCGTCTATGCGATCTCGATGATGCTCAGGTGCCGGATATGCCCAGTCGGCGTCTTGACGTCGATCTGGTCCCCCACGGTCCTGCCCAGGAGAGCCTGGCCGACAGGGGACTCGTTGGAAATGAGATGGTTCAGCGGAGAAGCTTCCGCACTTCCCACGATGCGGTAGGTCTCGGGATCGTATCCTTCCTCGACAATGGTGACGCGCGATCCCACATGCACCGTGGTGGTCCCACGACCGTCTCCATCGTCAATGATCTGGGCATTCCTCAGGATCTGCTCAATCTCGCGGATTCGCCCCTCGACAAAGGCCTGCTCGCGCTTGGCTTCCTCATACCCAGCATTCTCGCTCAGATCGCCCGCCTCGATAGCAGCGCGAAGATGCTCGGCGATCTCGGGCCGCTTTTCGCGCACGAGACGTTCGAGCTCCTGCTGGAGACGTTCACGCCCTTCTGGGGTAACGTAAGTAGGTTTCTGTTCCATAGGAAAAAGACCTCGTGTCCATGCTACCGGCAGCAAAAAAGAGGCGCCAAGAGGCGCACCATTCCAGATATAACCTGGACATCCGCCATTATAGCGCCTGCAAGGCGCCGTGGCAAGCGCTGAGGATCATCGATCTTGACTTCCCGTCCAACCCTCTCTATAATCGCGGCCGACTGTGGGCATGTCTCTGCGCCCCGAGCGTGCAGAGACTCTGCCAGCACTAGACAGCTATCCACTCAGCGCCCAGGCTTCCCCTGTGGCGTCTTCGCACGTAGCGAGCTGGCCGTAAGACGACTAGCAGGCGAGGGCTGCATGCCGATCAAGGCCTTTATGTTCGATTGCGGTGGCGTGATACTGGGTAATCCCGATCTGTCCCGATACCATGCTTGGGAGGACCGCCTAGGCCTCCAGCGCGACGAGTTGGCAACCCGCCTCTACGAGGGGATTGCCTGGCGGCGCGCTGAGGTCGGTGAGCTCACGGAAGACGCCTACTGGATCGAGGCGGGAAGGGAGCTTGGGATTGATGACCCCCAGGCAATTGACGCCCTCAAGAATGACATGTGGGATAGCTGGACAATCAACCCGCGAACGCTCGCCTTGATCGATCGGGTACGGCAGCGACACCGCGTCGCGATCCTCTCCAACGCCACCGATGTGCTCAGAACGGCCCTTGCAGAGCGCTATGGCATTGCCGACCGCTTCGATTGTATCATCTCTTCAGCCGAAGTGGGCGTCGCCAAGCCGGAACGCGGCATCTATGAGATAGCGCTTGAGCGCCTGGCGTTGGCGCCAGAGCAGGTCGTGTTCATCGACGATCGCCCGGACAATGTAGCTGCCGCGGCCAACCTTGGCATGCACGTGATCTGGTTCGTCAACGACGATCTCCTCGCGCGCCAGATGCAGCGCTACCTCCAGACGCCAGCTGTCCCGTCAGATACCGAGCTCGAGAAAGATGGCAACGGCCACAACGTCAACGGCGACTAGAGCGTCACCCCGCCCTATGGAACCTCACGCCACGCCCCGACGTCTTTGGTTCACACAGTTCGCAGCCAAGGACACCACGACGCGAGAGGTCTATGGGAAATCGCCCGCACTCTGACAGTGGCAGACGCCGCTTGCGCCCCTGGCAACATGATGTGCTGCAAGGAATCCTGCTGGGACTGGCGACCATGCTCGTCCTGGCACTGCTGTCAGTGCTCGCAGCCATCGGCGTCTATGCCTACTATGCTCCACGACTGCCCGTGCCGGGGGACCTCTATGAGCGTGCCTCGGCCTTTCGCAGCCTCAAGATCTATGACCGCGACGGTGCGCTTCTGTGGGAGACGTTTGCCCCCGAAGCGGGACGGCGCACGGTCGTCGCCTATGAGGACCTGCCCCGAGATCTGATCAACGCCACCATCGCGACCGAGGACAAGACGTTCTTCTCCAACCAGGGCGTCAGTGCGTTTGCCATTGCCCGCGCTACGATCCAGGACCTCCAGGCAGGTGAGATCGTCTCTGGCGCAAGCACGATCACCCAGCAGCTCGTCAAGCAGCTCTATCTGTCCACAGAGCAGTCGCTGTCTCGCAAACTCAAGGAAGTCATCTTGGCCATCGAAATCACGCGACGCTATTCCAAAAAAGAGATCCTCGCCCTTTACCTGAACGAGGTCTATCTAGGCAACCATGCCTATGGGATTGGCAGCGCTGCCGAGACCTATTTTGGCAAGCACGTGTCGGGGTTATCGTTGGCAGAGTCGGCCCTACTCGTAGGTTTAATCCAGTCGCCCACGGCTTATGACCCGTATCAGTATCCGGAGGCCGCCTTGGCGCGGCGGGCCACCGTGTTAGATCTCATGATCGAGGAGGGCTACATCACGCCAGACCAAGCTGCCGAGGCCAAAGCAGCGCCCCTTGACCTGAGCCCTAGAGGCTTTCATCTGCTGGCCCCCCATATGGTCATGCATGTCTTGGGGGAGCTCGAGGAGACTTATCCCTCAGAAGAGCTCTACAACCGAGGACTGCTGGTCTATACCACACTGGACCTTGACCTGCAGCACCAGGCCGAGGCGACCATCGCCGAGAAGATGCCAGCACTCCGCGAGCGGGGTGCATCCAACGCGGCACTGGTCGCCATGGACCCGATGACAGGAGACATCCTCGCCATGGTCGGATCGGCTGACTATCAGGATCCGCAGATCGCGGGCAACGTGAACGTAGCCACGAGCCCGAGACAGCCCGGATCGACCATCAAGCCGTTCCTCTATCTAGCTGCCATGGAGCACGGATGGACAGCATCGACCATGGTGATGGACGTCTATCAGGAGTTTCCACCCTCCTACCAGCCGGTCAACCACGATGACAAGGAGTGGGGCCCCATCTCGGTGCGCACGGCCCTGGCTTGCTCACGAAACGTGCCAGCCGTGTCGACCCTTCAGCAGATCGGCATGCCCGCCTTTCTCGATGTGGCACGTCGCGTGGGGCTGACCTCCTACACGGCCGATTCCTACGGGCTGTCCATGGCATTGGGAGCATACGAGCTCACGCTGCTGGAACTCACCGGCGCGTATGGAGCGCTCGCCAACGGTGGCTATCACGTGGAGCCTCGCGCCATCCTACGTATCGAGACCCAGGACGGCGAGGTGATCCTAGACTCGGGGGAGCCTCGCCGGCAGCAAGCAGTGGATCCCCGCCTCGCCTATATAGTCACGGACATCCTTTCCGACGAGCAAGAGCGGGCGAGGGCCTTTGGTTACGACAGCAACCTGAACCTGCCGTTCCCTGCCGGCGCCAAGACCGGTACCACCAACGACTACCGAGATAGCTGGCTCGTAGGCTACACGCCCGAGCTCGTCACGGGCGTTTGGGTAGGCAACCATGATGGGCGCCCCATGGACGAACTGACCGGCTCGCGAGGAGCGGGCAGCATCTGGCGTCCCTTCATGGAGCGAGCGCTCGCAGAGGAGGCTCATGGAGCTTTCTCACGCCCCCCAGGCTTGGTCGAGGTCGAGGTCTGCCCAGTCTCCGGGCTGCTCCCAGGGCCAAACTGTCCCGGGCCAGTCACCGAGCTATTCCTTGAGGAGAATGTGCCTCAGCTAGAATGCCCGGTGCACATCCGTGAGCGCATATGCACGGTCTCTGGAGACTTGGCGTCGGAACACTGCCCGGAATCGCTCACAGAACAGCGATCGTTTGTGGATCTGGGGCCCTCCTGGGACGCATGGGCCAGGGAGCAAGAGCTTGAGCCGCCACCGCGCGAGACCTGCAGCCTCCATGATCGGCCCACGGTGGTACGCCTGGACGCGTGGAACGGACCCATCTCGGGGGTTGTATCCGTCAGAGGAACGGCCGATATGCCGAACTTTGCCTACTATCGCCTCGACTATGGCATCGGCAATGCCCCAGAGTCTTGGAGAAGGCTCACCCCCGAAATAGGCGCTGTCGTGCGAGACGGCGTCCTGGCTCGGTGGGATACCCGGACGCTCAACAATGGGATCTATAGTCTTCGGCTAGTCGTGCGCAGCCACGACGGTTACGAGGAGCAGGCTGTGGTCGCCGTACACATCCAGAACGCCACGCCGACACCCACAGCCTCACCAACGCCTTTCCCAACCCCGACCCAGCCATCGGCTAGAGACGATGGTCTGCGACGCTCCTTGACGCCGGTTCCGACACCCACGGAACTTGGCATCGACGAGTGAGCCAAGCCACGCATTGCGCCAAGTGAAAACGGGCGCCCCGTGGATAGCAGGGCGCCCGTTCAACCGCTCGTGAATGTTAGGGCAAATAGACGAGTGGGTTGCGCTTGACGCCGTTCTCGATGACCTCAAAGTGCAAGTGAGGCCCTGTCGAGTTGCCCGTGCTACCACAGTAGCCCACGAGCTGGCCCTTCGAGATCGACTGACCCGTATCGACGATCACGATGGACATGTGGGCATACAGCGTCACATACCCATTGCGGTGATCGATCATGGCCATGTTACCATAGCCGCTGTCGCTGAACTGCACGTAGGAGACGTACCCCGAGTCAGATGCATAGATCGGGGTCCCCTTGGCGGCGCCGATATCGATCGCCTGGTGCTGGCTCCAGTACTGCTGCGTGATATAGCCGCTCATCGGCCACGCAAAGCTGCCACTGCCGCGGCTAGCATCGACGGGCGGATTGCCAGAGGACGCATACACCCGACGTGCCTGATAGGGCTTCTGGCCGCCCGGGATCACGAGTCGCTCGCCTACCGTGAGCGGTTGACCGTCCTCTAGATGGTTGTCCGGAAATGACGTGATCGCCTCTGGATCCACGGTGTAGGACTTGGCGATGGACTCGATCGTGTCGCCTTTGGCGACAACGTGCAATGCGCCATCCACCGGCGGGACGAGCACGTCCTGCCCAACCTGCAAATAGTCGGGGTGTTCAGCGATACGATCGTTGGCCCACAGGATGCTGGTGCTTTGCAGCCCAAAGCGCTCTGCGATGCCCGAGACGGTATCCCCTGCTTGCACGCTGTACGTGATGACCCACGTGCGAACTTCTTTTGGTGCAGCAACGAGGGGCAGCACATCGCCCATCACCCTCACGGTATAGGGCACTGCATTGGGTTGGAGATAGCGACTGGAGTAGGAGGTCTCAGGAGGGGGGACGAAAGCGGCCGAGCTGGAGGCTAGCGGAGCCTCCATGCCCCCCAAGCTAAGCTTGCTTGCCCGCGGCGGCACAAAGTGCCAACCAGCCACCACCAGAAGCGCAAGCAATGCCAAATGCATCGCCGCCTTTGGCAGGGCACGTATGTCTATGTGTCCGACTCGGGCTAGAAGAGACGACAGAAGGCGCTCTCCCTTGGCCCGCAGCTCTCCAGTCCCGAAGGATCTAGGGCTCTCGATGTAGGGTCGCAAGGAACTCTGCATTGCTCTTGGTTTTGCGCAGCCTATCTAGAATTGGCTCGACGGCCTCAAGCCCCCCGATTGTATCAATCATCCGCCGCAATGTCCAGACCTTGCTTAGCACCTCGGGTTCCAGGAGCAGCTCTTCGCGGCGCGTACCCGAACGCTCGATATCGATGGCAGGGAAGATGCGCCGCTCAGAGAGCTTGCGGTTCAGATGCAGCTCCATGTTGCCGGTGCCCTTGAACTCCTCATAGATGATGTCATCCATGCGGCTGCCGGTATCCACCAGGCAGGTAGCGATCACCGTGAGACTACCCGAGTCCTCCAGCTTGCGGGCCGCGCCAAAGAACCTCTTGGGCGGATGCACCGCTGCGGGATCAAGGCCGCCCGATAGCGTGCGGCCACTGGGCGGCACAATCAAGTTGTAGGCACGAGAGAGGCGTGTGAGGCTATCCAGCAGGATGACGACGTCGCGGCCAATCTCCACCAGGCGCTTTGCTCGATCGAGGGCCATCTCGGCCACCTTGGCGTGGTTCTGCACCGGCTCATCGAACGTCGAGTGAACCACCTCCGCCTCGACAGAGCGGTCCATGTCGGTGACTTCCTCAGGTCGCTCTCCGATGAGGACAACCATCAGATGTACATCCGAGTAGTTTGAGGTGATCCCGTTGGCAATTTGCTTCAGGATCGTCGTCTTGCCCGCCTTGGGTGGCGACACGATCAAGCCTCGCTGCCCACGACCAATGGGCGCGAGAAGGTCGATCAACCGCGTGGCGAACACGTTCGGCGACGTCTCGAGCTGCAATTTCTCGTATGGGAAGATAGGCGTCAGGCGCTCGAACTGAGGCCGGTGCCGCGCCTGCTCAGGATCCAAGCCATTGATGGCCTCGACTCGCAACAAGCTGAAATACTTTTCCGATTCCTTGGGAGGGCGAACCTGACCAAACACCATGTCGCCCGTCCGCAACTCAAAGCGGCGAATCTGAGACTGCGACACATAGACGTCCTCGGGGCCGGGCATCATGCGTTCCGACCGCAGGAAACCGATGCCGTCCTGGACGATATCCAGCACGCCCCCACCAAAGATAAAGCCCTGATCCTCAGCATGGGCCTTGAGCAGGCGGAAAATGAGATCCTGCTTCTTGAGGCGACTGTAGCCGCTGATATCGCGCGCGCGAGCCATGTCGCGCAGCTCGCTCAGGGTCATCGTCTCGAGCTCGACAATATTCACGTTGGACACTCCATTGGGAAGATATGCTGGGCGCTCAAAATATGCAGGTGCACCATCCAGCAAAAAGAGGATCGCCCGCTCCTCAAGCTAGCGCACTTGGAAATACATTACTGTAGGGGTGAGGGAAAAGCCGTTCATGAACGGCGAGATATTCTAGAGGGAATCCACACTTGGATCGATTATAACATGGCCCGCGCATGGCGTCAACCGAATCGTTGGCCAGATACAATCGGAAGAGCCGGGTCTACGCTATTAAGTGTGGTGA
>JBNGEB010000072.1:0-9990 GCA_049975585.1 Anaerolineae bacterium
GGTCTCCACCGTGCCGGCCATTTCGGCAGAATCTGCCATCCTCGTGAACGTGAGTAGCAAGGAGGTCCTGTACCAGAAGAACGCCCACCAGCGAAGAGCTCCTGCAAGCTTTACCAAGCTTGCCACGGCGCTCGTCGCGCTTCAGCGGGGCAACCTCGAGGCCGAGTATGCCGTCTGGCCGGTGGACCTCTCCGCCACGACGGCCGCCGGCCTGCGAAACGGCGAGTACCTCACCGTCTGGCAGCTCTTGCACATGATGCTGATACCCTCTGACAACGCGGCCGCGAACTGTATTGCCCGCAACATGGGCGGCAACGTGGCCACCTTTGTGGGGTGGATGAACGAGCTGGCAGATAGCTTGGGCTTACAGGACACGCAATTCGCCAATGCGCACGGGCTGGATCATCCAGATCTCTACTCTACTGCTTACGACATGGCCATCCTCGCTCTCTATGCTATGCAGGACCATCGCATCGCCGACATCGTCGCTTACGACGAGGCGGTCGTGGCCAAACACTGGCTCATCAACACCAACAAGCTGCTCACGACCTACCCTGGCACGGTCGGCGTCAAGACGGGGACCACGGACAACGCCGGCGAGTGCCTCATCGCCATGGTCAGGCGCCCCCAGGGCGCGGTGATGAGTGTCGTTATGGGCTCACAGGATCGCTTTCTCGACTCGGTGCTGCTGCTGGACCACTATTACGCGAACTATGCGGAGATCACCGTCTCGGTGCCCAATACGCCACTGAACCGCTTTCAGGACGACGATGGCATCTGGCGCAGCTTGCGCATCGAGGAGCCCGTAACGCTCCTCGTGCATCCCTGGCAGACCGGCACTGTCTCGATCTTCCGACGCATCGACGACACCCGCGGGGGGCTCCCATCGGGCACCGCCGTCGGCATGCTGGAGATCAGCCTCGAGGGTAAGGTTGTGCGCAGCGAGCCGCTCTATGTCCGCTGACCGAGGGGCATCTTCTGGAGAGCGCCTCCAGAAAGTGTTGGCACACGCAGGCGTGGCTTCGCGACGGCGCTGCGAGGAGATCATCGAGGCGGGCCGCGTTCGCGTGAATGGCAAGGTCGTGATGACGCTGGGCACTCGGGTGGATCCGGGTCGCGATCGCATCGAGGTAGATGGGCAGCCGATTCACCGAGCCGCGAAGCTCTACTATGCCCTGCACAAGCCGGCAGGCGTGATCTCTACAGTGCGCGATCCTCATGGGCGCCTTACGGCGCGTGCATTGGTCCCAACCGACGAGTGCGTCTATCCCGTAGGCCGGCTGGATCGCGATAGTGAGGGACTCCTCCTATTCACCAATGATGGCGCGCTAGCGCAACGGTTGATGCATCCCCGCTACGAGCACGAGAAACAGTATTACGCCCTGGTCTCTGGCATACCGATGCGGGAGACGCTGGCAGCGCTGAGAGAAGGTATCTTGCTGCCTGGCGAGGACAGGCCGATGACTGCTGAGGCCCACCGTCTCCCCGCCACGTGGCACTGGCGTGGCCATCGAGCGCCCAACGGGTCGTGCTGGCTCGATGTGATCTTGCGCGAGGGCCGCAAGCGGGAGATTCGGCGATTGCTACGCGCGACAGGGCATGAGGTACAGCGACTCGTCCGGGTGCGCATCAGCACATTGCGACTGGGCGATCTGGAGCCTGGCCAGGGACGTTGGTTGGCGGATGAGGAGATCGCCTCGTTGCGCAGAGCCGCGGGGCTGGAAAGGACCTAGGATTGGGCGAGATCACCATTGCGATTGATGGGCCCGCGGCTTCGGGCAAGAGCACCGTAGGGGAGGGCGTCGCCCGGCAGTTGGGTTACGTCTATCTGGATACTGGCGTGATGTACCGCGCGGTGACGTGGGCCGCGTTGGATCGCGGTATTCCCATCGAGGACGAGGCGGCCGTGAGTCAGCTTGCGGAGGACCTTGAGATCCGAGTGCTACGGCCTACGGTGGACGATGGACGGCAGTACACGGTGCTAGCGGATGGCATCGATATCACCTGGGAGATCCGCTCCGCTGAGGTGAACCGCGGCGTGAGCCCGGTGTCAGCCTATCCCGGCGTGCGGCGGGCCCTCACTGCCAGGCAGCGCGCCATTGGCAAGGAGGGCGGGGTGGTCATGGTCGGCCGCGATATCGGCACCGTGGTGCTTCCGGACGCTGAGGTGAAGGTGTATCTCGATGCGTCGCTGCAGGAGCGGGCCCGACGCCGCCACTTGGAGGATCAGCGTCGTGGGAAGGAGAGCGATCTGGACGAGGTGATGGCGGAGCTCGAGCGTCGTGATCAGATCGATAGCACGCGCGCCGCCGCACCGCTACGTCCGGCGGATGATGCTACCATCATCGATAGCACCAACATGACGGCCAATCAGGTGGTTGACCGTATCCTTGCCCTGGTCCGCGAAAAGACCGACGCGCTTGCAGAGGCCCAATGATGGCAGGGGGCCGTGTGCTGAGCGTCGAGGCGGGATCTCTTGCTGAGGAGATCGGCATCGAGCCTGGTGACCTGATCCGCTCTGCCAACGGCCATCTGTTGCGTGACGTCATCGACTTTCGCTTCTACGCAGCCGAGGAACTCGTCATCCTAGAAGTGGTTCGAGATGGTGTGCCCCACCGTATTGAGGTCGAACGCGATCTGGCGGAGCGCTGGGGGGTCAGTTTCACCGAGCCGACCTTTGACGGGATGCGCGAGTGCAACAATCACTGTCCCTTCTGCTTCGTCCAGCAGATGCCGCCCGGCTTGCGACCCTCACTCTATCTTCGGGATGACGACTATCGGTACTCGTTCCTCTACGGTAACTATATCACGCTCACCAATCTAGACGAGGCGGATTGGGGACGCCTGGCGGAACAGCGGCTTTCCCCGCTCTATGTCTCGGTGCACGCCGCCGACCCGAGTGTGCGCCGACGCATGCTCGGCAACCGACGGGCTCCGGATGTCCGCCAGCAGCTCGCCAGACTGGGCGACCTGGGCATACACGTGCATACGCAGGTCGTCGTGTGCCCAGGGATGAACGATGGCGATGTGCTGCGAGAGACAATCCGCGAGATGGCCGCTCTGCATCCGGTGGTCCTCAGCCTAGCCGTGGTGCCGGTAGGCCTCACCAAGTTCCACAACTCGCGCATTCGCCCCCTCGATCGCAACGATGCGCGTGCCATCCTCCAGATGGCGGACGCCTTCTGGGCAGAGCCACCTGCCAGCATCCGCCACACGTGGCTCTATCCGTCGGACGAGATCTTTTTGCTGGCAGAGAGGCCCATCCCGCCATCGAGCTTCTATCAGGAGGACGCTCAATACGAGAATGGCGTCGGGATGGTGCGGCATCTCCTCGATGATTGGGAAACTAGCGCTCAAACGATCGCCTTGGGGGCGACAGGCTGTGAAGGGATGACCTGGGTATGCGGCACGCTCATCGCGCCGGTGCTGGACCCCATAGCTGAGGAGTTCCAGAGGCGGTTTGACTGCCCCGTGGACTTGTTCCCCGTACGCAACAGGGTCCTTGGCGATACCGTGACCGTGTCGGGGCTCTTGTTCGGTCAAGACGTTTTGGCTGCGTTGGCGCGAGGCCGACGCCAGCCTGTAACCGTTCTGCCACGGAGCATGTTCGATCAAACGGGCACACGCACGCTGGATGATCTGACGAGGGTAGAGATGGAGGCCGCAGCAAACACGCACATCCTGCTGGCCGAGGGAGTGTCCGATGTGATCGACTGGCTGATATCTAGAAACAGCGGCTGCCGCCGTCCGCCATCACGCATATGGACAGAACCCCCGCGAGGCGTATAATGAGTCTACCAAAGCAGAGTCCGAGGGAGGACACGGGATGGCAGAGATCCGCCTGGAGAAGGTGACCGTCACGTTTGACCCCCAAAAGGGTCCCAAGTTCCTTTCGAGCAAGGGCGTTCGCAACTATATGAGCGACTTTGCCGACCAGGACTTTGTGGCGCGTGTCCGAGAGGCGGAACGCGAGCAGGACCGCTTGCGGGGTGACGGCAAGGTCGTGGCGTTG
The DNA here is from genome assembly GCA_049975585.1 of Anaerolineae bacterium. Taxonomy (GTDB): domain Bacteria; phylum Chloroflexota; class Anaerolineae; order UBA1429; family UBA1429; genus DAIRUQ01. The sequence goes on from JBNGEB010000072.1 coordinate 4,013, forward strand.
GACGAGGTGAATCTCACCGTGCCCGATGGGAAGACCGTGTCCATCGTCGGGCCATCTGGGTGCGGCAAGAGCACGCTCCTGCGCGTCGTGGCGGGGCTGCACACTCCGGATGAGGGCACCGTCTACTTTGACGATCAGGACATGACCGAGGTCAAGCCCAAGGATCGCGGCATCGGTATGGTCTTCCAGAGCTATGCTCTGTACCCCCATATGAAGGGGGAAGGCAATCTCGGTTTCTTTTTCAAGGTGCGTCATCGCCCCGACGAGGAGATGAAGGAGCGCATTCGCATCACCTCCGAGATCATGGGCATCGGCTTTGACCAGCTCCTGTCTCGCAAGCCTGGCAACCTGTCAGGTGGGCAGCAGCAACGGGTCGCCATTGGTCGGTGCATCGTCCGCGATCCCAGCATTTTCCTTTTTGACGAGCCGCTCTCTAACCTGGATGCCAAACTCCGCTCTTCCACGAGGGTGGAGATTCGTCGCTTGCTCCAGCGCTTTGCTATCACCGCCATTTATGTCACGCACGACCAGGTTGAGGCCATTACGTTGGCTGACACCATCGCGGTGATGAAGGAGGGCAAGATCGAGCAGATGGGTACCTATGACGAGATCACCAAGGCCCCCAAGACGGCCTTTGTTGCCAGCTTCCTAGGGATGCCTCCCATGAACCTCATGCGGGACTGGACGGTCACGCCAGAAGGAGAGCTTCAGGGCGCCTATGGCACGATTGCTATCCCTGGCGTCTACCGTGACAAGCTGCAACCGGGGCAGAAGGTGATCCTTGGTTTTCACGCCGACGACGCCAGTATCGTCGCCAAGGGCGATGCGCCTGATTGGACCGGCCCCAAGCTGGAGGCCGAGGTCCTGAACACCGAACCCAACTTTGCTAGGCATCATCAGATCGTCAACGTACAGACCGCTGATCTCATCTTTGGCGTGGAGGCGCCTTTGGACCTCCGAGCCAACACGGGCTGGGACGTCGAGGTACTGATCCCAGAGGAAACGGCCTATCTGTTCGATCAGGAATCGGATCAGAGGATTCTGCCGGGCTAGGCGGGGCCATCCGATAGAGCTAGCAAGGGGGGAGACGATGCGTTGCCTCCCCTTGTTCGTTCCTATGTAGCAATCCTCTTACGTTACGGCACGTGCGGCCTCATCCTCGGCGGCTGCCACGGCGATGCCGTGCTGGTCATCCACTCGGTAGAGCAGGAAGCCTCCGATGATAAAGAGGGTCACCAAGGCCAAGATGGCGTACCGGCTGGAGCCCATGGCGGCTCCCACAAAGCCAAAGATGGCCGGTCCCACAATGCCCGAAAACTTGCTGCTGATGTCATAGAAGCCAAAGAACTCGGCCGAGCGGCTGTTCGGGCTCATGGCGCCAAAGAGTGAACGGCTCAGTGCCTGGCTTCCGCCCTGGACCGTCGCTACGGCAAACGCTAGCACCCAGAAGTGGAGCGTGCTCGTCACGAAATAGCCGGCAACGGCGATGCACGCGTAGATCACCAACCCCAAGAGAATAGAGTTCTTGGTGCCGAATCGCTTGGCCAGCCATCCGAACAGAAAGGCGAACGGCGCAGCCACGAACTGTACCATCAGGATGGCGCCGATCAGATGCTCATTGGAGATCCCTAGCTCGGCGCCATAGATGGCTGCCATGGTGATGATGGTGCCAATGCCATCGTTGTAGAACCAGTAGGCGATCAGGAACTTGAGCAGCTCGCCGTACTGTCGGACATGCTGGAACGTGTATCGAAGCCGGTTGAAAGCGATGCGCAGGTAATGCTTGGACCCGGAAGGCTGACTCGGTGCCGCCGGCTCGGAGACGCGCCGAAAGAGGGGGATCGAGAACAGCCCCCACCATAACGCCACGCTCACAAAGGCAATGCGTGTTGCCATCTCGCCGTCTGCAAAGCCAAAGGTGGAGGGATAGAGGATCCACGCGAGATTCACGGCCAAGAGGATGCCACCTCCAACATACCCCCAGGCGTAACCTTGCGCTGAGACTTGGTCGATCTCGTCCGGCTTGGCCACGTGGGGCAGGAGAGCGTCGTAGAAGACGTTGGATCCCGAAAAGCCGATCCTGCCAAAGACATAGAGGAACGAGGCCAACAACCAATCGCCCGTACTGACCAAGTACAGCAGCGCCGTAGCAAGCACGCCGACGCTGGCAAAGAAACCAAGCATCCGCTTCTTGCTGCCCGTATGGTCCGCGATGGCCCCAAGAACGGGCGCCGCAAAGGCCACCATGAGCATCGCGATGCTGTTAGTATAGCCCCAGTAGCTCGTGGCGCGGGCCGGAGGCAGGTCTGACGCCGCCACCGAGCTGTAGAAGGTTGGTAGGACTACGGCCATGATGGTGGTTGCAAAGGCCGAGTTGGCCCAATCATACAGACACCAAGCTCGCACCGCACGGCGGTGGGCGGGGGTTGCAGACTCTGACATCTTGCTGCTACCTCCAGTCGTTGCGGGACGGCGCCGATGCTAGCAATATGTTCGGGAGGCCGTCAACGCGTCTATCACGTCAATTCCTAGCGAAAGGGCACGTGCAACGGACGCCCCAGCGCGTCCAGGGCGGCTTCGTGTAGGACCTCTCCCAGGGTCGGATGCGGATGGATCGTGTGCTCAATCTCCAAGAGTGTGGCCTCCAGACTCATTGCTAGCGTGCCCTCGAGGATCAAGTCGCTGGCGTGGGGGCCAACGATATGCACGCCCAAGATGGCCCCGGTTTCCTTGTCGGCGACGATCTTGGCGACGCCATCCTTCTGCCCAATAGCCGCGGCTTTGCCGTTGGGCCGGAAGGCGAACGAGCCCGTGATAACCTCGAGTCCCGCCTCCTTTGCCTCTTCTTCTGACATTCCCACGCTGGCGGCCTCTGGCTCGGAAAAGATGCAGGATGGTACTGCGTGATAGTCCATGGCGGCGGTGTGGCCCAGGGCATCCTCGGCCGCAACGACGCCTTGGTGCATGGCCACGTGGGCCAGCATGGCACCATCAGCAGCGACATCGCCGATGGCATAGACGTGCGGCACAGCCGTGCGCATGCGTGTGTCCACCGCGATGCCTCGGCGGTCCGGACGAAGGTTCAGAATATCCAGGCCAATATCCTCCACGTTGGGGACGCGTCCCATGGCCGATAGCACCAGCTCCGCCTCGATCTGCTCCTCTGGCTCGTTCTCCTCTTGGACGGTGACGATGCAGCCCTGGTCGCGATGTTCAATGCGCACCACGCGCGTGCCGGTGCGAACATTCACACCGCGTCGCTTGAGCCGTCGTTCCAACTCCTCGCCGATGGAAACATCCATCAGGGGTGCCAGGCGAGGGAGCATTTCCACTACCGTCACATCGACGTCAAAGCTCTGGAACATCGATCCGAATTCGACGCCGATGGCGCCGCCTCCGATGACGCATAGGCTCTTGGGCAACTCTGGGAGGGTCATGGCTCCCCAGTGGTCGATCACGCGGGGGCCATCGAGACCTGGGATAGGGGCGTCCGCGTTACGCGATCCCGTCGCGATGATGATGTTCTTGGCGACGACCGTCTCCTCGCCATCTTCTGTAACCACACGTAGGGTGTCCTGGCGCAGAAAGCGAGCGGTCCCCATAATGACGCGCACGCCGGCTCGGTCCAGGAGTAGGCCGACGCCACGCGTCATCTGGCGTACCACGGCGTCCTTATGCGAAAGCACGCCCTTCCAGTCCAGCACAGGATCCTCGATGCGGACGCCGTAGCGCTTGGCGCCTTTGGCGAGATCGTAGAGTTCGGCGCTATGGAGCATGGCCTTGGTGGGAATGCACCCCTCATTCAAGCATACGCCTCCGACCGCCTTCTTCTCGATGGCGACAACGGTAGCGCCGAGCTGTGCGGCCCGAAGAGCTGCAACATAGCCACCGGGACCGGTGCCGATGATAGCCAGATCGTATGTCTCACTCATAGCTTTTCCTCCTGCTCCAATAGGTTCCGGCCACAGCGCATGCATCCTTCCGCTGCTACGGCATCCATGACACGCGCTACATTCACAATCCAAGGGCCATCGTTCCGAAGGGTAAACGTTGCCGTGTCTTTTGCTCCTAGGACGATCTCGCGTTCGCCATCAAGGGCCAGGACCAAGGGGCGGTCTCCATGCACCAACGCCGTTTCGCCAGTGTTCAGCACGCGAGCGTCTGCGATGCTCACTTCCTGGATCAGTCCAGGGGCTACCGCAGCCTCTACGCTGCACGGGCCGGCACCGACGATCAGCTCTAGGCCGTATGGGTCTGTCAGCCCGACCGGGTGCACGGCGGCTGCAATGGCCGAGATCCCGACGCTGGCAGCATCCGCGCGCGTCACCACCAACTGGCGCAGATCCTCGACGTTCCAGATGGCGCGCGAGCCCACGAATTGCCCAGCCAAGGCTGCGACATCTACCAGAGCCCGGTCAGCGGGCTGGCCATTCATGGAAACCTCTATCCATTTGTGACGGTATGCCCCTTTTTCGCGGGGCACCATGCCCTGAGCGAGAGCGCCGGCCGCCAAGCCCGCTACCGTGCCTTCCACGAACATGGGCAGCACGTTGTTGGTGCCGGTAGAGATCGGCAGAAGAGGCACGTCGCCTGCGCCCTTGGAGACCACGCGGGACGTCCCATCGCCTCCTAGCACAAGGATGCACGCGCAGCCTGCGTCGCGCATGAGGCGAGCCGCGTGCGTCGAATCCGCGCTTTGATCGGTCACGGGCATGTCCAGAATCTCAATCTCGGGCGGCGTTGTGCTCATGCGCCCCAGGCCTATCTGCGCTCGCTCTGCCATGTGATAGGCATCTGGCATGGCCAGGACGCGGCTCACCCCCATGGTTGCTAGGCCTACAAGCGCTCGACGGATGATGCCCACCTTGCCTTGATTATCTACCGTCGTGGCATGCGCCACGAGACGCCGGACGTCTTTGCCAGAGGCGGGGTTAGCGATGAGGCCCACAGGGGCCGGATGGCGTTCAGACATCGCGCGTCTCCATGAATTGTGTCACCTGCTCGTGATGTGGAAGCGACGGCTGTGCTCCCATCTTGGTCGTAGCAAGGGTGCCAGCGGCCACCGCGTAGCACAGAGCGGAACGGTGGCTCTCTCCGCGTGTCAGGGCGGCCGCCCACGCGCCAACGAACGCATCGCCTGCGGCTGTGGTGTCCACCACCTGCACCGCTTTGGCTGGGCATACCCAGGGGCCCTGCTCGTCCACGAGCAGAGCCCCCTGTGCCCCCAATGTCACCACGACGCAACGCGGTCCAGCAGCTCGTAGCTGCTGTGCCACGTGGGTAGCAGATTCCATGTCGCTGACGGGGATGCCCACCAGAATGCTTGCCTCGGTCTCGTTGACGATGAGATCATCTACCAATGTCAGGAGCTGACCAGACAAAGGCTGCGCCGGGGCAGCGTTGAGCACCACGACTCCGCCTGCCCGACGCACGATGGCAGCCGCCTGCCGAATCGGCTCCACGGGCACTTCCAGTTGGGCGACCATGCAGCCTGTAGATGCCAGCAGACGTTCCGCTGCCACGACGTCGCTCTCGCCGAGCCCTCCGTTAGCGCCGGGTACAACCACGATGGCGTTTTCACCGCTATCTTCCACTATGATCACTGCCGTGCCAGTAGGAGCATCGGCATCCGCCCGAATGTATGTGGTTTCGACGCCGAGTGCCTGCAGGCCGTCACGCAGCCTGTCGCCAAAGGCATCGCTACCTACGCGCCCTATCATGGCCGTGTCTGCGCCAAGGAGGGCGCAAGCTGCGGCCTGGTTCGCGCCCTTGCCCCCCGCGAACGTCGCAAAGCTCTCGCCCGTGAGCGTCTCTCCGGGATGGGGAAAGTGTGGTGCGCGCGCGACCAGGTCCATGTTCAGGCTACCCACAACGACGATATCTACCACGAATCCCACACCTCCGGCATCACTACCCAGTCGCTAAAGCCACAAGCATAGGGTCACGGCCCTGCCTGCCCCGGCCAGCAGTGCCAAAAA
>JBNGEB010000073.1:0-9894 GCA_049975585.1 Anaerolineae bacterium
GGCGAGTCAACTGGGCGGGCCAGCTTTCATCAAGGCCGTCAAGGGCCCGACGCCGTGGTCCAAGCTGATGCCAACGGGCGGCGTGAAGGCATCGTACGAGGATCTGAAGGCCTGGTTCGATGCGGGCGTTGCTTGCGTCGGGATGGGATCAGCGATGGTGCGCAAGGACCTGGTGGCAGCTCATGACTGGGAGGGGCTGGCCGCGCACACGCGTCAGTGCCTGGCCTGGGTCGAGCAAGCGAGGGGCTAGCGATGGAGCGGGCTCTAGGCCCGCTCCACCAGTGCAAATAGCTCTTCGGCTGTGATCTCCCGCAAGCTATCGACAACCCGATCGGCACTCTGCAGGCGCTCGCGAGGATGTGTCGTCGTGATGGCGAGACAGGCCATGCCGGCGCGTCGCGCGGCCTCTACGCCCACGGTGCCATCCTCAATGACAAGACATCGCGAGTTGGGTATCCCTAGCGCACCCGCCGATTGGACAAAGATGGAGGGGTCGGGCTTGCTTTGCGGAAGGAACGCGCCCGATACGAGCGCGTCAAAATAGTTCGCGATGCCGAGCGCGCGGATCACGGTCACGATGTTGGCCATTTCCCCCGAGCTGGCAACTGCTTGCCGGTAGCCGCGATCCCTTGCGGCCTCGAGAAGGTCCCTCACGCCGGGCAAGGGTCTGACGTTGTCTTCCACAAACTCGCGGTACAGTTCTTCCTTGTGCAGGCCGAGAGCCGCGAGCTCCTCGTCGGAAGGTTCGTCGCCCAACCACTGCCTCAGGATCGGGAGGTTCGCCATGCCGAATGTCTCGGCGAACTGCCCGCGTGTGATGGTTTCGCCTCGCTCGGCAAAGAGGGCGCGCCACGCGGCATAGTGCGCCTCTCCGGTATCAGCCAACACGCCATCCAGGTCCCACAGAATCGCTCCGTCCACAGGCTTCCTTTCTCGGTTGTGTATGCGCTGTCGCTAGAGCCAACGTTGCAGGAATGCGATGATGGCGGCGCGCCCATGGGCTGTCTCGAAATGGCCCGTGTCATAGCGCAGCAGCTTCCAGCGCTCTGATACGCCCATCTCTTGGTAAACCTGCTTGAGCGCGGCATCTACGCGGTCCAGGCCCTGGGGAGGGGTGAGGCGGTCATAGTTGCCGGCCAGCGCTAGATGTGCGCGCGGCGCGATGAGAGCATTGATATCGCTGGTGGACATGTGTTTGAGCAGCCCCGGCACATAGTAGTAGATGCCGTGGCCATCCAAGCCGCGGGTCTCGATCAGGCTGTGGAAATCCGTCAGGCAGCAGATGTCGACGCACACCTGGATGCGCTCGTCTAACGCAGCTAGCCACCACGCCATCGTGCTTCCCATCGAGAGCCCTAGCGTGGCCAGTCGGGACGAATTGACTTCCGGGCGAGACGCCACATAGTCCGCGGCCCGAAGGCTATCATAGACCATCAGCCCCCAAAGCACCTTCCCGTACCAGAGTAGCTCCTTGAAGAGCTCCGACTCGGTGCGCCCCCGTCGTTCGCCAAAGTTCCAGTGATCGATGGCCAAGCCGCAGTATCCCAGCGTCGCGAGCTGTTCCGCGTAGGGAGGCGCCTGGAGCGCGTTGGTCTCTTCGATGAACTCGCGCTTGCCGAGCTCGTACTTGCCGCCGTGCGAGTGGTTGAACAGGATGGCGGGTGCGGGCCCAGAAAGCTCCTTGGGTCGCGTAAAGTAGGCAGGTACCGGTTCGATGCCGTTGAGGTCAAGGCGAAGCGTCTCGAGGATATAGTGGCTCCGTTCCTCGATGCCAACTGTTTCCGCCGAAATAGGGCGATGTCGGTCGGGCAGATCGCCCAGAAGGCCGTAGAGCAGTTCCCGTTGCGAGCTCGGATCAGGCATCGTGGTCTCTCCCATGCATGCGGCGACTTGAGGGAAGTGTATCTCTGTGGCGTATAACGTCAACCGGTGTGTGGTGACGTCACTTTGTCTGGATGCAGTAGCTGGCCTAGAATCGAGAGCCTGAGGGGACGACGAGTGCCTGCAGAGGGAGCGCATTCGCATGCAAGGCCGTGAAGGTCAGTGGGACGCATCCGTCTCTCGGCGCAACTTTCTCAAGCTGGGCCTTGGCGTGCTGGGTGGCGGGGCTGCAGCATTGGCCGCAGGCGCGTTCTATGGCACCTCGCTAGAGCCGGGCTGGATCGAGGTGGTTCGACGGGATATCGTGCTGCCACGGCTTCCCGGCGAGTGGGATGGCCTCACCATCGGGCTGCTATCGGATCTGCACGTAGGAGCGGTGGTGCCGCCCAGTCACGTGGCCAAGGCAGTGGCGCTGATGAATGCGCTCAAACCGGATTTGGTGGCGTTGGTCGGCGATTTCGTGACCGGCGCGGGAGGCTATGCCATCGCCTGCTCGCGCGAGCTTGCCGCGCTAGAGGCGCCCATGGGCGTGTTCGGTGTCCTGGGCAACCACGATGTGTGGACCGATCCCCGCTTGATCGTGGACATGCTGACCAGGAACGGCGTCCAGGTCCTCAGGGACCAGGTGATCTACCTCCAGCGGGGAGAGGCTAGGCTGGCGCTGGTCGGTGTCGAGGATGCTGGGCACAGCGGATCGCCAGGCGTGTCGCCCGAGGTCCTTGCCCAGCGTTGGCGTGGCAAGCTGTCAACGGCTCGAGGACTGCTGCGCTCGGTTCATGGTAGCGGCGCGACCCTCTTACTGGTGCATAATCCTGATGTGAACGAGTTCCTCGAGGAGGATCCGGTGGATCTCGCTCTCTGTGGGCATACCCACGGTGGTCAGGTCGTCCTGCCAGGCATCGGCCCGCCTCTCCTTCCATCGTCCTTTGGAAAGAAGTACGCCGGGGGCTTGGTGCAGGCCCCCTCCTCGCCCGTCTATGTGACGCGTGGCATTGGTATGACCCGCCCCGCCGTGCGCCTTAACTGCCGGCCCGAAGTGACGCTGCTATCGCTCCGAGCCGGCTGAGAGCGGCAATCCTCACAGGAACGGGTGCAGCGTAGTAGATGCTGTGGCCATCCAGGCCGCGGGTCTCGATCAGGCTGTGGACCTCGTGCCGCAAGGGGAGGCGGCCTAGGTGTTACGAAGGAGGCGTCTTTGCAGGGTCTGCAGGTATTCGAACGGGGCCAGGGCCGGCTGGACAGCGGGGGCGGTCGGAACCTATGATGGTTCGTGCCTGCGATGAGTCAGTTGCGCGCAACCCACTCGCTGTCCGGGGGTTCGTCTTGATGCGGGTACACCGCTCGACTAGGGTAAAGGGCGAGACGGCAGGCTTGATCTAGGCATAGGTCACGTAGGGAGCGCGATGCGGCGGATTTCCTTTGGGCGGGTGCTCTCGGTCACGGTGCTCAGCTTTGCGTTGGCGGTCTCGTGGAACACGCTGGAGCCCTCGCTGATGGGGCGCAAGGTGTTGGAGCTGGTTCCAAAGGGGCGCAACACGGCTCTGGGGCTAGCGACTTTTGGCGGCTTGGTGATCGCAAGCTTGGTCCAGCCCATCGTCGGTGTGCTGTCTGACCGCACTCTCTCGCGGTGGGGCCGTCGCACGCCCTACATTATCGTCGGAACGCTGGCCACGATCGCGAGTTTGTTCCTCATTGCCTACGCGACGGCCTTCTGGCAGGTGCTACTGGGATTGGGCTTGATCCAGATGTCCTCCAATACGGCTCAGGGTCCCTGGCAGGCGCTGATGCCAGATTGTGTGCCCGCGGAGCAGCGTGGCGTCGCCTCTGGGGTCAAGGCAGTCCTGGACATTGTCGGGTTCATGGTTGGCCGGTTGGCGGCGGGATATCTGATCAGTCAGTATACCGATGTGGGAGCGCGGGCGCTCCTGTGGACGATCAGCCTTCCCACGTTGGTGTGGCTTGTATGCCTTGTGGCGACGCTACCGGCGTCGTATGAAGGTCGGATGGACAGGCCGCGCGCTGATAGGAGCATTCGCGATGCCCTCACGAGTGCGTTTGTAGTGGACCTGAAGGCTTATCCGGCCTTTGGCAGATGGTTCGTCAACCGTGCGCTCTTTTGGGGGGCTTTCATCGCCGTGAACACGTTCTTGCTCTTCTATCTCATGGACGTCGTGGGCCTGACGGAGGCGGAGGGCCAGCGCTTTGTGGGTCAGCTCTCGGCGATGCTTGGCGTGGCGCTGATAGTCGCCACGATCCTTTCGGGGTACCTAGCGGATAGGTATGGGCGCAAGCCGATGCTAATTGCGGCTGGGTTGCTGGCGTCGGTGGGGACACTCTCCGTTCTGGTGGTTCGAGACCTGGCAGCGTTGTCCGCCTGTGGGATGCTGATCGGCGTGGGCATTGGCGTCTTTTTGAGTGCCAACTGGGCTTGGATTACGGACATTGTGCCGCAAGGGGAGGCAGCGCGCTACCTGGGCGTGGCGAACGTGGCGACGGCCGTGGGCAGTGGGGCGAGTCGCCTGCTTGGAGGCGTGGTCATCGACCGTGTAAACAGCCTATTCTCCTCTGCGACGGCAGGATACCTGCTGGTGTACGCGCTGGCAGCTCTGGCTTTCTTGCTGAGCACGGCCGCGGTGTTGCCCTTGCGGCGACCGGCGTCGGACGGGATAGAGTCGGGCGTCGTGGTGCACTAGTCGCCGCCGGCTGGCCGCATGCCAAAGTGGTCGTCCATCTCTTCCATCTTGCCCGTGGCGCAAAAGATGACGCGCTCGCAGATGTTGGTGGCGCGATCCGCGGCCCGTTCGAGGTTGTGTGCGGCCCAGAGCAGGTAGTTTGCCTGTTCCGTGTTGGTTGCATCGGCCACGATCAGTGCCATGAGCTCTCGGTTTACCTGGTTGTAGAGTTCATCGACCTCGTGATCTTTGGTAGGCACCTCTCTGGCGAGTTCCACATCCCTTTCTTCAAACGCCTTGAGCGCCAGCTTGAGCATGGTGACGGCCTTGTCGGCCATGAGGGGGATATCCACCAGCGGCTTGATCAGGGGCGCCTCTCCGATGAGAAGGTTAATCTTGGATATCCCCTTGGCATAGTCGCCAACGCGTTCTAGCTCGGTGATGATCTCCAGCATGGCCGCTAGCAGGCGGAGGTCCCCCGCAAGCGGCTGCTGGGTTGCGATGAGCACCATGATCTCGTTCTCGATGGCAAAGCGCTTGTGGTTGATGATCACATCCAGCTTCATGAGCCGCTTGGAGCCGTCAAAGTCGCGCTCTTTCAGGTAGCGCACCGACTGGGTGACGTTGGAGAGCACCAGCTCTCCCAAGGCGGCCACCTCTTGCTTTAGGTTCTGCAAAGCTGTGTCAAGCGTCTGTCGTGTCACGATCTCCTCCTTGGGCGTTCTCTACGCCGGCAAGCGTATCCTGTTAGCCGTAACGCCCGGTGATGTACCCTTCGGTACGGGGGTCCTTGGGGCTGGTAAAGATGCGGTTTGTTGGGCCGTGTTCCACCAATCGGCCGATCTGCTGGTCATCAACCATAAAGAACGCCGTCTCGTCCGACACGCGCGCAGCTTGCTGCATGTTGTGCGTGACGATCACGATGGTATATTCGGCCGCCAAGGCGCGCATGAGGTCCTCGATGCGAAGCGTGTCGATGGGATCCAGGGCGGAGCAGGGCTCATCCATCAGGATCACCTCTGGGCGCACCGCGATGGTACGCGCGATGCACAGGCGTTGCTGCTGCCCAAGGGACAGGGCCAAGCTGTCTTGACCAAGGTCGTCCTTAACTTCCTCCCAGAGGCCCGCCTCACGTAGGCTCTGCTCGACAACCGCATCGAGGTCCCCCCGATGATTCTGGCGCATGACACGTGGCCCAAAGGCCACGTTGTTGTACACGGACTGCGGGAAGGGATTGGGGCGTTGGAACACCATCCCTACGCGCTGACGCAGCCGGACCACGTCCTGCGTGTCAGCATAGATATCTTTGCCATCCAGGCGGATGGTGCCAACGGCGCGAGCCCCCCGTATCGTGTCGTTCATTCTGTTCAGGCAGCGCAGAAAGGTCGATTTGCCACAGCCAGAAGGGCCGATCAACGCGGTGATCTTGCGCTCTGGTATGGCGATCGAGATGTCCTTCAGGACCTGTCGACCGCTGTAGAAAAAGTCGAGATGTTCCGCTTCGATCTTGGCCATGGTGATCGTATGGGGCTGCTAGCCAAAGCGCCCCGTGATGTACTCCTCGGTTCGGTGGTCCTCCGGGGTGGTGAACACGCGGGATGCAGGTCCGTGCTCGACCAGCTCACCCATGAGGAAGAACGCTGTATAGTCCGAAATGCGTGCCGCCTGTTGGATGTTGTGGGGCACGATGATAATGGTGTATTGTTTCCTGATCTCGATGAGGGATTGTTCCACCAACGAGGTGGACACGGGGTCCAGGCCCGAGGTAGGCTCGTCAAGCAGGAGGACCTCCGGCTCGAGGGCTAGACTACGGGCGATGCAAAGGCGTTGCTGCTGACCTCCCGAGAGCTCGCTGGCCGGCCTGTCCAGGCGTTCCTTCACCTCGTCCCAGAGAGCTGCGCGCTGGAGACTCTGCACCACGAGCGCATCTAGCCTCTCTCGATCGCGAACGCCGGCTAGGCGGGGTCCATAGACGACGTTGTCGCGAATCGTCCCGGGCAGCGGAAGAGGTAGCGCGAACACCATGCCCACTCGGCGTCTTAGGCTGGGCACGTGCACGTTCGGTGCGTAGATGTCCTCGCCTCCCAGGAGGATGGTTCCCGACATGTGCGTGTTCTCAACTTGGTCGTTCAGCCGGTTGATCAGTCGCAGTAGCGTGGTCTTGCCGCTCTGGGCCGGGCCAAAGAAGGAGGTGATGGCACGCTCTGGAACGTCCAGCGTCACATTCCTGAGGGCGTAGTGGTTCCCGTAACTATAGGAGATGCGATCGAGCTTGATCTTGGCAACCACACTCTAGCTCCGATTGAAAGCGGGCACTACCACGAACGGCGTCGTCGGTAATGGCTGCGTAGCAATGTCGCGATAGTATTCATTGAGAGCACCAAGGCCAGCAGGACGAGGGCTGTGCCATACTGGATCTCGACTGGCATACCTGGCACTTGGGTGCTTACTACGTACAGGTGGTAGGGAAGCGCCATCACCTGATCCATTGGCGAGCGCGGCAGGCTGGGCAGATAGAAGGCGGCCACCGTGAACAGGATTGGGGCCGTCTCCCCAGCCGCTCGCAAGAGCCCCAAGATGATGCCGGTGATAATCCCCGGCAGGGCTTGGGGAAACACCACGTTGCGGATGCCTTGCCACTTGGTCCCCCCCAAGCTTGCGCTCACCGTGCGAAACTCGCGAGGGACCGCGCGGAGTGCCTCTTCAGCCGTGCTGATGACCACGGGCAAGGTCATGATGCCGAGCGTCAGCGAGCCGGCTATTACCGATGTGCCCAAGTCCAAGAACAGGACGAACATTCCCAAGCCAAAGAGGCCGTACACAACGGAGGGGATGCCCGCTAGATTCACGATGGCGAGCCGGACAGCACGCGTGAGAGCCGTGTCGCGGGCGTACTCGGCAAGATAGATGGCGCCACCCACGCCAACGGGTATGGCCGCGACGGCTGTACCCAACGTGAGTAGAAGAGTCCCCACGATGGCGGGAAAGATGCCCCCCGCCTTCATGCCGTTGTAGGGCATCTGGGTAAGGAACTCCCAGCTTATGGCTGGCAGGCCCTGGAGGACAATGATGGCAATGACGGCCAGAATCGGAGCCACAACGATGATGGCCACCAACACCATCAGGGCGTATCCAAGCGTCTCTAACGGGCGCTGCCACATCAGCGCAGTCCTCCTCCCGGGCGTTTCTTGAACATGATCGAAGCAGCCGCAAGGTTGATGAGGAATGTCACCACAAAGAGGATGATGCCGATCCCAAAGAGCGCGCGATAGTGAACGCTGCCTTTGGCGACCTCTCCCATCTCGGCAGCGATGGTGGCCGTCATAGTGCGAACGGGCTTCATGAGGGCGTCCAGACTCAGCGGCATGCGAGCGGCGTTGCCCGTGACCATCATGACGGCCATGGTCTCGCCAATGGCGCGTCCCATGCCCAGCATGATGGCTGTCACGATACCAGGGCGGGCCGCCGGCACCGTCACCCGCCAGATAGTCTGCCAGCGAGAGGCGCCCATGGCGAGGCCAGCATCGCGATAGGTCTTGGGGACGGCGTCGAGCGCGTCCTCGGCCACGCTAATCAGCGTTGGCAATGCCATATATGCCAGGATCACCGATCCAGTCAGCGCTGTCAGCCCGGTAGGAGCGCCGAGCACGTCGCGTACGATGGGGCTAATGTACTGCATGCCAAAGAAGCCCAGCACCACCGACGGGATACCCGCCAGCACCTCGATCATAGGCTTGAGGATATCTCGCGCCCAGAACGGCGCTACCTCGCGCACAAAGACCGCCGTGATCACGCCCAGAGGCACCGCGAGAACGAGTGCCGCCAGCGTGACGAACGCAGATCCGAGGATCAGCGGGAGCGTCCCATAGATGTCAAAGGTTGGATACCAGCGCGTTCCTAGAAGATCACTGATGGGGATCTGCCAGAACAGCGGGGTTCCCTCGTATAGTAGAAAGGCCAAGATCAACACCACAAAGCCGATGGTGGAGAGACCGGTTAGCCGAACGAGGGTTTCCAGCAGGAACTCGCTCCATTGCTTCGTTCTGGGGCGGCGCGCGCTGGTTCCTTGCTGGCGTGCTCTGCGTCTAGTTGGCAGAATCGGCTCTTGCGACATAGTCACCTAGGGGCACAAAGCCCAGATCATTGACAATGCTCTGCCCATCGCCCAGGATCCAGTCAAGGTAGGCCAGGACGCGGTCTGACGGGCTTTTGTCTGTGTACATGTAGAGCGGCCGGGAGATGGGATACGAATTGTCGTTGACGGTAGCTACGGATGGCATCACGTAGGGGCCATCTGCTTCTCGCGACACGGCTATCACCTTCACGTCGTCCGTCACATAGCCCAGGCCATCATAGCCGATGGCGTTGGGGTTCTGCCGCACCTCCTCGATGATACCTTCCGAAGAGGGCATGAGCAACGTGTCGGGTGCAAAGAGCAAATCGCTATCCTTTCCCAGGCGGACTACCTGCTCCAAAAAGTAAACATAAGTGCCCGAGTTCGATTCGCGTGACAGCAGCACAATAGGCCGATCCTCTCCCCCCACCTCGCGCCAGTTGGTGATCTTGCAGGTATAGATGTCTGAGATCTGCTGCAGACTCAAACGCTCTACGGGATTATGAGGATTGACGATGACGGCGATGGCGTCCAGGGCCACGATGCGTTCCACGGGCTCGACCCCGTTGCGCCTTGCGGCCTCTCCCTCCTCTGTCTTGATCTGGCGAGAGGCGTTGGCAATATCTACCGTCCCATTGATGAGGGCTGCGATGCCTGTGCCAGACCCCCCGCCCGTAACGGAGATCCGAACGCCGGGCTCGATCTGCATGTACCGCTCTGCCCAAGCCAGTGCAAGGTTCACGAGGGTATCAGAGCCCTTGTTCTCGATAGCCTCCGTTGCTGGTGGAGCGGACTGCAAAGATCCCGCTGTGCTATGGCTACATCCAGCAATGGATGGGAGCAGTGCCAAAACCAGAAGGTAGCACAGCCCGCGCACTAGAGGATGCCAGCGGGAACGGCTTCCTCGTGCCTGTGAAGGCAGTCGCGACACTAGAGCATATCTCTCCAAGCAGGCTTCCCTTCTCATGGCAAATAACAAGACCCTCGCCTACCATTCTAGCGGTTGGTGCACGAGGGTCAAGCTTTGACGGAACTCGTAAGCTCGGAGGCCTAGCGAGGCCAGGGTTTGTCAAAGGTGCCGTCTGCAAATATCTCGGCGATCTCCTTCCTGTGGGGCCAAGTCCGCCTAGCTCTAGTAGTTGTAACAGCTTCCGCCGATGAACTCCCTCAGAAGTGAGTCCGGCGGGATGGGTGACTCGTCCTCGACCGGAATCGTGTGCCTCAGAA
>JBNGEB010000074.1:0-230 GCA_049975585.1 Anaerolineae bacterium
ACAATCACGGGTCGAGAACCATCCTATTGGGAGCATTAGGGCCTTCTCTCATGTTTGAATCGCTGGGCGAGAAACTACAGAGCACCTTTGAGCAGCTCTCACGCAAGGGGCGCCTATCGGAAGACGACGTCTCCCAAGCCTTGCGGGAGGTGCGCCTAGCCCTGCTAGAGGCGGACGTCAACTATCGCGTCGTGAAGAGCTTCACGCAACGCATTGCTGGGCGCGCTATT
>JBNGEB010000074.1:240-9751 GCA_049975585.1 Anaerolineae bacterium
GCACCGAGGTGGCACGCTCTCTAACACCCGCGCAGACCGTCGTCAAGATCGTCCACGAGGAGCTTGTCACGCTCCTGGGCCCGGCTGAGAGCCTGGACCTCAGCGGCAAGCCCCCCCACCTCCTCATGCTGGTAGGCCTTCAGGGCTCGGGCAAGACAACCATGGCGGCCAAGCTCGCCCTCCATCTGCGCAAGCAGGGAGAACACCCACTCTTGGTAGCGGCCGACGTGTACCGGCCCGCGGCGGTGGATCAGATTGAGACGCTGGGGAAACAGCTCGACATCCCAGTGCACAGCGAGCCAGAAGGCGCCGCGTCGCCCACCATCTGCGCCAATGCAACGCGCCGTGCTCGCCGCGAGGGCTTTACCGTGGTGGTGCTGGATACGGCCGGGCGTCTCCAGGTGGACGAGCGTATGATGGCCGAGCTTGAGGAGATCCGCCAAGCCACGCAGCCGCAGGAGGTCCTGCTGGTCGTGGACGCTATGACGGGTCAGGAGGCCGTCGCGATAGCGGAAACGTTCCACGAACGCGTGGGCATCACCGGTCTAGCCATGACCAAGGTCGATGGTGACGCCCGCGGAGGTGCCGCGCTCTCGGTCTGCGAAGTGACGGGCGTACCCATCAAGTTCTTGGGCGTGGGCGAGCGGCCATCGGACCTAGAGGTCTTTCATCCGGACCGGCTCGCCTCGCGAATCCTGGGTATGGGCGACGTGCTGTCTCTCATCGAGCGCGCAGAGAGCGCCGTGTCCCTCGATCAGGCGCGCCAGATGGAGTCCAAACTCCGATCGGCCAGCTTTACCTTTGAGGACTTTTTGGAGCAGATCCAAGCGCTCAAGCAGATGGGACCGCTGAACGAGGTGCTAGGCATGGTACCCGGCATGGGGCGTTTGGCCAAACAACTGCCATCGCAGGAAACCGATGCCAGCATCAAGCGCACCGAAGCCATCGTGCGCTCCATGACGACCCAAGAACGCCGAAACCCGAAGATCATCAACGCAAGCCGCAAACGACGCATCGCGCGAGGTAGCGGCACAACCGTGCAGGACGTGAACCAACTGCTGCGTCAGTTCGACGACATGCAGCGCATGATGAAGCAACTGCAAAAGGGACGTGGCATGAAGGGCCTCCTCTCAATGCTCGGTTAGCCATTTCGTCCGCTGTGGTGTATAATCGCTGTTCAGTACGCTGGGTAACTATCTAGACGGGGATGACACAAGACTATGGTCAAGATTCGATTGGCAAGGCGAGGGGCGAAAAAACAGCCAACCTACCGCGTGGTGGTCGCCAACTCTGGTGCGCCACGTGACGGAAGCTTTATCGAGATCATCGGGCATTACAATCCACGGACTGACCCGCCCACGGTGGTCATCGACGAAGAGCGTGCCCTCTATTGGCTGGGCGTGGGAGCTCAGCCCACCGATGCGGTAGCCCGAATGCTCCGCAACCTGGGCACCATGGCCAAGTTCAGGGGAGAGGTCGAGCTGGAAGACATCAAAGACGCAGACGAGCAAGAGGCCAAAGCCGAGGAAGAGCATGTCAACGCAGGATGAGCCCCAGACTTCGATGAAAGGGCTGGTCGAGTACATGGCCCGATCGCTGGTGCAGAACCCCGATGCGGTGAGGGTCACCGAGATCCGCGGTGGTCGCAGCATTATCTACGAGCTCGTGGTCGCCCCAGACGACAAGGGCTGGGTGATTGGCAAGCGAGGTCGGGTGGCCAATGCGATGCGCGCCATGTTGCATGTGGCGGCGTGCACCCGAGATGCGCCCCACACGACGATCGAAATCGTCTAGATGCCCGCTCCCAGCAAGAGTCCTCGCGGGCGACGCCCCCCTCGTCGGGACGTCGCCCCTTTGCATGATAGCCGGTCGCATGACTGCCTGATCATCGGCCAGATCGTGGCACCCCGTGGGGTGCGCGGCGAACTGCGCGTGCACATTATCACCGACGCGCCAGATCGGTTCCTCGACCTGGAGAGCGTGTTCGTCGGTCCTGAGCTGATCCCCCACAAGGTACGGCGCGCTCGCTTGCACAAGCAGTGGGCCCTCCTAGAGTTCGAAGGGATCAACGATCGCGACGCTGCAGAGGAGCTCCGTGGCCAAATGCTCTCGGTATCGCGCCAGCAGGCGATCCCCCTAGCCGAAGACGAGTACTTTGTCTGCGACATCGTGGGGCTCCTGGTAGTCACCGATGCGGACGACGAGTTGGGACGCGTCACCGAGGTCATCAGCACCGGCGCCAATGACGTGTACGTGGTGCGTACAGCCACCGGGGATCTCCTGCTACCCGCCATTCGCGATGTAGTCCTTGCCATAGACATCGACGCCGGCCTGATGCGCGTTCGCGTGCCGGACGGCCTTTCTTAGCCAACGGGACACGTAGATTACACCATGAGCGAGCTCCGGTACTGGGTCGGGTTCAGCCGCGTTCCTCACATCGGCCCAATGCGCCTGCGCCACTTGCTTGATAGGTTTGGATCGATCGAGGCAGCATGGAACGCGGGACCGGCCGCTCTGCGGTCAACGCAGCTTCCTCGTCAGGCCATCGAGAGCCTGCTCTATCATCGACCCCGGATCGACCTCGACGAGGAGATAGAACGCCTTGAGCGCCACGGCGTTCGGGCACTCTCGTGGGATAGCGAGGACTATCCCCCGCTCCTACGCGAGATCGACGCTCCGCCCCCTGTTCTCTATGTGCGAGGGTCCATCGTGGATGCCGACGAGTTTGCTGTTGCGGTGGTTGGCACTCGGCGCGCCTCAGCGTACGGGAAAGAGGTGGCCCGCAAACTGGTGACAGGCCTCGTCGAGAGTGGCGTGACCGTGGTCAGTGGGCTCGCCTACGGCATCGACGCGATCGCCCATCGCGCCGCACTGGACGCTGGCGGGCGGACCATTGCCGTGCTGGGATGCGGTCTGGACGGGGTCTATCCCGCGAGACACCGCAATCTGGCCCAGTCCATCCTAGGGCAAGGCGCACTGGTCAGCGACTATCCTCTGGGAACCAAGCCAGAGGCGCGCAACTTTCCTCCACGGAACCGCATCATCAGTGGATTGTCTCTGGGCACCGTCATTGTCGAAGCCGGTCTGCACAGCGGGGCGCTAATCACCTTGCAATATGCTCTAGATCAGGGACGAGAGACATTCGCCGTTCCTGGCTCTACCTTCAGTGCCGCCAGCGAGGGGACCAACCAAGCGATCAAACGAGGCGAAGCCAAGCTGATCACCAGCGTCGAGGATGTTCTCGACGAACTCCATCTCACCCTCGTACCGCAGCAGCAGGAAACTCGCCGCATCGTACCGGCCACACCAGCGGAAGAGGACCTACTCGCGCACCTGAGCCGAGAGCCGATGCATCTGGATGAACTGGTGCGCCGAACCGGCCTCCCCACCGCCACCGTCTCCAGCTCGCTGGCTCTGATGGAGCTGCGAGGCGTCGTGCGCCGCGTCGACAATACTTGCTACGTACTCACCCACTAGGCCTATAGGAGAGCGTGCATGTCAGACTGGGCTCACATATCCGACGGCTTTGAGGACGTTCACATAGCCATCCTCGCCGGAGGGAGTGGTACCCGTCTCTGGCCCTACAGCCGCAAGAGATCCCCCAAACAGCTTCTCGATCTCTTTGGCGAGGGCTCGCTCCTTCGGAACACCATCGAGCGCGTCCTGCCCCTGGTTCCCTGGGAGCGCATCGATGTGCTCACGGGTCCAGACCAGGCCGACCTCATCCGGGCCCATCTCCCCGAGCTTCCGAGCACCAACCTGATGCTCGAGCCCAGCCCTCGCGGTACAGCGCCCTGCCTGGGCTTGGCCGCTCTGCGTCTGTGTGCCGAGAATCCCGGCTCGGACGTCATGATCTCGCTTCACGCTGATCATGTCATCGCCGATGCTGACGCGTTCCGTCGCGGCCTAGCAGCCGCCGTCACGGCCGCCCGCGCCGGATACCTGGTGACGGTAGGAATCGTCCCCCGGAGCCCGGAAACAGGCTTTGGCTACATAGAGCGCGGCGAGCTACTCGATGTGCAGACAACCCCACGGGCGTATGTCGTAACCCGCTTCGTGGAAAAGCCCCCCCTCGAGCAGGCGCGCGCCTATGTGGACTCGGGCAGGTATTACTGGAACGCGGGCTACTTTGCGTGGACGCTCGACGGCTTTCTGGATGCCTTCAAAGAGCATCTGCCCACCGTCTATCGAACCCTGGAAACCATGCTGCCCGTCACAAACCACCAAACCGAGGATACGTCGCGGGCCTGGGAGTCCATCGCGCCGATCACTATTGACGTAGGCATCATGGAACGGGCGCGCCAAGTGGCCGTGGTGCCTTGCGACATGGGTTGGAACGACGTGGGGAGCTGGGCTTCCGTATACGACATGCTGCCTCACGACGACGATGGCTCCGCCTGCCTAGAGTGCGAGGATCTGATCACCATCGAGAGCAGGGGCAACCTGGTACACGCGCCCCAGAAGCTGGTAACCGCCATCGGCGTGGAGGATCTCGTCATCGTCGATACGCCGGACGCCCTGTTGATCCTCCCACGCGCAAGAGCCCAGCAGGTAAGCGAACTCGTCAAGTTGCTGCGCGCCCGTGGGCTCCACCAACATCTCTAACGCGAGGCGCCTATGAAAGCGGAGATCATCACTATCGGCACCGAGCTTCTCCTGGGCGAGATCGTGGATACCAATTCCGCCTGGATTGCCCAGCAGCTAGCCTACGTCGGCATGGATGTGTTTCGTACGGTGACGGTGGGCGACAACCTGGATCGCATCAGCGCCGCGGTCCGGACGGGCATATCCAACGCCGATCTGGTCATCACCACGGGCGGATTGGGGCCAACCGTCGACGACATGACGCGAGAGGCGATCGCGCGCGCGACGGATCGAGACATCATCTTGAACAAAGAGCTGCTCAAAGAGGTCGCGGCGTTCTTTGCTGGGCGTGGCCGCACCATGTCCGACAGCAACCGCAAGCAGGCAACCATCCCCGCAGGCGCCGAGGTGATCCACAACCCAGTAGGTACAGCTCCGGCCTTTGCCGTCACTCATCAAGGCAGCCTCGTCATCGCGCTACCCGGCGTACCTCACGAGATGCGCTACCTGATAAAACACGCCGTCATGCCGCTCCTCCACGAACGCTACGGGCTGCAGGCCGTCATCGCGAGCCGCGTCCTGCGAACGTGTGGCATCGGCGAGAGCACGCTGGGGGGACGCATCCCCGATCTGATGGAGATGAGCAACCCCACCGTCGGCACGGCCGCTCACCCCGGTCAGACGGATATCCGCATCACGGCCAAGGCCAGTTCCCGCCAGGAAGCCGATGCCCTCATCGCACCCATCGAGCGTGCGATCCAGGAGCGCCTAGGCGAGTTCATCTTTGGCGTGGACCAAGAGACGCTTGCCGGCACAGTCCTCGACGCTCTTGCCGGCCAGGGATTGACGCTGGCTAGCGCGGAGACAGCCACTCACGGGGACATCGCGGCGGCACTGCTCCAGGAACAGTCCCATCCGGGGACCTACGCAGGAGGATACAGCGCACCGTCGGCCGATGCCGTCGCCAAGCTTATGGGACGCGCGGACATCGACTCAACCGAGGCACTGGCCCACGCGGTCCGCGAGAAAGCGCACGCGGATCTGGGGCTCGCCGCCGTGCACGGGATTGGACACACCTCTGAGGAGCAAGAACGCGTACAGTTCTGCCTAGCTTGGGAGGGCGGCGTGGCCCACTCTGCTCCCACAGGCTGGCGTTCGGGGCCAGCGGCCCAGGGCTGGCTGGTGTACACAGCGTTGGATCTGGTTCGCCGCCACCTCCTACAGCTCCCCACACTCCAAGCCGATCGCCCAGGAGCCGTTCACGAATGATGGCCACGCTTCACGGCCCAGCACTGGAAGCCTATCGCCCAGGAGCCGTTCACGAATGATGGCCACGCTTCACGGCCCAGCACTGGAAGCCTATCGGGTGCGCCTCGAGGTATTCGAGGGCCCCCTGCAACTGCTGCTCCGCCTCATCGAGCGCGAAGAGCTAGAGATCACCAAGGTTTCGCTGGCTCTGGTCACCGACCAGTATCTTGCCCACATCGCTACGCTCCGCCAGGTGACAGCGGGCGATCTGGCAGCCTTTATGGTGATCGCGGCCAAGCTCCTTGTGATCAAATCGAGGTCGTTGCTGCCACAGCCTGAGGACACGAGCTTGGAAGAAGAGGAGGACCTTGGCGAGGAGCTCGCCCAGCAGCTTCTGGAGTACAAAAGGTTCAAGGAGGTCGCCGCTGAGCTGCGCGAGATTGAGGAGCGGGGGCAGCGCGTCTATCCCCGCCTTGCTCCGCCACCCAGAATCGAACCGCGCCTCCACCCAGGAGAAGCCACCCTCACGGATCTTCTCATGGCTTTCGTGAAGGCGTTGGAGGCCCACCCTCCCTTACCCGCGGTGGATGCCGTCGTGGCCCCAGCCCCTGTTCACATTCGCGACTGCATGGCAACCATTCAGAGACTACTGGCCCAGCGCGATCGCCTGCGCTTTTCCACCCTCATGCAACGAGCCCGGTCGCGTTTGGAGATCATCGTCACCTTCCTCGCCATGCTGGAGATGATCCGTCGCCAGGCCCTACGCGTCACCCAGGACACACCATTCGGAGAGATCCACCTCGAGGCCCGCGAGCCCGACCCTGATGCTGATATCCCTCCACTGGACTTGAGCGAGTACGGCGAGGCTCAACAGCAACTACCGCTGCTCTAGCGCTCCGAAGTCAAGCGCAGAAGAAAACTGAGGAGCCGGTCGAGATCGGCCTCATCGCTTGGCTGCTCCTTGAGGCAATACTCGATCTGATGCCTCAGGATGAGGAGACTTGCCTTGTCCAAGGCGGCACGAGCAGCTAGGAGCTGCGTCACGATGGCCTCGCAATCTCGCCCCTCCTCCACCATACGCTGAATGCCGCGGATCTGTCCTTCGACCCGCCTCAGCCTCCCCCGGATCTTGGCACGCAGGGCATCTCGCGTCTCATCCACGACCACCGCCTGTTCCCATGTTCTAGCCTGCGAGGTAGCCCAAAGTGTAACCGGGTAGGGAGACTCGGTCAACGCACGCCAAAGGGGGACCGGTGACAGGAACGCGCCAGCCCACCGCTGCCCTCAACGTGCCTGGCAGAGCTAATCCTCTTCGCGAAGAGCGTTCAGCACGACGATGGCTCCGACGACAACCAGCATCAGGGGCGCAACCATATCCCAACGGAACCAAAGCAGCACGCCCAGGTTCTTGAGAAGCAGCAGCAACCCAACGGCCACCAGCACCGCGCCGCCTACCACGGCGCGGTTGGTGGCTTCGCGAGACGCTCGATCTTCGCTAGAGGCCTCGAACGGCTCGGCTGTGTCGCCGGGGCCGCGCGTCGGCTCGCCCACTGGAATCAGCACCCAAAGCACCAGGTAGGTCAAGACCCCCAGTCCATTAGCCAGCGCAAGCAACACGAATAGAATGCGGATCAGGACCGCGCTCACGCCAAGATAGCGTGCCAGACCGCCGCACACGCCGCCCAGGATCTTGTCGTCGCTGCTTCGATAGAGCCGGTTCATCGCCTCACCTCGCTACTGAGCCAGGCTGCCTGTCTTCACTCCCTATACGCGATGTGGCTCACACGGTTCCGATGCTATTGGCGCCCGAACTCGCGCTCGAGTTGCTGGCGCGTCATATGAAGCAGGGTCGGTCGGCCATGAGGACAGGTGTGCGGAAGCTCGCAGCGCTCAAGGCTTCGGACGAGGTCGCGCATCTCGTCAAAAGACAACGTCTGTCCAGCCCGCACCGCCGTGTAGCACGAAAGCGTGACGAGCGCCTGATCCACCCAAGAGAAAGCCGCCCCGCCCTCTTCGGCTGCCTCCACCATCTCTGCCAGGGCAGCCGCGATATCCCCTCCAACCAAGTGTTGCGGGACACTGCGCACCAAAAAGCTGCCGCCGCCAAAGGGTGATACCTCCATGCCCACCTTGGCCAAATCCCCAAGGTGCTCTTCGACCAGTTCGGCATGGCGAGGGGACAGATCGATCACCCGTGGCTCGAGGAGCTCCTGCGAAACGACGGCTGCCCGCTTGACCTGGCTGGAAAGCTCCTCGTAGCGAATGCGCTCGTGGGCGGCATGCTGATCGATGAGGTACAGCCCACCTGGACCCTCGGCCAGGACGTAGGTCTGAGCGAGCTGACCGATAACGCGGAGCATGGGAAGCCGCTCGCCACCGACCGTCTCGCCACTCGCGTCGCCAGGCTCCCACATCCGCCGCGGAGCATCGCCCACACGCCCTTCTTCAGGAAGCAACAGCGACGGCGACCGGTCACCCTCGCGACCCGGCTGCCTTCGCAAACCGTAGGCGCCATCCAGCCGGCTGATGATGGGGACGCTGCTCTGGCCCATGAGCGTCGTACGCACGGCACGCTGCACGGCGGAAAAGACTTCCCTTGGGTGTTGGAACCGCACCTCGCGCTTGGTGGGATGGACGTTCACGTCCACATCTCGTGGAGGAAGCTCTATGTGCAACGCAACGATGGGCTGCCGCCGCTGGGGCAGCAGTGATTGATACGCCTGGGTAATCGCGTACGAAAGCGAATTGTCCTGTATCCAACGCCGGTTGACGAGCAGCGTGATCTCTTGCCGCGTCGAACGATGGACCGCAGGGCTGCTCACATAGCCCCAGACGCACAGATCCCGGTCGTCCTCGCGCGGAATCTCCAGCATCTCGTCCGCCACGTCAAGGCCATAGACCGCCAGCAAGGCATCGTAGAGCGCGCCCGTCCCCGTCGTGCGGATCACCAAACGCTCATGATGCGTCAGGCTGAACCGGAGCTGCGGGAATGCCAAGGCATAGGCGCTCACCAACCGGGCGATATGGCCTGACTCGGTAGCGTCGGTCCGCAGGAACTTGAGCCGAGGCGGCGTATTGTAAAAGAGGTGTTCCACCGTGACCGTCGTACCCGTGGGCCGCCCGACGGGCTCGACAAGCTGGGGCACGCCTCCCTCCAGCCGTATGCGGGTGCCCGCCTGCTCGTCGGAGGTCTTGGTGGAGAGGGTTACATGGGAAACGGCAGCGATGCTCGCCAGAGCCTCTCCTCGGAATCCCAAAGTGCGAATCTCATAAAGCTCGTCCACCGATGAGAGCTTGCTCGTCGCGTGCCTCGCGAACGCCAGATCCACCTCGTCGGCGGGAATGCCGCACCCGTCGTCCTCTACCCGAATGAGGCGGCGCCCCCCCTGGTCGATGGCGACATCAACCCGATGAGCTCCTGCGTCGATGGCGTTCTCGATCAGCTCCTTGACGACCGAGACAGGACGCTCGATCACCTCGCCCGCGGCAATCTTGCTGGCCAGCTCATCGGGCAGACGATGGATCCGCACAGCCGACGCTCCCTCCAGGCTTGAACTCCACCTAGCTATTGTACCATGACGCAACCAGGTGCCATAGCCAGGCTTTGCGCAGTATCACGAGACAACGTACAATCGTCGCATGGGAAAGGATGACACTTTTCGAAAGGCAACTACCGCAC
>JBNGEB010000075.1:0-7494 GCA_049975585.1 Anaerolineae bacterium
TTTGCTGCCTAACCCCAGCGCCGCCTCTGCTTGGCCAGAGCCGGCGCTTTGTGGTAGAATAGATATCGTTGTCACGGATTGGGGCGTCGCCAAGCGGTAAGGCAGCGGCCTTTGGAGCCGCCATTCGGAGGTTCGAATCCTTCCGCCCCAGCTAGGCGTTTTCAAGGCTCTGTTGCTTTGGCGCGTTCATGTGAGGGCCACGTCGGGTCTTTCTCGCAGTCGAGGCGAGGACGCGGCTGGCCCGTTTTTGTTGGAGGCGATGTATGCACAATCTCGCGGCTGTCATTCTCGCTGCGGGCCAGGGAACCCGGATGCGCTCAGACCACCCCAAAGTGCTGCATGAGGTGCTTGGGCGGCCGATGGTGCTCTGGTCGCTCGACGCCGCACGCGGCGCGGGAGCGGAACGGATCGTTCTGGTCATTGGCGTGGGCGCGGACCAGGTGCGAGACGTGGTGGGCGACGTGGCCTGGTACGCGTTGCAGGAAGAGCAGCTTGGCACGGGGCACGCGACGCTTCAAGCACGGGACCTCGTCCAGGGCAAAAGTCGCGCCGTGCTGGTTCTCTATGCCGATATGCCCACTCTGAGGCCCGAGACGCTGCAGGCGCTGGTGGATGTGCAGCGATCCAGCGATGCGGCCGTGGCCATGCTGACCGTCCATTCGGAAGACTCGATGGGTTTCGGGCGCATCGTCCGCGATGAGGCCGGGGAGCCAAGGGCCATCGTCGAGGAGGCCGTGGCGAGCCCGGAGGTGTTGGCTCTGACAGAGCTGAACTGCGGCATCTACTGCTTTGACGCTGCCTTTCTCTGGGAGTACCTTCCCAAGGTGGAGATCACACAGCCCAAGGGCGAGTACTATCTTACGGACATGGTGGAACTTGCCGTGGAGGCGGGGCGCCGTGTGGTGGCGCATACCATCGACGATGTCTCGGAGGTGCAGGGCATCAACACGCGCGCGCACTTGGCCAGGGCCGCTGGGATTCTGCGCGGGCGGGTGAATGAGCGTCTGATGAGTCAGGGAGTCACCCTCGTCGATCCGGCGACTGTCTATGCAGAGCCCACGGTGCTCGTGGGCCGTGATACCGTGATCCATCCCAACACACATCTCCAGGGGCAGACGGTCATCGGCGAGGGATGCGAGATCGGTCCGAACACGCTGGTGCGTGATAGCTCGATTGGCGACAACTGTCGCGTCTTCGCATCCGTCGTTGAAAAAGCGCGTATGGAGCGCGGCAGCGAGATCGGCCCGTTTGGACATCTTCGCAAGGGCGCCCATCTTGACGAGGGCGTGCACATGGGCAATTTCGGCGAGGTAAAGAACGCACATTTGGGCAAGGGCACCAAGATGGGGCACTTTTCTTACGTCGGCGACGCTGAGGTGGGTCCCGAAGCGAACATCGGCGCTGGTACCGTGACCTGCAACTATGATGGGTCGCGGAAACATCGCACTGTGATTGGTGAGGGCGCCTTTATCGGGAGTGGCACCATGTTGGTGGCGCCCGTGTCCATCGGAAGGAACGCGCGAACTGGGGCAGGATCGGTGGTGACGCGCGATGTGCCCAACGGCACCTTGGCTTATGGCGTCCCAGCTCGTCCTCGGCGGGAGCTCGAAGGCAAAGACGATGTCTAGCCCTGATCTGCGCCGGGTCGAACGGTTGCCGCAGCCTTGGCGAGACCTCATCACTGCAGCGACGCGGGCCCGGGAGCACGCGTACGCTCCCTACTCGCGCTTTGCTGTGGGGGCTGCGGTGCTGACGGGGGCGGGCTGCGTCTTTACGGGCTGCAACATCGAGAACGCTTCCCTGGGGCTAACGGTCTGCGCCGAGCGGGTGGCTATCTGGAAGGCCGTATCCGAGGGCGAGCGTGCGTTGCAGGCGCTGGCTATCGTGACGGATGTGGGTGCTACGCCGTGTGGCGCCTGTCGCCAGGTGATAGCAGAATTTGCGGATGATCTGGATGTGCTCGTGGCGAACCTGACGGGAGATATCTGGGTGTTCTCGCAGGTGGAACTGTTGCGGCACAGCTTCCCTCAAGAGAGCCTGCGGACGTTGTTGGGGCCCGTGGGCGGCTCTGCGGACGATTCGGGTAGATGAGAGGGAGACGCATGACAGCGAGCGGAGCGTACGATCGGCTCGTCTCCGAGGCGCGTGCGATACTCGAGACGCGTCCAAGTGTGAACATGCTAGAGCCGCGCGTCGTGGCGCGGGACCCATTGGCTGGCATGATCGACCACACCTTGCTCAAGGCAGAAGCGACGCCGGCTATGGTGGATCACCTGTGTACGGAGGCAGCCGCGTATCAGTTCGCTTCCGTGTGCGTGAACTCGGCCCACGTCGCACGCTGTGCCTCGAACCTGGAGGGTACGGGCGTAGCGGTGTGCGCTGTGGCTGGCTTTCCTCTGGGCAGCAACTTGCCTGAGGTCAAGGCTTTCGAGGCGCAGCGCGCCATTGCCTTGGGGGCCAGCGAAATTGATATTGTGATGAACGTGGGCGCTCTGAAGGCTGCGGACTATGGTCAGGTCGCTGATGATATCGCTGGGGTGGCGGATGTATGCCATGGCGGCGGCGCCAAGCTCAAGGTGATCCTCGAGACGTGTCTTCTCGATGATCTGGAGAAGGTGGTCGCATCGCTTCTAGCGATGCGAGCCGGAGCTGACTATGTCAAGACATCGACAGGCATGAGCACCGGTGGCGCTACTCTGGCCGACGTGATGCTGATGCGACACGCCGTCGGTCCCAACGTTGGCGTCAAGGCTGCCGGTGGGATTCGCACCTATGCGCAGGCCATCGCCATGGTCACGGCGGGGGCCACGCGCATCGGCGCTAGTGCGGGCGTGGCCATCGTCAGCGGTGCTCCAGTGTAGGAGGAGGGCTCCGTGACGTCATCTCTAAGCTTGGATCGTTCTATCGAGAGGGCCATTCGCGCCGAGATTTGCCAGGTGTGTGCCCTTCTCTATGAGAAGGATCTCATCGCGCCGCTTGATGGCAACGTTTCTGTCCGATGGGGCGACGATGGGCTGTTCAAGGGGCAGCTTGAACCTGATGACCTCGTGGTTACCGACATGGCTGGGCAAATTGCGCCAGAGAGCGTTTCGCCTCACAACGGCCATCGTCCCTCCGGCGAGCTGCGATTGCATCTCGAGTGCTACCGTCAGCGCCCTGATGTGCGCGCTGTGGTGCACGCGCACCCGCCCATCACGACGGCGTTCACCGTGGCGCGGAGATCCCTGGCCGCGCCAGTCCTCCCCGAATCGCTGGTCTATACGGGCGTGATCGAGACCACGGCGTACGCGACGCCCACGTCGGCGCAAGGCCCGGAGGTGGTTCGGGAGCTCATTCGCGATCACGATGCGCTGGCGTTGGATCGTCACGGTGCCGTCACGGTGGGCCAGAGCGCCATGGATGCCTTTGGCAAGATGGCCAAGGTCGAGAACACTGCGCTGGTGATCTTGATCGCGCATCTCTTGGGTGACGTTCGCGAGTTGCCTTCGGATGAAGTGGCGGTGTTGCAGAGTAAGCGCGAGGAGCATTTGGCAGCGGCCAAGGCTCACGCTGAAGAGGCGCTTCGTGGGGCTGAGGAGAGCCTCGAAACTTCCAAGGACGCTGCTCCGGCCGATGTGGAAGAGATCGTGGCGTCTATAACGGCGGAAGTGTTGAGGCGGTTAGGGCACGTGTGACCCAGCAAGGGGCAGAGCGATCACGCGTCTATCGTACGGAGGCCATTGTTCTCCACCAACAGGACTATGGCGAGGCTGATCGGATTCTGCGCCTCCTCACGCCCGAAGGTCGGCTGGACGTCATCGCCAAGGGCGTGCGTCGCGTGACCAGTCACAAGGTGGGGCACTTGGGGCTCTTTACGCGGGTGCAGCTCATGCTGGCTCGTGGGAAGAGCCTCGACATTGTAACGCAAGCCGAGGCCGTCGAGAGCTATGTAGCTCTGGGGCGCGATCTGAAGCGCTTCTCCCATGCGTGCTATGTGGGCGAGCTGGCAGCGGCGTTTGCGCAGCATCAAGAAGAGTCGCATGCGCTGTATGGGTTGCTGGCAGGGACGCTAGCCCAACTCCAACTCGCCGATGACCTGGAGCTATGGACGCGCTGGTTCGAAGTGCGGGTGCTGCTGGTATCTGGGTTTTGGCTGGAGCTCTACCGGTGCGTCATGTGTGGCGCCGAGGTGCAGCCGCGCGCCAACGTTTGGTCCGCCGATGAGGGGGGAATTATCTGTCCGCGCTGTGCTCTTGACCGAACGGGTCTAGGCACCATGAGCCTGCCCGCGCAGAAGGTGCTCCGGTTCCTGGCGAGTAGAAATGCGGAGGACGTGGCGCGGCTGAGGCTAACGGCGAGTACGAGCTCTGAGGTTGGACGCCTGCTTCGGTCGTACCTGCGGCATGTGCTCGAGCGCGAGCTGAACAGCGTAGGCTTTCTCGACCGGCTTCAGAGAGAGATCAGCGATATGCGTGCGGGGCGCGCCGCGCACGACCGATCCGAGATGGTAGATGCGTGAACGACACGCCTTCGAAGCTATGGCAGGGGGATAGATGGATTTCCAGTCAGTCATCATGCGGCTCAACGAGTTTTGGATGGCGCATGGCTGTCTGCTGTGGCAGCCATATAACGTCCAGGTCGGCGCTGGGACGCTGAACCCTGCCACCGCGTTACGTGTGCTGGGTCCCGAGCCTTGGAACGTGGCCTACCCCGAGCCATCGGTGCGGCCTGCTGACGGTCGATATGGCGAGAACCCGAATCGCTGGCAGCAGTACTACCAATACCAGGTCGTCCTGAAGCCCGACCCCGGCAATCCTCAGGAGCTCTATCTAGCTAGCCTTGGGGCGTTGGGAATCGACACGTCTCGACACGACGTCCGGTTCGTGGAGGACAACTGGGAGTCGCCCGCTTTGGGAGCCTGGGGTCTGGGCTGGGAAGTCTGGCTAGACGGGCAAGAGATCAGCCAATACACCTATTTTCAGCAGGCGGGAGGGCTGGATCTTGACCCCGTTTCGGTAGAGATCACCTATGGCCTTGAACGCATAGTCATGGTGCTGCAGGGGGTGCGTGCGATCCCAGAGATCCGTTGGCGCAATGGCCTCACCTATGGCGATATCCACCTACAAGGCGAGATCGAGCATTGCACGTATAACTTTGAAGTGGCAGATGTCGATCGTGTGCGCCAGATGTTTGACCTGTGCGAGGCTGAGGCACAGCGGGCGCTGGATGCCTCGCTCGTCATGCCGGCCCATGACTATGTGCTCAAGTGCTCGCATCTGTTCAACGTGCTCGATGCCCGTGGCGCCGTCGGTGTGACCGAGCGCGCTCGCTTTTTCGTGCGGATGCGCGATCTCGCTCGCCGGGTGGCGGCGGCGTACGTGCAGCAGCGTGAAGAGCTCGGGCATCCCTTCGAGGAGATCCTGGGTCCCAGCCAGGCGGCCCGTCCGGAGAGGCTTCCGGAGGCGACGCCGACTGAACGGCCCCATACGTTGGTTCTAGAGATCGGTTGCGAGGAGCTGCCCGTAGCTGACCTGGCCGATGCCTGTGAACAGCTAGAAGCGGAGATGGCACGGGCCTTGCAGGAGGCGCGACTGGCGCACGGAGAGTTGCGCGTTTGCGGCACGCCGCGGCGCGTCGTGGCCTTGGTGGAGGACGTGGCGCCCTACCAGGATGATCTGGAGACGATGGTCAAGGGACCGGCCGCGCAGATTGCCTTTGACGAGGACGGTTCGCCGACCAAGGCGGCCCTGGGATTCGCTCGTTCGCGCGGCGTGGATGTTGCCGAGCTGCAGACGCGGTCCATCGACGGCAAGGAGTACACAGTAGCCGTCGTGCGTGAGCAGGGATTGCCGGCCACCGAGATCCTACCGGATCTGCTGGCTGGCGCATTGGGATCGCTGCGGTTTGGCAAGAGCATGCGCTGGAACGAGAGCGGTGTAACTTTCTCGCGCCCGCTGCGCTGGCTGGTTGCTCTTCTCGGCGACCAGGTCATCCCATTTTCGTATGCCGGCGTGACGAGCGGGCGTACCACACGCGGTATCCGGCCCGAGGGTTCTCCGAGTATCGCCGTCGATTCAGCCAAAGCCTATGAGAAGGTCATGGCCAAAGCGGGCGTGATGCTCACGACAGAGGCGCGCCAAAGGGAGATCCGGCGTCGCGCAGGCGCATTGGCGGAAAAAGTCGGGGGCTATGTCCCTGATGACCCTGAGCTTCTTCATGAAGTCGCCGACCTGGTAGAGCAGCCGCTTCCTATCCGCGGGGCGTTCGATCGAGCGTACTTGCGGCTTCCCACCGATGTGCTGCTCGCGGTGATGAAACAGCACCAACGTTATCTACCGGTCATGCGCGATGGCGAGCTGCTCCCTTACTTTGTGGCGGTGGCCAACGGAAGGGATCTGGACGTGGCCGCGGTGCGGCACGGCAACGAAGAGGTGCTTCGGGCCCGCTATGCCGATGCTGCTTTTTTCTACGATGCGGACAGGCGGCAGGGCTTGGAGAGCTTTACCCCCAAGCTGGCTACGCTGACCTTCGAGGAGCACCTGGGATCGGTCTTGGATAAGGTGAGGCGCATAGAGCGGCTGGTGCCGAGGCTCGGGGAGCAGTTGGGTTTGTCGGATGACGATCTGGACGAGGCCAAACGGGCTGCGAGCCTCTGTAAGAGCGACCTCGCGACCAACATGGTGGTGGAGCATACGTCGCTTCAGGGCATCATGGGCGGGCACTATGCCCAACTGGCTGGCGAATCCGCCGAGGTGGCGCAGGCTATCGAGGAGCACTACCTCCCTAGGTACGCTGGCGATCGCATGCCGGCGAGTCTGCCTGCCGTGGTGGTGGGGCTGGCCGATCGCCTGGATAGCTTGGTGGGGCTCTTTGCGGCCGGTGTCAGGCCTACGGGCGCGTCCGATCCCTGGGGCCTTCGGCGGATAGCGCTGGCCATTCACCAGATCTTGATCGGCTTCCGCTTGGAGATCGATCTTGATCCTGCGCTGACTGCAGCCGCCGAAGAGTTGCCCATCGACGTGCCGGTGGGAACCTTGCTCGAGGTCAAGGCCTTCCTGGCGACGCGGCTGGACGGTGTGTTGCGGGATATGGGCATTCCGTACGACGTTGCGAGCGCGGTGCTGGCTGAGCAGGCCAGCGCGCCCTACCATGCCTACCAGTCGGCTGAGGCCCTCGCAGCCTGGACGCATCGCGAGGACTGGGCTCTATTGCTGGACAACTATGCGCGGTGTGTGCGGATCGTCCGGGATCAGGAGCAGACGTATGATGTAGATCCGTCGCTCTTTGCTGACGAGGGGGAGCACGACCTCTATCACGCTTGCATGGACGCTGAGGGCGCCTTGGAGGAAGATCGTTCTATCGAGACCTTCTTGGATCAGTTGGTGCTGATGCAGCCCATCATCGCGCGCTTTTTCGATGTCGTGCTGGTAATGGCGGATGACCGGGCGTTGCGCGAGAATCGGCTGGGCCTACTCCAGCGAATCGCAGCGCTTCCCCACGGGCTTGCCGACTTCA
>JBNGEB010000075.1:7594-9690 GCA_049975585.1 Anaerolineae bacterium
CGGCTGGGCCTACTCCAGCGAATCGCAGCGCTTCCCCACGGGCTTGCCGACTTCAGCAAGCTCGAAGGCTTCTGAGCCGATAGGGGGCGGTCGGTCAGCCGACCGCCCTTGCTTGTGGGGGCTATCCCCGTACGCGCGCACCAAAGGGTACGAGCGCCAGCTTGAGGAGCTTCATGTGCTGCTTGGCGAAAGGCAGCCCAATGATGGTGATGGCCCAAAACAAACCAAAGACGAGGTGCACCAGGGCAACTTCCACGCCGCCAAAGATCCACCAAAGGACGTTGAATAGGATGTTGGGGAGCGTGCCGGCAGAGCCGCGGGTGTCCACCTCTTTGCCGAACGGTGCGATCCCCAGAAGTGACAGCTTTAGTAGCTGAACGCCGAATGGGATCCCGACGATGGTCAGGCATAGGACAAGCCCCCCAATGGCATAGCACAGGAAGACCAGGACCCCTCCGCCCAGGACGAACCAGAGCACGTTCAGCAGCAAGGACATGTTGCACCTCCGAGTGATCTCGCTATCTTCACTACGCAGGGGGACAGTCGAGGTTGCAGATGGTTGACGCCTGCGTAAACTTGCCCAATGTTATGGTGACCGCTATAATGTTTCGGAAACATGACAAGTAATGGTTCACGGGAGGATCACGACGATGCCGAAAAAGTGGGTGTACCTGTTCTCCGAGGGGAACAAAGACATGCGGGATCTGCTGGGCGGCAAGGGCGCCAACCTGGCCGAGATGACCAACGCGGGGCTCCCAGTCCCGCCCGGGTTCACGATCACGGCTGAAGCTTGCCTAGCCTTTTTCGATGCTGGCAGAAATTTCCCCGAGGGGATGTGGGACCAGGTCACCGAGGCGATGGCCAAGGTGGAAGAGCAGACCGGCAAAGAATTCGGCGGGGTGGAGAACCCGCTTCTCGTGTCGGTGCGTTCCGGCTCCCGCGTCTCTATGCCTGGTATGATGGATACCGTATTGAACGTCGGGCTCAACCCCGAGACATTGCAAGGCTTGGCGGAGCTTTCGGGGAACGAGCGGTTCGCATACGACGCCTATCGTCGTTTGATCTCCATGTACGGCCGCATTGTCAAGGATATTCCCGGCAGTCTCTTTGAGCGCAAGCTGGACGAGTACAAGGCCAAGACCGAGGGGGGCCGCGATACCGATCTCACCGTGGACATGCTCAAGGAAGTGGTCCGGGATTTCAAAGCCATCTACCGCGAGCAGTTGGGCGAGGATTTCCCCGACGACGTCTGGGAGCAGTTGCGCCAGGCCGTAGAGGCAGTCTTTGACTCCTGGTTCGGCCCCAACGCCACCACCTATCGGCGTCTCAACAAGCTTCCTGATACCTGGGGCACTGCCGTCAACATCTGCACCATGGTGTTTGGCAACATGGGTGAGGACTCGGGGACCGGCGTGGCCTTTACGCGCAACCCCAGTGACGGGACCAAGCAACTCTATGGCGAGTACCTGCAGAACGCGCAGGGAGAGGACGTCGTCGCCGGCATTCGCACGCCGGTCAAGATCCAGGAGCTCGCCGACTCGAATCCAGAGATCTACAAGCAGTTCGTCGAGGTCGCTGAAAATCTCGAGCGGCACTACCGCGATATGCAGGACCTCGAGTTCACCATCGAGCGGGGCAAGCTCTGGATGCTCCAGACGCGCACGGGCAAGCGGACGGCGCGCGCCGCCATCAAGATCGCCGTCGATCAGGTGAACGAGGGCCTTATTACGAAGGAAGAGGCCGTCGCGCGCGTTACCCCCGATCAGGTGGACGTGATGCTGCACCCGCACTTTGATCCCGAGGCCAAGCGGGCCGCCGTCGAGGATGGTAGCCTCGTTGCCAAGGGCCTGAACGCTTCCCCCGGTGCCGCGACGGGTGTAGCCGTCTTTGACTCCGAACGAGCTATGGCACGTGCTGAGGACGGGGAAGACGTCGTCCTGGTGCGTCCCGAGACATCGCCGGACGACGTGGGTGGAATGCTCATGTCCAAGGGCGTACTCACTCAGCATGGTGGCGCAACCTCGCACGCGGCCGTGGTAGCACGCGGCAACAACCTGCCTTGCGTTACCGGATGTGAAGAGATCAACGTGGACGCC
>JBNGEB010000076.1:0-9649 GCA_049975585.1 Anaerolineae bacterium
CGTGCCAAGCCTCAAGGTTGCCCACATTGTCGAGGCCACTTTTTCAACACCCTCGCAGCCGAGCGCTTTGACGAGCTGCCCGAGCCGTGCTAGAGTGAGTGACAATTGAATAGCAACTCGGCAAGCTCTTATCGAGAGAGGTGGAGGGATCGGCCCTGTGAAGCCTCGGCAACCGCGAGCTGTGTGCGTCATCTTCATCCGGTCGTTGCCGGCGACGCATCGCAGCGCAAAGGTGCCAAGTCCGGCAGCCCCCCGCGGGGGAGGCTGAAAGATGAGATGCTCTGCACGCAACCGAATGCATGCAGCCACCTTATCTGCCCGGAAGCCGACAAGGTGGCTTTTCCGTTGCGCGGTCCAGGCCACGTCGGTCGCCTCCTCGCTGTGCCTCATGGGAGCCTTGCCTACGAGGAGGACATCCCATCATGTTCACCGCTCCCAAGCGATTGCTCCCAGGCGGTCCCTCAACCCAAAGCGTTCACGCCGGCGAGAGCCACGAAAAGCCCTTTGGCGCCGTTACCATGCCCATCGTGCAGACCTCGACGTACTGCTTTGAGGATACCGAGGCGCTTCGGGCCCACATGGTACGCAAGGAGCAAGGCCTCGAGCCGCGCCGGGGCGAGTACGGGCGGTATGGGAACCCGCTACAAGAGACCGTCGAGCGCAAGTTGGCCGCCCTTGAGGGAGCTGAGAAGGCGCTGGTGTTTGCCAGCGGCATGGCCGCTATCACCACAACGCTTCTGACGCTGGTTCACGCCGGGGATCACATCATCCTGACCTCGGACTGCTATCGCAAGACCCGTCAGTTTGCCCTGGAGTTCCTGCAACGGCTCGGCATCGACTGCACCCTCGTCGAGCCTGACGACACCGATGGCCTCGAAGCAGCCTTTCGGCCCACCACTCGCATCCTGATGACAGAAGCTCCTACCAATCCCTACCTGCGCGTCCCCGATTTGGATACAGTGACAGAGATTGCCCATCGGCGGCACGTGCTCGCGATCATCGATGCCACCTTTGCGACGCCTCTCAACATGCGCCCTCTGGAACACGGCGTGGACCTGGTGATCCACAGCGCCACCAAGTATCTGGGGGGCCACAACGATCTTCTGG
The DNA here is from genome assembly GCA_049975585.1 of Anaerolineae bacterium. Lineage (GTDB taxonomy): Bacteria > Chloroflexota > Anaerolineae > UBA1429 > UBA1429 > DAIRUQ01. Next base: position 1,108 of record JBNGEB010000076.1, read on the forward strand.
CCGGCGTAGTGGCAGGCAGCGAGGAGCTCATTCATATGCTGCGTGAGGGCAGCAACATGCTCGGCGGCGTGCCCGATCCCCAGATGCTCTATCTGCTGCTACGCGGCCTAAAGACGCTAAGCCTGCGTGTAGCTCGTCACAACGAGAACGGGCTTCGCTTGGCCGAGTTCCTTTCGTCACATCCGGCCGTGGCGCAGGTCTGGTATCCTGGGCTGGCCTCGCACCCCGATCATGCCATCGCCAAGCGGATCATGCGCGGCTTTGGCGGTGTCGTGACCTTTACCCTAGACGCCAACGCGAACGGCACGGCGCGGTTCATCGATGCGCTCGAGATCCCTTACATGGGCCCTAGCCTCGGAGGGGTAGAGAGCATCGTAGAGCAGCCAGCGCTCATGTCGCACTTTGCCCTTACCCAAAAAGAGCGCGACGCCATCGGCATCCCCGCTGAGCTGGTGCGCTACGCCGCTGGCATCGAGGATGCCGATGACCTGATCCGCGACCTGTCCCAGGCGCTAGACGCCGTTCACTAAACCTGACGACCTAGGAGGGGCTAGGACGATGCTAGTCTGCAAATTCGGAGGAACATCGGTAGGTTCGGCCGAGCGCTTTGCGGCTACCGCCGACGTGATTGCGACGCGGTTGGGGCAGCCTGTGGTCATAGTCGTCTCGGCCATGAGCAAGACGACCAACGCCCTCATCGAAGGGGCACGCGCCGCGGCGGACGGCCGTACCGATGTCTACCAAACGACGCGCGACGAACTAGAGTGCCGGCACGTCAGCACCGTCGAGCAGCTTCTGCCCACCGGCCCGGATCGCAGGAGCGTAATCCAAGCCATCCGCGATCGCCTGCAGAACTATGCAAGGCTCTGCGGCAGCATCGCCACGCTGGGTGAGTACACGATGCGGGGCAACGACGCGGTGGCTTCAGTGGGTGAGGAGCTTTCCAGCCGCATCCTCGCGGCTGTGTTGCGAGCTCGCGGCATCCCCGCCGAGGCTATCAGCGCCACCGAGATCGTCGAGACGGACGACCGGTACGGCGGCGCTACTCCCGACATGACCGCCACGGAACACAAAGCCCGTGCACGTCTGTTGCCCCTTCTGGCCCATGGCACGGTGCCGGTGGTAACGGGCTACATCGGCGCCACAGCGCAAGGCATCACCACCACCCTAGGGCGAGGTGGCAGCGACTACTCGGCCGCCATCCTAGGCGCCGTTCTAGACGCCGAGACGGTTGAGATCTGGACGGACGTCAGCGGCATCCTCACCGCGGATCCCAAGCTGGTCCCAGAGGCCACGATCCTACGGGAGCTTTCCTATCAGGAAGCCGCTGAACTGGCCTACTTTGGCGCTGATGTCCTGCATCCCAAGACCATCGCACCTCTGGCCGAGCGAGGCATTCGGCTCGCGATCCTGAACAGCTTCTGCCCCGATGACCCAGGTACCGCCGTCGTGGCAGCGCCCTCCGAAGGCCGAGACATCGCGCCGGCGATCCTCTCCACCGAGGGGTTATGCCTCATCCGCCTTTCGGGCAACGGGCGCGGGTGGACCTTGCAGATGGCCTCGCGAGCCCTGCGTCGCCTGGACGAGGCCGGGGTGGATGTGCTGATGTTCTCCCAGTCGTTCACTGAGCAAAGCCTGAACCTTGTGGTCCGCGCTTCCGACGAAGAGCACGGTCTGCGTCTGCTGAACCGCGAGTTTGAGCACGATGCGCGGGCGGGGTTGCTAGCTGACATTGCCACGCACCAGCGGGTGGCCTCCGTGTCCGTCGTGGGGATGCCACGGTCGCGAGCGACTGAGGTGACCAGCACAGCCTTTGCGGCCCTAGGAGCCCTTGGCCAGCGCGTGATCGCCGTCGCCCAAGCAGCCACCGGCAGCAGCGTATCTTTCATCCTGCCGGACGAGGACATAGCCCGCGTGGTGCCCTATGTGCACAGCCAACTGGGGCTGTAGCCCAGCCTAGGCCTCGGGCTCGCCCCACCAGGCCTCAAAGAACGCACGCATGTTCTCGAGCGAGACGTCCTTGTTGAACTCGGCCTGACCTATCACGCCCCCCTGTTCGCCCCCAAGGGCATCTCGTACGCGCTGCACGCCTGCCCGCACCTCGTCGGGCGTGCCAAAGGGCAAGATATGCTGGCGGTCGAGCTCGCCCCAGAACGTGATCCGGCCCTTGAAACGCTCGCCGATCTCCTCGATAGGCATGGTAAAGAGCTGCGAGTTGATGGCATCCACGCCGATCTCGATCAGGTGCTCGTACAGAGGCATGATGTAACCATCCGAGTGCATGAAAACCGCCTTGCCGTGCGCGTGAGCGACGTCGCAATAGTCGCGGTACAGAGGCTTGAAATATGCCGTCCACATCCGCGGCGAGATGAGCAGCGAGTTGGCCGATCCCCAGTCGTCCATGAAGAACACGCCGTCCACGTCTGTCTTGACCACGTAGGCCAAGTGCTGCATGTAATAGTCGTGGATCATCTCCAGCAGCTTGAACACTTCTTTGACGCCCCAGCCCAGGTCGTGGTACACATTCTCGGTGCCGCGCACGAACTGCAGCCGCTCAAACGGCCGAGGCAGTCCCAGCAACGTAAAGCGATCGTGAGATGCGCACGTCCGATTGACACCCTCAAAGCCCTTGCCAAGCATCCAGTAGGGAGGCTTCCAGTGCTCCAGCTTGGACCAGTCGTCGATGGCGGGTCGCTTGACCTCACCAATCATGCCCGGCTGGATGTTCACCCAAGTACTGCCCCAAGGGTCGACCCATTCACCCGGTTCATAGAGCGGCGCCTCGTCCACCGGCTCCACATACCCGCTGGGGCCAAAGTCAGGAGGATACTGCGCCAGCAGCGACTCGACTTGCTCCCGCCGTCCGTAGTAGAGCGCCGGTAGCGTCCACACATCTCGTGCGATGCGGTCCACCCCCTCGAACCGTAGTGTTCGGTACACCCGCTCCCGTGGCGTCAAACCCATGGCATCCCTCCTCATATGATTGCGCTACCCAGATTGAGGGGAGCGCTCAGCGTCCTATAATACGCATGTGAAGTGGCTGCACAAAGCATCTGCCGTCAACAAGGAGATCCGTGGCAAAGAACCTGGTCATCGTCGAGTCGCCAGCCAAGGCCAAAACCATCCGCAAGTACCTGGGCAATCGCTACGCTGTCAAGGCATCGGTCGGACATGTGCGTGATCTGCCAACACGCGATCTAGGCGTGGACATCGAGAATGGGTTTCGACCAACGTACGTCATTCCCGACGCCAAGCTAGGCATAGTCAAAGAGCTCAGGGAAGCCGCCGCCACATCGGAGGCCGTGTACCTGGCCACCGACCCAGACCGCGAGGGCGAGGCCATCGCCTGGCACGTGGCAGAGAGCATCGGTCTGCCAGCAGCTCGTACGCGGCGGGTCAGCTTTGACCAAGTCACCAAAGCGGCGGTGACGCGCGCCATGACGGAGCCTCGCGAGCTGGATAACAACCTAGTGGATGCTCAGCAGGCCCGTCGGGTGCTCGACCGTCTGGTGGGTTACAAGATCAGCCCTCTACTGACCCGCGCCATTACCAAGGACTTTCGCAACGCGCTCTCGGCAGGACGCGTCCAGTCGGTGGCCCTTCGCCTCGTCGTCGAACGCGAACGGGAGATCATGGGCTTTGTGCCAGAGGAGTACTGGACGCTGGAAGCGGATCTGGCCCGCGTGGACGAGAGCGATATCTTCCGCGCCAAGCTTCACCGCGTGTCAGGCGAAAAGCCCTCGCTTGGCTCCAAGGAGCAGATGGATGCCCTGATCGCCTCGCTGGAGGGAGCATCCTGGGCCGTCGAAGCGGTGCGAAAGGGCAAGCGCCATCGCAAACCACGTCCCCCCTTTGTGACGAGCACCCTCCAGGCCGCCGCATCGAGCAAACTCCACATGAGCCCCAGGCGCACCATGCGACTGGCCCAACAGCTCTACGAAGGCATCGAGATAGAAGGCGAGGCCGTGGGCCTCATCACCTACATGCGCACCGACGCCACCCACGTGGCTCCCGAGGCTCAGCGCGAGGCACAGGCGTACATCGACCGGACCTGGGGAAATGACTACCGACCCTCGCGCCCACCGACGTACCGCTCCAAGGTAGCCAACGCGCAAGAAGCGCACGAAGCCATCCGGCCGACATCGGTGGAGCGAACTCCGAAGGCCATGGCCAAGCATCTCACAAAAGCACAGGCCCGTCTCTATGAGCTCATCTGGCGTAGGTTCGTCGCCAGCCAGATGAACCCTGCCGTCTATGCCACGACATCGGTGGACATCCGCGCGGGGGAAGAGTGCCTGTTCCGCGCGACCGGATCCTCGCTGCTATTCGCTGGTTACACCATCGTGTACGCCGATGCCCGCGATCGCAAGAACGCGCAAGAGCAATCGCTGCCCAAGCTGTCCAAGGGCGATACGCTGGATCTGAAAAAGCTCCTACCGGAGCAGCACTTCACCCAACCGGCTCCACGCTATAACGAGACCAGCCTCATCCGTGCCTTGGAAGAGCACGGCGTAGGCCGGCCCTCTACGTACGCCTCCATCATCGGCGTCATCCAGGATCGCGATTATGTCGTCAAGGAGGGCAGGCAGCTCAAGCCCACCGACATGGGTTTCGTGGTGTGCGACGCCCTCGTCGCCACGTTCCCCGACATCATGGATATCGCCTACACCGCGAGCATGGAGGAGCGGCTCGATGGCATCGCCAGAGGAGAGGTTGCCTATGGCGAGATGCTGGGGAGCTTTTACGAGGCCTTTGAGCCACAACTCGTAGCCGCCGAGCAGCAGATGCCCGAGGCAGTCTCCGAGGCCTTGAAGGCGGGCCTCCCCGACGAGCTCCGCGACAGGACCTGTCCCCGTTGCGGCAAACCGCTCGCGGTGCGTGTCAGCAAGGCGGGGCGTTTTCTAGGATGCACTGGGTTCCCCGAGTGTCGCTATGTGCTTGACCTGAGCAATCCGGAGGAGCCCAAGGAACCCAAGGAGGTGTATGCCGAGGGCGAAATCTGCGAGGTTTGCGGAGGCCGCATGAAGATCGTCGAGTGGCGCGGCAGGCGATTCCTCGGATGCGAGAACTATCCCGAGTGCAAGCACACACGACCGATTCTGAGCGAACGCATCAAGGAGCTTGCCCAGACCACGCCCTGTCCCCAATGCGGTACGCAGCCGATGGAACCGCGTAGCGGGCGATACGGCGAGTACCTCTACTGCCCGACGTGCGACAAGAACTGGTCGCTACGCAAACTAGGCGCAGCGAAAAAAGACGCCAAGCCCGTGGATATCCCCTGCCCTGCTTGCGGGCAGACAGAGATGGAGTATCGGCAAGGACGCTACGGCCCCTACTATCACTGCAAGGCTTGTGGCAAGAACCATGCGGCCTCCAAGATCGAGGCCAACGAAGGCTAGTGGGGCGAACCTAGGCCGTGCCTGCCCCCGGACGACGCGCGATCCGGGTCCGTCCAGGCCGCTAGCCCGCCAACAACCCCCAGGACAGCCCCCTGCACCAGCAACCCGATGCCAGTACCCTTGACGCGCGGGCGCTCATCGCTGGCCTGCCGCAGCATCCACCCCAGCAAGCCTGTGACGATGCCTCCAAGCAGCAGTCCGCGGAACAACCGCTGGAATCCACTCACATGCGCACTGAGCATCCGGCGATTGGTGCTGCCAGCAAAAACGGCCTGATCGTAGCGCTGAGCCTCGTACATCCCGCGTAGCGACATCGCCGAGCCAGCGCCACCCCACCCGATGAGCTGCTGCGATACAGCAGCAAGCAGCTTCGAGCGCCTGCCGAGACGTAGGCCCACACCTGCCGCAAAGCTCGCCGCCGACCAGACAAAGAGCGAACGGAAACTGACAAAGGCGTGCGCGAGCGATGGATGTCGCGGTACCTTGGCCACCAACTGCCGCATCCGATCGTTGAACTGGTGCCACTTCCAGCCGACGGGGGAGATGTCGGACGGCCGAGGGTTCACCGTTATCTCGCCAGGGATCTCCGAGTCGACGGTATCCTCGGCCTCGCTCTCCAGCGCGCGGCCCTCTTCTGGCACAGGAAGCCCCCACGCGCGAAGAGCAAAGTAGCCGTCGCCTAGCGACACGATGGGCGCCTCGGCGCCTTCACTTCGGATCCAGCGTCGCAGAGCACCATTCATGGAATGCCAAGGAGTGCTCCCAGTCACTTCGACCAGGTCTTGCGCTATAGCCCGATCGGTGATCTCGCGGAAGTGCAGCGGCTCTGCCGCCTGCCGTAGAACCACGACCGCAGCTTCTGCAAAGGTCATACTGCCCTCCCGTCACATGCTCCCGGCCCGACGGAATCCCGAGGCCACATCATCCACGCGGCCATTATAGGGATCGAGCGAAGCATGCGTCAAGGCGGAAGTGTAGCTGGGCCAAGAGCGCATCCTCTCTAGCTTGGGACTCACCGTACGAATCCCTTCGTTGCCACGCCAGCCCATGCTGGCGATTCGGCTCACGCTCAAGAGACGCTCTTGCCTTGCAACCGATATAAGGTAGATATGGCACCGCAAATCCAGCCGCCGTCTAGGAAACGCAAAGCCCCGCCCAATGATGTGGGCGGGGTTACTCACTGCTCAGCTCGCTGGAATGGCTAGGAATCTTGAGAGGCCTCACGAGCATCGAGGGCATGCCGTCGATACCAGAAAGCCAGGTAGCTGGCCAGTACGGGAGGGATCGCAAGAGGCGACGGTCGGACTCGAACCGACGGTGGGGGTTTTGCAGACCCCTGCCTTAACCACTTGGCTACGTCGCCCTAGAAACAACGGTTCCTTGTACACTCCAAGGAACCGCTTGCAGAGCGGAAGACGAGATTCGAACTCGCGACCCTCTCCTTGGCAAGGAGATGCTCTACCACTGAGCCACTTCCGCTTGTACGCCAGCGACGGCTGACCATATGCCGAAGCCCAGACTTGAACTGGGGACACCTTGATTTTCAGTCAAGTGCTCTACCAACTGAGCTACCTCGGCATTTGCCTCACAGCAAGGCCTATTCTAGGCGAAAGATTTCCTTCTGTCAAAAGTTGACACTATGGGCCATGTGCGATATGATGGCCGCATCGGATGCTCAAAGTAACGAGTATCCTACAGAACGCGCAACGCCGTGCGATGAGGCCCTGGCCGACTCGAGCGGCGTTGCCAATTCACCGCACACTGCCGGGAGGAAGGCGTCATGAGGCAGCTATCCAAAACAGTCCGCGGCATCCAGCGCTCGCCCATTCGAACCATGAAGGACGCCGCCGCTGCCTACCCAGACTCCATCCACCTTGAACTGGGGCAGCCGGATTTCCCCACGCCACCACACGTCATCGAAGCTGCATGTCAGGCCGCACAACACGAGTACACAGGATACACGGCCAACGCCGGCATGCTGGCACTCCGCCAGGCCGTGGTTACCAAGCTAGAGCGCGAGAACGGTTACACAGCGCCCGTGGACGGCATCGTCGTAACCGTCGGCGCCATGGAAGCCGTGTTCGCGTCCATGGCCGTGTTGCTCGACCCCGACGACGAGGTACTCGTCCCAAACCCCGGCTATGGGAACTTTTGCATGGCTGCTCACGTCCTGAACGCCAAGCCTATCCACTATCCCACGATCCCCGATCGTGGCTTTGTGCCCGATATCGACTTACTGGAAAAGCTTATAACCGATAGAACGCGCGTGCTCCTCGTGAGCAGTCCGTCGAACCCGACGGGGGCTGTCTATGACGAGCGGACACTGCGCGATCTCTACGAGTTCTGCGTGCGGCACGATCTCTATATGATCTCTGACGAAACCTATGACCAGCTCGTCTTTGAGGGTGAGCACATCAGCCCCGCCCGGTGGGATCGGGATGGTCGCGTCATCTCTATCTACACGACCTCCAAGACCTATGCCATGACGGGCTGGCGGGTTGGCTTTGTGGTAGCATCGCCGGAGGTTGCCGCCGCCATCATCAAGGTACAAGAGCCCATCGTCTCTTGCGTCAACACCGTAGCCCAGCACGCCGCCATCGGCGCGCTACTAGGGCCGCAGGACTGTGTGGATGCGATGCGCAACGAGTACCGCCAGCGACGCGACCTCGCCGTAGCCCTGGCAGATGAGCTTGGGCTTGAGGTCTCCTATCCGCACGGAGCTTTCTACCTCTTGGCCAACATCTCTGCCAGCGGCCAAGACTCGATCCCCTTCTGCCAAGGGTTGCTCGAGGCAGAGCACTTGGCCGTCGCGCCAGGATCTAGCTTTGGCTCGGTTCTCGATAGTTATGTAAGGATATCGCTCTGCGCAGGCCCCGCAGAGCTCAAGGAGGGCCTCACCCGATTGGCGCGTTACCTGCGCCGCCAAGCAAAAGAGCTCGCCGCGAAGGGGACTTCCGAGACCATTCGCGTGACAGCGTAAGAGCTATCCACAAAAGTGCGCGCCGGCCTCTCCCACGAGGTCGGCGCCTTGCGTCTAGCATGCGGGATTGTGGCTTGCGACAAAACTGACACACGTGGGCGACCATGCTATAATAGACTGATCCTGACGTCAGCAAGGAGACATCACGTGCCCGAAATAAGCC
>JBNGEB010000077.1:0-9514 GCA_049975585.1 Anaerolineae bacterium
CGCTCTAGGTGCCTCTCGAGCTCCGACGTCCACTTGATGGTTCTATCGACAAAGTCGTTCGTGGCGACGCTCTTGTCCGAGCGTATCCACCGCAGCCGCTCTCGGCGATAGAAGTCACAGAAGAACCTGACCTTCTGCTCAAGCTCCGGTCGGTCGAAGTCGTACACCCATTCATCACGGTTCGTCGCGGCGCCCAGCGAGTACAGCTTGAAGATGGCCCGCTCCTGCGCCGCTCGGTCGGCCTGTTTGGTAGCCTTGGTCGCCACGGGCAGCAGATCGTCCCACGCGTGCTCCACCTGGTTGATCCAGGTGTGGCGGCGGCTGGGACGGATGTGCTCGAAGGGAATGTCTTCAATCGGCGTCGTGGCCAGGAATCGGAGCTTCTCGCGGGCCGTCTCCATCTCTGGGCGGCGCGCATAGTAGATGCGGCACGTCCTGCCCTGGCGCGCCGGGTTCCTCACAAAGAACGATATCGCGACCCCCGTCTGGATGGCGAACACGTTGTGCGTGGGGCCGGACAGCCGCGGATTCTTGCGCACGTCGCCGCCGAGATCCACGACATAGATGTCGCTGAACTCGTCCGCCACCACCTTGCGAAAGCCGTCAAAGGAGCGCGCGTCGAGGAACGACCGGTTCGTCACGAACGCGATGACGCCGTTCTCCTGCAAGCGATCGCTGGCCCAGCGGAAGAACCGCGTGTACATGTCATACAGCTTGGTTTTCTGCGCACTGGACTGCTTGACGTACGTGTTCTTGATCCGCTCGTCCACGCCGGGGTACTCGCGGTTCTTGTTGTTCTCGTTCTCGTTGAGCTGGTTCGCATTGTAGGGCGGGTTCCCGATGATCACCGAAATCTTGCGCGTGTTCTGGCGACGGATGCGCTCCAGGTTCTCTACCGAGACATCGAACATGTCAAACTGCTTGGTGTCGTACGCAAAGCCCAGATTGTCCAGCGTGTCCACAAAGCAGATGTTCTCGAACGGCCGATACTCGCCCATGCGCTGCGCATAGGTGTACTCGATGTTCAGGTTGGCGATATAGTAAGGCAGGATCGCCACCTCGTTGCAGTGAATCTCGTGCTCGTACTTGCTCGGGATGCGGTGGCGAGGCAAATGGTCGATCAGCTCGGTGACAAAGGTGCCGGTGCCTGTCGCGGGGTCGAGAATCTCGACATTGTCATCGGCCAGAAAGCGGCCAAAGTGCTGGTGCACCAGATGGTCCGCCGACTCGATCATGAAGCGCACAATCTCGTTGGGCGTGTACACAATGCCCAAGCGGTCCGCTCCGGCAGGGTTGTACGCCTTGTAGAAATCCTCGTAGACGGCCTTGAGGAAACGCTGCTTCTCGTGGTGGTCGGCGATCTCGGCGGCCGCTGCCTTGATGACGCGGACGTATCCGTCCAGACGGAGCTGCACGTTATGCCTCAACGTCCCACGATAGAACGTGTCGACCAGCCCATAGAGCTCGTGGGCGATGTTATTCTCGCGGTGGAACTGATCGTTGCCAAAGATGGTGACGAAAATGTCCTGCGTCAGGATGTGCTGGATGATCATCTCGCGCACGTCGGCCATCACGACATGCGGGTTGATGGACTTCTGGCACATCTCCAGGAACTCGTCGCGGGCGTCGCGGAACGCCGCGTTGGCCTCGGCCTCGGACGCGATGACGTCGCGCAAGAGGTCCAGCAGGCCGGGCAGGTCTTCCTTGAAGCGCTCGATGGCCTTGCGAAAGCTCTGCACCCGAGGCGGCTCATAGCGCACAAACGTCGTCAGCACACCATGCAGCGCCAGGTCGTCGTCGAACGAGGCCCGCCCCACCTCAAAGCCGTCCTGGTAGAGCACGGCCGTCTGGCTGTCCTCGAACAGGGTGTTGTTCCTGGGGTAACCAATGCGCAGCTTGGCCTCGATCTCGGTATCGAGGTCATCGTACTGATCCTTGCTCTCCCAATAGCCCCAGTCCTGGCGCAGGGCGTCTTTGAGCGTACCGTCGGGCCGAATGCTGGCCCCGTCAGGAGCCTTCATGGGTAGCTCGGCGATGAGCTCCAGGTTGGTCTCGCGGCAATAGCTCTCCAGCAGGTCGTGGAACGCCTTGCGGATGGTGCTTTCATTGCGAGACCCGCCATAGCGGACGGTCTTCTCCACTTGGGCTTGGTAGCGTCGGATCGCTTCGATGGACAAGGGTATTCTGCCTTTTGCTGGGATGCCTGCGCCCATTCTACCGCGGCCGTGCGACAGGCGCAAGCTTTCCGTAGGGATGCGCCGAGTCGACCCGAACCTTCAAGGGCACGGCATGCCGTGCCCCTACCCGAACGCACCATACACACGCGGCGAATCCCCGCCCATCATCTCCCCCACTTGCGCTCCCGCCCTGCCTCCCGTACCATCCCCTCAACACCACCTCAACCCAAGGAGCGCCCATGCCCGCCAACCGACCCCGCGTCGCCATCGAACGCGTCCACGCCGTCTAGAGCCAGGTCGCCGGAGGGCTGGGCGCCGACGGCAGCCGCGTCCTTATCAAGCCCAACCTCACCATCTCGCCCACGAACCTGGGCATCACGCACACCGAGCTGGTCGAGGCCCTGGTGCGCTGGATCGTGCGGCAGACCGACGCGGCGGACGTGGTCATCGGCGGGCTGCCCGTGGAGCTGCTGCAACGCTCGGTGTCTGAAAAGGCGCCCAGTTTCTGGGGGTCACGAGAGCCACGCCTTTCAGCCCCCGACGCCCCCCCCACAACAACCAACAGCGGCGGGTGAACCCTCGTCCACCCGCCGCCGTCGCGATCTCGAAACGCCCTCGTTACGCCTCGATCACCTCCAGGCCCATCAGCTCGCCCAACGCCCGCAGCTCTTGCGACCAATCGCCATATACCATGGCCGAGTGGTTGCCCACGTCCATTGCCTTTTGATAGAACGCCAGCGCGTCCTCGACCTGGAGCACCACCTCCAGCGAGCAGCTCGGCGTGTCGAACCCGCCGCAGCCCGCGATGACGGCTTTGGTCACCATCAGCTTGTCGGCGCCGGGGCTGACTCTCGCCACGGTGACGGGCTGGCCCTTGTCCTGGCAGAAATCATAGCGCACGGTGGTGCCCCAGCCCTCCACCGCAAAGTTGCGCAGGTCATACGGCACGTCGGGCGCATCATAGCCCTTCAGCTTGAGGCCCGGCACGTCGTGCAGGATCTTGATCAGGTTCTCCTCGCGATCCACGAGGTACAGGTTGCCCATGTAGGCGGTGCGCTGGGCCACCGTCTGGGCCAGCATCAGCGCCGACAGCACGCCCAGATCGCCCTCACAGGACGAGGGTATGCCCTGGTCCTTGTTGAGCGCGTGCGTCAGACAGGGGACCACCTTGCGGTCCGCGGCCATGCGGCCATCGGGGCAGATCTCGAAACAGTCCACGGTAAAGGCGTTGCAGCCATAGGTCTCCATGAGAGACTTGGCGGCCAGATAGAACGCCACGTCGTTGGCCACATAGGCCGTGTCGATGTGCGCGGCCTGGGCCTGCGCCACCAGGGCCTTGGCAGTATCCTGGGCCAGTTGCCAGGAGTCGGGGTCCTCGCGCACGCGGTCCCAAGCCTCTGCAAAGCCCTTGATGGGGATATCCACCATCTCCATCCCCAGGTGCTCGCGATACTGGACCGGATCGAGAAAGCTGCCGTTGACATTATCGAACTGGCCCTGGGTCACGCGCAGGACGCGCGTCGCGCGCATGGCCTTGCGCGCATAGAGGAGCTTGAGCAAATCGTCGAACGCCTCCCACCCGACCGACAGGTAGGCCTCCAGCCCCTTGGAGCGGAGATGCGAGCCGGCATCGATCATCATGGGAAGCGCCGGATCTAGCTCGCCGCCAACCATCGCCACGGGCTTGCGATAGCGCTCGCCGAGCTTGACGGCAAAGAACTGGTTGAGCGACTGCCCCGTCACCAGATAGATGTCCACCTCGGCGGCGTCGGCGTCGAGCTTGGCATATTCGCTGGCCTTGACCAGCCAATCGTCGCCATGCTCGATGAACACGGGGTCAAGAACCTTGGCAAAGGGGCTCCGAATCTCGATGCGATCCATCATCCCGGCAAAGGCTGCCTCGGCGCGGCGCCGCTCGGCCTCTGGAGAGAGCTGCGCGGGCGTGCCGGTGCGGCACGGACCCTCGCGATTGTTGTGATGCGCCAGAAACACGAACACCGGCTTGACGTGGATTTTGGCATCGATCGGCTTTTCGCCTGCAAACGCGGCCTGTCGCAAATCCATGATACGTTCCTCCCTCGTGCGTTCTCGCACGAATAATCCCACGCCTCGCGAGTCCCTGGTGGCTCATCGCCTCCTCTCTCGTAGGTTGGCACGCCTCGGGGCTCTGGAAGCTGCCAACCTCCCAGTAGCGTCCCTGCTGGCGGCCCGGGGTGGCGGATCACGCGTACCGAACGCCTCGGGTCGTGGCATGGTGCCTGGCGTGGCGAGACCGTCGCCAGGCTATGGTAAGGTGCCATCGCTCGTCAGGCTGTTGTCTCGGATTGCCGGCCTCGTCGCCCCTATGGTAGGACCAGCCGCTGACGTGCACAAACAGGAACAAGCGATCAACCCAGGCATGCCTCCACCCCCCATCTTGCGCTGCTATTGGCGCCAACGCCCCCACCGGCGTATGCTGAGCGCATCACACACCCATCAGCCACGGAGGGAGTATCATGGCACGCATCGTTCTTGTTGGGGCGGGGAGCCTGCAGTTTGGCCTGGGTACCATGGGAGACATCTTCCAGAGCGAGGTGTTGGCGGGCAGCCACGTCGTTCTGCACGACATCAACCCGCAGGCCTTGGCCAAAGCCGAGGCGGCTGGCCAGGCATTCCTCAAGGAGCACGATCTGCCCTTTACCTTGTCGGCCACGCTGGATCGCCCCGTGGCGCTCGAGGGCGCCGATTTCGTGATTATCTCCATCGAGGTGGGCGATCGCTTTGCCTTGTGGGAGCAGGATTGGCGCGTGCCGCAGCAATACGGCATCCGCCAGGTGTACGGCGAGAACGGCGGCCCTGGCGGCCTGTTCCACAGCCTACGCATCACGCCGCCTATCCTGGCCATCGTCGGCGATATCATGCGCATCTGTCCCGAGGCCATCATCTTTAACTATTCCAACCCCATGAGCCGCATCTGCACCACGGTGCATCGGCGCTACCCGGAGGCGCGGCTGATCGGCATGTGCCACGAGATCTCATCGCTCAAGCGCCACCTGCCGTTAATCCTCGACACGCCCTGGGAGAACCTCAAGACGCGGGCTGGCGGCCTGAACCACTTTTCCGTGCTGCTGAAGGCGTCCTATCGCGACACGGGCCGGAACGCCTACCCGGACATCCTGGCCAAGGCGCCGGCCTACTTTGAGCATCAGCCGTCGCTGGGGGCGATGCTCAAGTACGCCAAAGAGACGGGCGCCACGTCCGAGAACGCTGCCGCCGAGGCCCCCACCCACGAGGAAGAGACCTGGGCCGAGCGCCGCCTGTTCAAGGCCATCCTGGAGGATTTTGGCTTGCTGCCCATCACCACCGATAGCCACCTGGGCGAGTATGTCCAGTGGGCGTGGGATGCAGTGGACCACAAGGGGATCCTGGATTTCTACAACTTTTACAAACAGTACCTGGCGCAGCGCGCGCCGCGAATCGAGCTCAAGCTCACCGAGCGGGTCATTCCCATCATCGAGGGCATCCTGACGGACGCGGGCTATGAGGAGGCCGCTGTCAACGTTCCCAACGCCGGCCTGATTCCCGATCTGCCCGAGTGGCTAGTCGTCGAAGTGCCGGGCATCGTGGATGCCGACGGGATCCATGGCGTGGCGCTGCCCGATTATCCGCACGGATTCCTGGGGATGCTGCAGGACCAAGTTGCTGTCCACAACATGACGGCCGAGGCGATCCTGAGCGGGTCGCGTGCAGCGGTGGTCCAGGCGTTGCTGGTGGATCCCGTGGTGGACGTGTATGCCCCCGTGCGCGAGCTGGTAGATACGATGCTCGAGCTCCAGTCGGAGCATTTGGGGTATATTCGGTAGAGGGTAGCGGGGACGCGCCGCTCAACCCCCGCGCCGCAGACGGCGTTGCCCTCCCCCGCCCCGCAGACGGGGTTCGGGAGAGGCGAGACAGAAGGAATCGCGCTCGGCTCCGATCCCCTCCCCCACGGTATCCGTGGGGGAGGGGACACAGGGGAGGGGGTGGCTGGGGTGACGCCCTACCCCTCTGCCGTCACCTCGGTCACGTACAGCCCCCGCCGGGCATCGTACCGCTCAGCCAACCCGCGCACCCGCCAGGTCCCGCTCCAACCGACCACCGCCACGGCGTCCCACAGCTCCAGATCGGGCCGCAGGGGCACCTTGGCTCGCAGCGTCCAACCAGAGGCATCGCCTCGCGTGCGCCAACCATCAGCCACGGCGTCGCCCAGGGCCTGCGTATCGGCCCGCGACTCGACGCGGGTTATCCGCGCCCTCAGCCCCAACGCCATGCTGGCCGCGGCATTCTCCTCGCGGCCCATGACGCCCTCGCCATAGACCAGCCAAGACGTCGCCACGGGCGCGGACTGCTGCCGCCTGGCCCACAGCAGCTCGTCAGATTCGCCCAGCGCCGCCGTCTCGCCCACCAAGGCGTCCCAGGTACCCACCCGCAGGGTTCCCGCAACGCTCCAGCGGGCGCCACAGCCCGCCAACCGCAGCAGCGTCGCCACCGCGTCGGCAGCGGACTGGCCCGGCAGCACCGTGAACCGCGACAGGGTCTGATCCAGGGCGCCGCCTCCCAGCGCCGCGTACCCCAACCCTACCCGCGCCGCCAGATGCTCCAGCAGCCAGCCGATGGTGCGCTCCTCCCAGGTAAGGGGCTCGGCGGCGCGCCAGTAGCGCAGCAAGCCCCAGCCGTCCACCGCCTCCAGGCGGAGCCAGCCCTCGTGAGATCCGCCCTCCTCCGAGATGTTCACCAGATAGTGGGGATCGAGCGTCACTAGCTCGTGGCCGTTGGCCGTGCGATAGCCCCGCTGCAACGCCAACGTCGCGTGAGGACGCAACGCCTCGCCAACGGCATCCGCCTGGCCCCAATCGCTCCAGGAGCCGTCGCGGTTGTCCACCCAGACCGTCAGCCGCGAGCCGTCCTCGACGGTGCGCCGGGTATAGGCTCCCACCTTTAGCCCCGCGATGTTCTGCGAGGCGTTCTCCTCGGCATAGTCGATCCGATGGACGCCCGACGTCTCGTCGCAGGCAAACAGGTGGTAGTGAAAGGGACGGTAGGCCAAGGCAGCCCTCGGGCTTCCTCCCGAGCCGCCCACCTCCAAGGCGATGTCGTTCCCGAAATGGGGCCAACTCGTCGCGCTGGACGCCACCGCCTGCTGCCAACCCGGGCCTTGGGCCACCGACTCGACCCAGGTGGCATACCAACGGCTATAGGCGCGAAGGAGCGAGGGCTCGCGCAACACAACCCCGCTGCCCGCCGCGCCCGAGCCGCCCGGCGCCAACTGCTGCGGCGGGAACCACGTATCGCTGGAAGGATTCCATCCGCCCGCATAGAGGCGCCCGTCGGCCGCCACCAGCAGATAGTAGAGCTGGGCGCCCTCCAGGTACCAGACCGCCAGGCCGTATGATGACCCCAGCGCGCCCAGCGCGTCGTAGGTGCTGAGGGTCCACGCGCCGCCGACGGCCGGCTTTTGCCACACTTTGACCAGGCTGTTGTCCGCATGATAGAAGACGGCCGCGTGATCGGCGGCCAGCCAGCCCTCCAGGTTGATGCCATCGCAGACCGTCTCGGGCACCCCAAAGCTGTAGCCATTGGTACTCTCGGCGCATTGGATCGTCTTGTCCGCGCCGTCCTGCCAAAAACAGTAGGCCCGCGCCCGCTTGGACGTGAGCTTGCTCCCCACCACGCCCAGCGCCACGTCCGAGCCCAGCTCGCAGCGTTGGTGCAGGTCGTACCAGCTCCCGGGCCAATGCTCCGGCGCCTCCGGGTCGTACACCGTCGCCGCCTGGAGCCCCTGCGCCCCGTTCAGCGAGCGCAGCCGCAGGATCCACGTGTTATAGATGCATGCCTGATCGCAGCGATGCGAGGCCTGTCCTGTATCAAAGTGCGCCTGCCATCGGTCGCGCCGGTCGTGGACGTCCAGCGAGACGACCGGCACCCCGCGCAGCGAGCGCGCCGCGGCCAGCAGCTCGGCGCTGATGTCACGCATGGCCGCACCTCCTCACAGGAACACCATCCACAGAAGATAGGCCCCCGCCAGCGCCGTGTGCGTGTTGGCCCCGCCGTTCTTTTTCGCTTGCAACGACCAGCCCCGTTGCCCCGCCTCTAGCGGCCCGACCCAGCTCGTCGTCAACGTCTCGCACCAGTTCTCCGCCAGGGCTCGGCTCAGCACCTCGCCCTGCCCGCCCCCCTCTACCACCAGCCGCGCCTTGGTGAGGTTAGACCACTGGTAGCCCGTCACTTCCACCGTGACCACACCCTGCACATGGAGCACGCCGTCGGCGGGGAGCGTCCGCTCTGCGGCGACCAGGTCCGCATAGGTGATGGTCAAAGCGACGTCGCTCTCGGTGGCGACCACGCCCAGGTCCCAAAGCCGCTTCGAGGCATAGGGCGCCACGGCCGGCCCCAGCACCACCCCGCCGACATCGGGCCACAGCACCATAGAGATGGTCCGTCCCACCTCCAGCTCCGAGGGCGCGACGCATCCCAGCACGGGGAGCCCCTCCAGCAGCGCGGTCGATGCGCCCACCGGCTCGATGGCCGCCATATGCTCCACCGGATCGTACGCCCGCAGAACGCCTCGCAGCAGCCGCGCCCTGCCCCAGTCCTCGCCGCTGGTCATACCGTCGCCTCCCGCATGACGCGCGCGTCCTGCCGCGACAGGCTCAACCGTCGCGCCTGCTCCAACCCATATGCGAAACCTCGTCGACATATCTCGCCATAGGCCGCCAGCTCGGCGGGCGTGCGGCCGGTCGGCGTCACCGCGCCGATCTCGCCCACCTGGCGAGAGAGCGCCGCCCACCCGCAGGCGCCCAGCGCCACCATCGACAGCGCCCAGGCATCCAACGTCGTCTCGATGGCACCGTCGTGCCCAGCGATGGTATGGGCCGCCGTGTAGATCAGGCGCAACTGATCCTGATCGGTGCCGCGAGGCGTTTCGGTGGCCAAGATGGTCACCGTGCCGTCCTCGAGCATGGCGTGGGGGCACACCGGCGGCGGATCCATCTGCGGCTGCGAGGGATCCCACGGGTACCACACCGCAACGACGTCCAGCAGGCCGACGATGCTGCTCAGGTCATAGGTATAGACGCCCGCCTGGCTCGCGAGCACGGTCGCGCAAAAGCGGGGCATGTGTCGCTGGAGCGCCGCCAAGGCCGCCTCCAGATAGCCCTCCAGCTCGGATTCGCTCCAGACGACGTGCGTCGGGTCGCGCAGATCCTGCGCCACCTGCGTAACCAGATCGTTCCATGTGGTGGTCATTGGCTATGCTCCTTGGATGATTATTGTGACAGGAGACACGGCCCCGGGAATCGCCGCCGCGCCCCCATCCGATC
>JBNGEB010000078.1:0-7173 GCA_049975585.1 Anaerolineae bacterium
CCACCGAGGAGCTGAAAGTATGCTGCCTCTCGTCAAAGACCTTGGAACTCGATCGAGTTTCTAGGTCATCCGACCAAAGGAGCGCCATGAAGGTTACCAAACGAGCGCCCAAGTACGACCCTCTCAGGATCGAAGCCAAATGGCAGAAGCGATGGGAGGAATCGGGTCTGTATGCCACGCACGAGGACCCGAGCCGACCCAAGCATTACGCCTTGACCATGCTGCCCTATACGTCGGGCGATCTCCACATCGGCCACTGGTATGCCATGGTGCCCTCGGACACGCGGGCGCGGTTCATGCGGATGAAGGGGTACAACGTCTTCTTCCCGCCTGGCTTTGACGCCTTTGGGCTGCCGGCCGAGAATGCCGCCATCAAACAGGGCATCCACCCCAAAGAGTGGACGATGAAGAACATCGAGAACATGCGGCGGCAACTCCGCTCCATGGGCGCGATGTGGGCCTGGGACCGCGAAGCCATCACCTGCCTCCCCGGCTATTACAAGTGGACCCAGTGGTTCTTCCTGAAGTTCTTGGAGATGGGGCTGGCCTATCGCAAGCGTGCCCCGGTGGATTTCTGCCCGACCTGCAATACGACGTTGGCTCGCGAGCAGGTGTGGGGCGAGGATCGCCACTGTGAGCGCTGCGGCACGCCGGTGATCAAGAAGGACCTAGCGCAGTGGTTCTTCCGCATCACCGACTATGCCGAGGAGCTGCTGGAGGGGCTAGACCAGATCGACTGGCCCGAGCGCGTCAAGACCATGCAGCGCAACTGGATTGGCCGCAGCGAGGGGGCTTCCGTCATGTTCCACTCGGAGCAAGGCGATCCCATCGAGGTCTTTACCACCCGCCCCGACACGCTCTGGGGCGCCACGTTCATGGTCCTCGCGCCCGAGCATCCGCTCGTGGACAAGCTCACGACAGAAGAGCACCGGGCAGAGGTCGAGGCCTATCGTTTTGAGGCCTCCCGCCAGAGCGAGATCGAGCGGCTGGCCACCGACAAGGCAAAGACCGGGGTGTTCATCGGGGCCTACGCAGTGAACCCAGTGAACGACGAGCGGATTCCCATCTGGATCGCCGATTATGTCATGATGACGTATGGCACGGGAGCCATTATGGCCGTGCCTGCACATGACGAGCGGGACTTTCCCTTTGCGCTCAAGTTCGGCTTGCCCATCGTGCCCGTCATCGATCGCACTGATGGCATCGCCAAGAGCCTCGTGCGTCCCCATGCGGTGCGAGACATCGATGCCATGGAGACTCAACTCGACACGAACGGCATCCCCTACCAGCGAGAAGACATAGAGAATCTGGGAGAGGGCCTCTGTGTGACGCTGGAAGGCGACGAACAGATCGATCGCTACCTAGAACTCGTGCAAGAGGCCATTACGCCGGGCTCCTGGGTTGAGGTCGTGGGCGCGCGGTGGGCCTTTGTCTTTGACGATGGCGTGCGCGCGTTTGACTCTACCAAGGCTGATCAAGAGATCCTGGTTCGCTGCCAGGCATTGGACGCGTCGGCTCGTCGCTTCCGCACAGTCATGGAGATGCTGTCCAGCATCCCGTTCTTCGAGGACATCCTCTACCACGCCGAATATGGCACGATGATCAACTCGGGCTCGTTCACGGGAACTCCAGGCGACGATGCTAGGGACGAGATCATCGCCTGGCTGGATGAACGGGGCATGGGCCACAGGGAGGTCAACTATCGGTTGCGCGACTGGCTCATCAGCCGCCAGCGCTACTGGGGCGCTCCCATCCCCATTGTCTACTGCGAAAAGTGCGGCACGGTCCCGGTGCCCATTGAGGACCTGCCCGTGCTCCTGCCCGATGACGCCGAGTTCATGCCCACGGGCGAATCCCCGCTCAAGTACCACGAGGGCTTTCTGAACACCACGTGCCCGCGCTGCGGCGGACCGGCCCAGCGCGAAACTGACACCATGGATACCTTCCTGTGCTCGTCATGGTATCACTATGCTTACGTGAGCCCCTACTATAACGGGGACGTGCCGTTCGACCCGGAGAAGGGCAAGTACTGGTTGCCTGTGGACCAATATACCGGCGGCATCGAACACGCCACCATGCACCTCATGTACACGCGCTTTTTCACCAAGGTGATGCGCGACATGGGGCTGGTAGATTTCGATGAGCCGATGTTGCGTCTCTTCACTCAGGGCATCATCTTGGGCGAGGACAACGAAAAGATGTCCAAGTCGCGCGGCAACGTCGTCAACCCCGATGACTATGTGGGAACGTTGGGCGCCGACTCGGTTCGAGCCTTCCTGATGTTCTTGGGCCCCTGGGAGCTGGGCGGTAGCTGGAGCTCGACTGGCATCGAGGGCATGAACCGCTTCTTGAGACGCGTGTGGCGCGTCTGTCTGCAGGAGCGCGACATGCCTGACGCACCTCCGAACGAGGAGGCCGTCACCTCGCTGCGCCGCGAGACTCATCAGACCATCATCAGCGTCACCGAGGATATCGCGGCGTTCAAGTTCAACACGGCTCTGGCCTCCCTGATGGCGTTCAACAACACCCTTGTGAAGGCCGCCAGGACGGACGTTTGGGGAGGCGAAGCGTGGGAGGAGGCAGTCAAGAGCCTAGTGCTCTTGCTCGCCCCCTTTGTGCCGCATATCTCGGAGGAGCTCTGGGAGCGAATGGGCGGGGAGTATTCCATCCATGAGCAGGCCTGGCCCGTCGGCGATCCTGACTTGGCCGCGGAGGACGTCATCACGCTGGCGGTCCAGATCAACGGCAAGGTGCGAGGGCGCATCGACGTGCCAGCGAACGTCTCGGAGGAGACGGCCAAGAAACAAGCTCTGGAACACCCTAACGTCAGCCGACATCTGGAAGGCTTGACTGCCCGCAAGGTCATCTATGTCCCCGGTCGCATCGTCAACATCGTAGCAACTTAGAGCGCACACAAACCACATACTACACATGCATGGCGAGGATCAAGATGGCCTCGCCGCGTGTGGCACGTTACGTTGACACCTGCCCCTCCGCATCGTAGAATTGCTGTAGAGGGGTCCGTTGGACAAGAGGTACACGCGATGCGCAGACTCTTTGTGAAGGCGCTCTCCCTGACAGCAGCGGGGTTTATCCTGCTCGCTGGTCTGCTAGGCTGCACTCTCAAACCCGGTGAGCACTCCGACAACCTGACCTACAAGCTCCCCACCGTCCTCACAGTTCCGCTCGGTGAAACCATCCCTGGCACGGACATTCGCTACGAGGAGCACAACGAGGACGGCGCCTATCTGATCCTGGATGGCAAGCGCGCCCTCAAGCGCAAGGGCGACTCGGTCAACTGGGAGGGAGAGCCCGTTCCAGGCGCCAGTGTGAACCTGAACTTGCGCGTGGTTTGGTTTAGCGAACAGTCCGTGCATCTCGCAGGGACAGCGCGCGTAGCGGTCACTGGCGTTACTCCTACCTCCGAACCACCTATCACCACGTCCCCAGTCAAGTACTCGGGAGCGGTGGCATACTCGGTGGCCAAGGGAGCGTACATTCCGGGCACCACCCTGACCTACGCAGGCCAGGACGAGAAAGGGGCATCTCTCGGCGGCCTGCCCGAGGGCCAGTATCCCTATCGCCATGCCGGCGACTCGGTGGTCTGGGAAGGGCGGCTTCGGGACGACGTGCACATCAAGCTCGAACTGCGTGTCATCCAGTACAGCGAACGCATCCTTCGTATCGGCGGATTGGTAACCCTTTGGCTTGGGGGTACCTAGCGCACGCTGGGGGCCTGCCTTTGCCCGTGGGGGGTGGTCTCCGTATAATGGAGGCTAGCTCACAAAGGAGAAGATGTGCGCATGCAGGGACAACAATTCGCTAGTGCCGGTACGGGTGACCATCCGGCCAAGGCCGCGGTTCATCCAATGGCTCAGCTCCTGGAAGAAGAGCTCACCATGGGCCTCCCCAAGCGCGGCGATGTCGTGGAGGGGATCATCGTAGGGGTTCGCCCTACGGAGGTTTTCGTCGACATCGGCTACAAGCAAGAGGGGATTGTCACCTCCAGAGATCTCGAGCGGCTTGATAAGGAGACGCGCAAGTCGCTGAAGGTGGGCGAGAAGGTCCGCGTGTACATAGTGCGGCCCGAGGATCGCGAGGGGAACCTGATTCTCTCGCTTCAACGAGCCCAGATGGAAGAGGACTGGATCGAAGCCCAGCGTATCTATGACAACGATGACATCCTAGAAGAGACTGTTGCTGGGTTCAATCGCGGCGGGCTCATCATCAATGTAGGACAGGTCCGGGGCTTTTTGCCAGCGTCCCAGGTGGTAAGCGTGCGCATCCCACGGGACGGCACCGACGAGGAGCGAGAGGAAGCTCTCAATAGCGTCGTCGGGACCAAGCTCCGCCTGAAGATTATCGAGATCGACCAGCGACGGAATCGGCTGATCCTCTCAGAGCGCGCGGCCGTGCGGATGTGGCGCAAAGAGCAGAAAGACCACCTGCTGGAGTCCTTAGCGGCAGGAGAAGTCCGCAAGGGCGTCGTAAGCAGCCTGTGCGACTTTGGAGCGTTCGTCGATCTGGGCGGTGCGGATGGGCTCGTGCACCTGTCCGAGCTCTCGTGGAAGCGCGTCAACCATCCCCGGCAGCTCCTCAAGGTTGGCCAGGAAGTGGATGTCTATGTGATTGGCGTCGATCCGGAGAGGCGTCGCATCGCGTTGAGCATAAAGCGCCTGCAAAAAGAACCCTGGACCGAGGTCGCCGAAAAGTACAGTGTCGGGCAGATCGTACCCGCAACCATCACCAAGCTGACCGACTTTGGCGCCTTTGCCCGATTGGATGAGTACATCGAGGGTCTGGTTCATATCTCTGAGCTGTCAGAGGAACACATCGGACATCCAAGCGAGATCTTGACGGAAGGCGAACAGGTCAATCTGCGCATCATACGGATTGAGCCTGAGCGCCAGCGCATCGGCTTGAGCCTCAAACGCGTGAACGAAGACCCGGATACGAGCGACGAGGACTGGAGATCGGACGACTTGTTGGACCAGGGCAGCCCAACAGGGGAGGAGAACTAGGGTTCGCTCTGGAGCAGCAAGCCACGCCGGCCAGGTACTGGTCAAGCGGAGTCCATACATCAATCAACACAAGCTGCGCCTCATCGAGCCACCACGGACGCTCGGGCCAAGGATGCAGTCACCTTCCTAACTACCGTGACGGCGTACAAGGGGCCGGTATTGGCAAGGCACTGGCCTTCTCTTGTATCTAGCCCGGCCCGCGATGATACTTTTACAGAAGCGACCGATAACAATGATTGAGAGTTAGATTCATGGCTAGCACCAGCGACCGGCTCACAAGTCGAGCCCGGCAAGCCTTGAGCCAGGCTCAGGAAGAGGCACGCAGGCTGAACCACCCCGTCATCGGGACGGAGCACTTGCTGCTCGGGCTGATGCAAGCTGAGGGAGGCGTGGCCTTTGAGGTCCTCAGCGATCTCGGCGTCGACCTCGCGCGAGCGCGCCGCGCGGTTGTGCGATTCGTGGGCCAGCCAGAGCGCCCAGCGCAGGGTTACTCGCTCGCCGAGCAAACGCGCGACGTGGTCACCAGAGCGTTCCGCGAAGCCGAGAACCTGGGAGACACGCACGTTGGCACGGAGCACTTGCTCCTAGCCCTCGTTAGCGAGAGCAAGTGCATGGCCGTGGGCATTCTCGAGAGCATGGGCATCGATCCAGACACAGTGCGCCGGCGCGTATTGGGCGCCCTTCAGCGTCGCCCGGCGACGCCAGAACCCCGCCCTCGCCCCCAATCCAAGAGTGACTCGCTCTTGGACCAACTCGGCCTAGATCTGACCCAGGCGGCGCGAGCGGGGGAACTAGACCCCGTCATCGGGCGCCGCGTGGAGATCGAGCGCGTGCTCCAGATCCTGGCGCGACGGACCAAGAACAATCCCTCGCTGATCGGGGAACCGGGCGTCGGCAAGACTGCCATCGTCGAGGGGCTCGCACAGCGAATCGTGGCGCACCAGGTCCCGAGGGACTTGCAGGACAAGCGGCTGGTCCGGCTGGACGTGGGCTCGCTGGTAGCGGGCACCATGTACCGCGGGCAGTTCGAGGAACGCCTCAAAAAGGTCATCGACGAGATCCGCTCCACCGAAACCATCATCTTTATCGACGAGCTGCACATGCTCGTCGGCGCTGGCGCGGCGGGGAGCTCTGTGGATGCCGCCAATATCCTCAAGCCTGCCCTCGCGCGCGGCGAACTGCAGTGCATCGGTGCCACCACGCTGGAAGAGTACCGCAAGCATATCGAGGGCGACCCCGCCCTCGAGCGCCGCTTCCAGCCCGTCTATGTGGACGAGCCGACACAAGAGGAGACGCTACGGATCCTGTTTGGAATTCGCGAGCGGTACGAAGAGCACCACGGGCTCCGCATCAGCGACGAGGCGCTACGCGAAGCGGTGCGATTGTCCGCAAGATACGTGAGCGACCGCTACCTGCCAGACAAGGCCATCGACCTTGTGGACGAGGCCGCCTCTCGCGTACGCGTGTTCAAGTCCACCGCTTCCTGGTCTCGCTCGACGGCAACAACGTCGTACCAAGCTGGGCACGGGAAGGATCGTGACGATCTCATCCCCAAGCTTGCTGCGACCTCGCCCATGTTGGTGGGCGACCAGCTTGGGCTGGACCTCGACGACGCTCCCTCGGGTCAGCAGGTTGTCAAGCCCGAGGACATCGCCGAGATTGTGTCCATGTGGACCGGCGTGCCGGTGGCCAATCTGGAGCAAGAAGAGTCTCAGCGCCTGCTACTCATGGAAGATGCGCTGCACAAGCGCGTCGTTGGTCAGGACGAGGCCATCCAGGCCCTTGCCAAGGCCATCCGGCGATCGCGCGCTGGGCTCAAGGACCCCAAACGTCCCGTCGGATCCTTGCTCTTCCTTGGCCCGACAGGCGTGGGCAAGACAGAGCTGTGCAAGGCGCTGGCCGAATTCCTGTTTGGCACCGAAGAGGCGCTGCTGCAATTCGACATGTCCGAGTTCATGGAGAGGCACACCGTGTCGCGGCTGGTGGGAGCTCCTCCGGGCTATGTGGGGTACGAGGAAGCGGGCCAACTCACCGAGACGATTCGACGTCGACCCTATGCCGTCATCTGCTTCGAAGAGGTGGAAAAGGCCCATCCTGAGGCGCTCAACATTCTGCTGCAGATCATGGAGGACGGGCATCTCACTGACGCCAA
>JBNGEB010000078.1:7183-9507 GCA_049975585.1 Anaerolineae bacterium
TCCGCAACGCGGTAGTCGTGATGACGTCAAACATTGGCACCTCGGAGATCAGCCAGGATAGCGTGCTGGGATTCCCCACACGGGCCACAGGAGCGTCCGATGCGGCCGCCTACCGTGACATGAAGAGCCGCCTGACCAAGCAGCTCAAGCGCGAGCTCAAGCCCGAGTTCCTCAACCGCATTGACGACATCGTGGTCTTTCACCGGCTGTCGCGCGAGGACATCGAGGCCATCGTCGATCTGCAGATCGGCCAACTCGCGGAGCGGTTGGCGGACAAGGAACTCGAGATCGTGCTCACCGATGCCGCACGAGACCAGCTCGCCGAGGATGGATACGACCCGCAGTACGGTGCGCGCCCCCTACGTCGCGCGATCCAGCACAGCATCGAGGACCAGCTCGCCGACCGCGTGTTGGAGGGTATCTTCCACCCTGGCGATGCTGTCATAGTCGATAGCGTCGATGGTCACATCGAGCTTCGACGCGAGCCTCGCGAGGAGCACGAGGCGATGCTCTCGTCCGAACGCCCCTAGACATGGCCAAGACCCACCACCGATACGTTTGCCAGGCGTGCGGTGCGGTGCGCCCTCGCTGGTCTGGGCGATGCCCAAACTGCGGCGAATGGAACACCCTCGTCGAGACCCTCATCACCGATGACAGGAGCGGCGCCAGCCGCTCCCCGCGTTCCACTACGGGTGGTCAAGCCCAGCCTCTCTCGCGAATCCCGCGCGAAAGCTATCGCCGGCTACGCGTTCCCATTGGCGAATTGGATCGCGTCCTAGGCGGCGGCATCGTACCCGGCGCCGTGACGCTTATCAGCGGCGATCCAGGCATCGGCAAGTCCACGCTCCTCTTGCAGCTCGCGGCGGGCATGGCCGTGGAAGGCAGGCCGGCTCTGTACGTCAGTGGTGAAGAGTCGGTACATCAGCTCCGGCTGCGCGCTGATCGGCTCGGCGTCGAGTCGGACGATCTGCTTATCCTGGCCGAAACAGAGCTCGAAGCCATTCTAGGCGAGATCGAGTCCGCCAAGCCGATCGTCGCCATCGTGGACTCGATCCAATCCGTGCGCTTTGGCGCGCTGGAGTCTTCACCGGGGTCCGTCTCTCAGGTGCGCGAATGCACCAACGCCCTCCTTCGCCTGGCCAAGGCTCATGACATCCCCGTCTTTATCGTGGGGCACGTCACCAAGAGCGGATCCATTGCCGGGCCCAAGATTATGGAGCACATGGTGGACACCGTGCTCTACCTCGAGGGCGAGCGATTTCACGCCTATCGCCTCTTGCGTAGCGTCAAGAACCGATTCGGCTCCACCGATGAGATGGGCGTGTTCGAGATGCGCGAGGCAGGCATGGTCGAGGTGCCCAATCCCTCCCAGGTATTCCTCGAGGAGCATCTTCCCAATAGCTCTGGCTCCGCAGTCGTCGCCACGCTGGAAGGTACGCGTCCGTTGCTCATCGAGATCCAGGCTCTGGTGACGCGTGCCAACCTGGAGCATCCTCGCAGAACGTGCAACGGCGTCGACATCAACCGGCTCTTGCTCCTCACGGCGGTTCTAAGCAAGCGCGTCGGGCTTCGCCTCGGCGACCAAGACGTGTTCGTGAACATCGTCGGCGGTCTCCGCATCCGCGAGCCGGCCATCGACCTGGGGATCGCTATCTCGGTGGCCTCTAGCCACCTGAATCGCCCTGTGTGCCAGGATATGGTCGTCTTTGGCGAGATCGGGCTGGCCGGAGAGCTCCGCAGCGTTGGTCGCTCCGACCAGCGCCTGCGTGAGGCCGCCAAGCTAGGCTTCAAGTGCGCGGTCCTGCCCAAGACGCGAAATCAGGACCTGACTGTCCATGACGGGTTCCAGGTGCACGCGGTGCGCACCTTGGCCGAAGCCATCGACTTGGCATTGGCCCCCGCCTGACCGTGGAGAACATCCCTGCGTCGTCGTCACCGAACCCACCTGGCGTGGAGGGACCTTGGCCGGCCCGCATCCACTACGATCTCCCTGCCCAACCCCTGACGCTGTCCGACGCACGCCTTGCCGTCGCCAATGCCACGCTCGCCGATGCGTTGGGAGATGAGCTGATCGTGGTCCGTAGCTCTGAGGCACAGAGCCGAGCCCTCGCGCGATTTGCTTTCGTTGACAGAGTGGGTACGATGACTGCCGAGGCGACCGACGCATTGAGTGGTCCGCGTGTGCATGCGGTGTTGGTGGGGTGCCTGGAGGGCACGGGCCCCGGCAAGCTGGCGACGCCCGATCGCGCCAAGCTCTTTTTCCAAGAGCTGCGCCGCCACTTTCGCGATACTATAGGGCTACATGGGCGCCATGTCATGTTCCC
>JBNGEB010000079.1:0-9502 GCA_049975585.1 Anaerolineae bacterium
CTCCCGCCTCACCGTCCGAGCCTTAGTCGAACACGCCACTCGACCCATTCCCCACGCGATGCTAACGAGCTGCTTACCATTCCTTAACATGGATGCACTATGCTGCTCTCGCAAGGTGGCAATCGCGCATGTTGACGGAGCGGGTCATGATGTCCTACCCAACACTGGGCAATATCTTCTTTTGCTTATACGAGAACGCTAGCCTCGCCTTGGCATCGATGCTAGGCGATGATCACGATACCCTGCCCGAGACCCTCGAACTCCAAGAGGCCCTCTTTCTGCTGGGCTTGGCCGGCTGCCCTCTGGAGGTAGCCGACACGGCTGCTTGCATAGCTCCTGAGCTCTAGCCGCCATCACCGCCGGGCTCGTGCCCTCTCTTCCCCCCGGAGACGGCCCGAGCCCGCATCCTCCGACTCTGCCCACGCATGCCTTTTGGACAGATGCGTCCCATCGGACTAGGATGGGCGTACTGGCGCTAGACCCTCTCGCGAAGCAATCCCGCGCCAGTACGGAGGCTCTTGTGCAAATCGCCTTTGGACCCGTTCCCTCCCGACGCCTCGGGCGGAGCCTGGGCATCAACAACGTCCCGCCGAAGCATTGCAGCTACGCGTGCGTGTACTGTCAACTGGGGCGGACGCCCCACATGCACGTGGATCGCCGCGCGTTCTACCCCGTCGATCGGATTGCAGAGGCTGTTCGACAGCGATTGCAGGCGCTGGAAAAGGACCACGAAAGGGCGCCTGACTATGCCACGTTCGTGCCTGACGGGGAGACCACCCTCGATGCGAACCTATCGGAAGCCATCGCGGCGGTAAAGGCGCTCGGCGTGCCGACTGCCGTCATCACCAACGGCTCGCTGTTGGACGATGGCGACGTCCGCCATGCTCTGGGTCAGGCCGATTGGGTCTCTATCAAGGTCGATGCCGCCCACACCGACGTCTGGCGAGCCGTCGATCGTCCCCATGGTAAGCTGTCCCTCGATGCCATCTACGACGGGGCTCGCACCTTTGCCTCCTCCTACGGCGGTATCCTCACCACGGAGACAATGCTGATACGCGGCGTGAACGACCATGCGCCGGAAATCGAGGCCATCGCCGACTGGCTGAACGCTCTCCAACCGAACGTAGCGTACCTTGCCATCCCGACCCGCCCACCCGCCGAGCCATGGGTCCAGCCCCCCACGGAGGAGGCCCTACACGCCGCGTATCAGATCCTGGCATCGCGCTTGGTGCGCGTCGAGTGGCTCATCGGCTATGAGGGCAATGCCTTTTCGTCGACGGGCGACACGGCGCAGGATCTCCTCCAGATCACGGCTGTGCATCCCATGCGCGAGGACGCCGTTCGCGGGTTGCTGACCAGAAACCACCAGGACTGGTCCATCGTGGAGCGTGCGGTGACCTCCGGGGCCATCCTCTCGCTCTCCTATGGTGGTCAGCGCTACTATGTGCGGGCTTTGGCCCGACGAGGCTAGATCAGCCACCCAACTCCCAGACGGTGCCAGCTCCCCTTACAACACAGCCAGTCGATGCACCAAGCATCGACTGGCTGTTGCCATCCCCAGAAAGCTCGTCCCGCTGCCATGCGGACCATGCTGCCGCCCCATGTCCGTCTCCAGCACAGCATAGCCGGCCAGGCTCGGTGCTTGCGTACTCCTGACGAGTGCCGCGCCTCCGCTTGCGCCTTCACGCAATCGTGACTACCATAGGGGTGACTCCCCTAGGAGGCCCATGGCAGCCGACACACCGGACAAGCGGTCGCGCCGTTGCCGCTACATCAGCCAGGGGGACGTGTTCCTCTGCACGGCGGTCCACCCGCCAGAGGAAGTCGCACCCACCTACGCCGAGCGCATTTGCACTGGCGGCTTTTGGTATGCTTGCCCCCGATACCGTCAAGCGGAGGTGATCGCCCAACCCGGCGACGAGACGGAAGCGTCCCCAACGAACCCCGTCAGTGTGCCCAAGCCAGCCAAGCGCGCCAAGCCCACCTCGGAGATTCCATGGCGCACTGTCTTGGACTGGGCCGCCACGCTCATATTCGCCGTCACTCTGGGCTTGATCGTGGGGCTGCTCGCTCGACGCCCCGATCTGGTCTTTGGGCGTCGCGGCGGCTCTCCGACGGCGCCCGTTGCCGAGACTACGCCACCCACCCCGACGACCCGCGTCGTGCTCGTTGACGCCACGCGCACGGCCGAGGCGCTCGTAGCAGCAGCCAATGCGTCGCCAACCGAAACCGCGACGCCAACGGCCACCGAGCGCCCTACGCTGACGCCTACATCGACGCCATCGCCCACCGCGACGTACACCCCGGCGCCCTCGGCCACGCCCACCAAGGCTGCGACCGCGACCGAGACGGCGACCCCGACGGCGACGCCCACAGCGACCTTGGTGCCAACGCGGGTGCCAACGGCCCGTCCGACGGCCACTCCCACGGCCACGCCTTTCCCGGCGCCCACTTTGCTGGCACCTGCAGACGGCCAGTACTTTGGCTCTGGCTCGCCCGTGCTCTTGCAGTGGACGTCGGTAGGGCCCCTGCCCGCAGATGCCTACTATGTCATTACGCTAGCCTATCCACATGACCAAGAGACCTGGTACGACGAGACGCCTTGGCTAAAAGAGACCTCCTGGCTCGTCAATGAGCACGCATACCTGCTCGATCTCTCTAACGATGGCAGCTTCCGATGGTCGGTTCAGGTGATGCGGCAGACAGGCGAGGACGATCGGGGCCGACCGGTGGGCGTCCCGCTAGGACCTTTGTCCGAGGAACGCAGCTTTAACTGGATGCGCTCGTCCGGAGGCGGCGGTGAGCCCTAGCCCACCCCTCCGCCTCCACCACCATAGCGGAGGAGGTACTCCCATGCGCCGTTGGATCCTGCTGGCTGCCCTCTCGCTGGTTGCGTTGGCGGCATTTGCGCCGCACACCCTCTGGGCCGAAGGGGCCGGGGTACGCGCAACGGTACCTTCGCGGCGCATCTACCCTTAGCCGACGAAGATCGTGATACCAGAACCGAACGGCCAGCTAACCTTTCGGGTGTTCACTGACCGGGCACCGTACAACGGCACTGTCGTTACCGTGCCCCTAAGCCTCAGCAACGATCAGTGCAGCCTATCGGCGACAGAGGCGGTCATCACTGAGAGCAACTGGGACACGGGCTTTGTCGTTACGGTCACCGCCCACGCTGACTGGCTCTTGCCAACGACCGTCGTTAATCTGGACGCGGCTGTGGCCGCAGATACATACTACGATGGGTGGGACTCTCTGGAGAACGTTGTCGTGACCGTCATGGATAGGCGCATCGTGCAGCCCTTCATCGCCCGCAACTGGGACAACACCTACTGGGAGACAGAGTCCAACAACACCATGGAGCAAGCCGATGGCCCGATACCGCACGGCACCTATATACGTGGGCGGCTGCCATGGGGCGATGAGAGAGACTACTACCGATTCGAGGTGATCACTCCGAAGACTATAGTCGCTATCCTGAGCGAGATCCCATCCGGTCGCAACTATGATCTCATCCTGCGAGATAGCGAGGGAAACACTCGAGTAGAAGAGGGATGGTACGTGCCAAGTCGGGCAATGCTGATGAGCGCATAGAAACTACCGAAGCACTCAGCCCGGGCGTCTACTACCTAGACGTATACTATCGCTCGGGGGGCGGCAGCAGCAGCCCTTATCTTCTGCGCGTCTGGTACAAGTAGCCAGGAGATGTGAGAGACAGCAAAGGCCCTCGAAGGCATCGACGCCTTCGAGGGCCTCGTCGTACCGGGCGACCAACGCTAGGCCACCGATGTCAGTACCGCCCGTACTTGTGCGCCACGTCGTACATGGCGACGACGTTCTCCGTCGGCGAGTTGTCCTGCAACTGGTGCGTCGGCGCATAGCAGTAGCCGCCACCCGGCATCATGACCTCCAGGATCTCACGGCAATAGGCGATGGTCTCTTCCACCGTGCCGTCCGCCACAGGCCCCGCCGTCGAGATGCAGCCATGAAAGGCCAAGCGATCGCCATAGCGCTCCTTGAGATAGGCCGGCGCCATGTCGGCCGCCTCGGGCTGCAGCGTGTCCACCACCTGGATGCCCATGTCGGCAAACTCGTCAAAGGCCCAACTGCTCGACCCGCAGCAGTGCATCATGACGGGCACGTCATAGGCGCGCGCTAGCTCGCAATAGCGCTCGTAACGCGGCCTTATCTGCTCGCGGAACGTCTTCATGCTGATCAACGGACCGATCTGGGTGCCCAGGTCCTCGCCCATCCAGATGAAATCCACACCGCCCTGGGCCGCCTCCAAGATGCGCGCCGTGCGCTCGATCTGGATGTTCATCCGCCGGTCGGCGAGGAGCATCCCCGCCGGCTCGCCCGTCACCAGGTCGATGAGCGTCTGTTCCATCCCTCGCAACATGCCGTTACCGTTGATGATATCGCCGAATCCCCCCGAGCCGTTCACCGCATATCGCTCATAGCGACGGCAGGTCTCTGCCACCTGGCTATAGTCGAAATCGTCGGGATCGGGCAGCGGCCATGCGGCCACCTCCTCCTCGGTGGCCTCGCACAGGGGGAAATCGCAATAGTCCCAGTAGCCGCCGGACTCGTGCTCGATCCAACGCCGATGGATGCCCCAGATATCCACATGACGTCCGGGCACATCCTCATGCAGCTTGGGCCCCACATAGGGAGCACCCACATGCCGAAAGTCGACGCCCAGCGCCTGGCGCAGGCCCTCGTCATCCTCCGCGGCAACGCCATAGTGCGCCTTCAAGCGGCCATCGATCCCAGGATTCGAGAGGTAGTTGATGGGGACGCGATCCGGCACCTGGCGTGCAAAGGCCGTCAGCACGCGTTCCTTGGACGTCATCTCACGTCGGGTCATGGTGGCATCTCTCCTCGAGGCTGATCGTTCTTTCTAGCACGATGACTAGCCAGCTTTTACTCTACTGATCCTGCCACGGACCTGCAAACGGATAGGCAACTCGTCTTACCAAAGCGAGAGTTGATGTGCGGGGCGACGGCCGTCGAGGAGTAGGTACGGGGCGGCCCATGCCGTGACCGCGCCCAGGGCCGCGAGCTCGGCCAACGAGCGAACGGGGTACTCTCGCCGAGCCTTGATAAGGCGACCCACCGACCGCGGCCCGAGTCCGGGAACGCGTAGCAGCACGTCTCGCGGCGCCGTGTTCGCCTCCACGGGATAGCACTCGGGGTGCGCGCGCGCCCAGGCCCTCTTGGGATCGGCTTCCCGCAGGAGATGGCCCTGTTCATCAAAGACGAGCTCGTCCCAAACGAACCCATACTGCCGCAGCAGGAAATCTGACTGGTACAGGCGATGCTCGCGCCAGAGCGGCGTGGGTGGCTTGTCGGCCAGAGGCGTCCCCGAGACGGGCTGGAACGCGGAATAATACACTCGCCGCAACCCTAGCTTGCCATAGAGATCGCTAGCCAACTTCAAGAGCTCTCGATCGGTCTCCTGAGCGGCGCCCACCACAAACTGTGTGGTCTGCCCCGCTGGAGCCCAACGTCCTCGCCCTCGGGCGCGAAACTGGGTGGCCCAACGCAGCGGATCCAGGAGCTCGCGTCGCTCCTTGCGCGGCGCCACCTCCTGCAGCCAGCGATAGCTCGGCAGCTCCAGGTTGATCGACACGCGGTCGGCCAGCTCGCCAGCGCGCTCCACCTGGTCGCGCCGCGCCCCTGGAAGAAGCTTGAGATGCACATATCCCTCGAAACGATAGCGGGACCGGACCAGCTCCACGGTCTTGAGCAGATCCTCCATCGTCTCGGCGCCGCCGCCGACGATGCCAGAGCTGAGGAACAACCCCTTGGCCAAGCCTCTGCGCGCCATGGCGTCAAAGGACCGCGCCAGCTCTTCCGGACGCAAGCGCGTCCTGCGCACCGACCGCCCCGCTCGATTGGCGCAGTAAGCGCAATCCTTCTCGCAGGCGTTGGTCAGGAGCACTTTCAACAGCTCGATGCGCGTGCCGTCGGGCATAACCGCAGGGTAAATCCAACGACCCAGGTCATCCCGGACGCGATGCGCAGCCGAGCCGCATCCCTCGCCACAAAGGTCGTAACGAGCAGCTTCGCCCAGCATCGCCACCTTGTCGCGGGTATCGGGCTCCACACGGAACGCCATCGTCATGACACACCTCCGCAAGAGCAAAGGCCATCGCACCCTCATCATACGAACAAATGTTCGTTCTGTCAAGGAACTGCCTCGACAGATATGGAACCCGTAGGTAACATGATGAGGTAAGAGTCATGCTCGCAGGAACAGGAGAGATCAAGCCATGCAAGCCTTCCCCGCCACGGACACGCGCACCATGCTAGTCACCTTCAAGCGCGGCGACCTGATCGTCGAGTTGCTCACCGGCCTCATCCGCGAGGAGGGCATCAACACCGCGCTCATCACCTCGGGGCTGGGAGCCTTTGACCGCTGCAACCTGCACACCATCGCAGGCACGGGACTGCCTCCCAAGGAGCAGTTCATCCATCTGGAAGGACCCGTAGAGGTAGGATCCATTCTCGGCAACGTCGCCGGGGGCGAGCCGCACATCCATGCCGTGGTGCATTACGTGACCAACGACAAGGTGTACGCTGGCCACTTGGAGCCAGAGACGCGCGTTTGCTACCGCGCCGCGGTCGGGCTCATCGTCCTCGACGACGTCCGCACCGCCCGCCGCGAGGATCCGAACACCGGCCTGGTGGACGTCGTCCCCGCCTAACGCGATGACGCACGCCAGCCCGCCGCCGCATGCGCTGGGCCTTGCCAGCGAGGCGGGCCTCGCCTAGGATGGGCGCCGTCGGCAGATCACCATCGCATCATTCCTTTGAAGGAGTCACCATGATCATCGATTCCCATTGTCACGCTTGGGCCAAGTGGCCCTACAAGCCAGAGGTCCCCGATCCCGACTCGCGCGGCGTCGTCGAGCAGCTTCTGTTCGAGATGGACCGTTGCGGCGTGGACAAGGCCGCCATCGTGTGCGCGCGCATCGAGCACAATCCCGACAATAACGACTATGTGCACGAGTGTGTCCAGCGTTACCCCGACCGGTTGTACCAGATCGCCGATGTGGATTGCGTCTGGATGGACTCGTACCACAAGCCAGGCGCCGATGCTCGCTTGAAAGAGGCCGCGGCCAAGTACGATCTCAAGGCGTTCACCCACTATGTTGGACCCGACTATGATTGGTTCGAGTCGGCTGACGGCCTGGCCTTTTTCAAGACGGCCGCCGATCTTAACCTGATCGTCAGCATGGCCATCGCTCCCCAAGGGCAAGTAGCCTTGCGCAAGTTGGCGGCACGCTTTCCCGATACCGTCTTTCTCTGCCACCATATGGGCCAGCCCAAGGCCGCTGAGCGTCCACCCTTCCCCGTGCTGGACGATCTGCTGCGCTCGGCCGATCTGCCCAACATCTATATCAAGCTCTCCGGCTATCACTATGCCTCGCAGGTGCCATGGGACTATCCGCAGTCGGACACGGGGCGAATCGTGCGCGCGCTCTACCAGGCCTACGGCGCCACGCGTCTCTGCTGGGGATCGGACTATCCTGTGGTGCGCCAGTTCATGACCTACCGCCACGCCTTGGAGGCCTTTCGCACCCACTGCACGTTCGTGCCTGACGCCGACAAGGACTTGATCCTGGGAGAGAACCTGTACGGGCTTTTGCAGCGGGCCGGACGATAGCCCGCTACCTACAATGAGGGGAGAGTGCGGCATACCGGCCCTCCCTCCCCTCACTTGCCCGCCACCGCTCCGCCATATATCCTGGCCCCATGCAATACCTCTACCGCAACCTGGCCCTCTCTATCGACGACAAAACGCCCCTGCGCGATGCCCTGGCACGGACGTTGGACCTGCCGTCCATCGAGCGCGTGGCCATCTTCCGCGAGAGCCTCGACGCCCGCCGCAAGCACGCCATCCGCCGCGTGTATCACCTGCGCTTCTCCGTCGCCGAGCCGAGCGAGCGACTGGCCTCGTTGCTGGATCAGGGGAAGGTTGTCCCTTGGCAATCGCCGCAGCCGCCTCCCGCCGAGCGACGCCTGCCTCTGCCACAGCGACCTGTCATCGTCGGGGCCGGCCCCGCGGGGCTGTTCTGCGCCCTCCATCTGGCCCAGTTGGGCTATCGGCCCCTGATCCTGGAGCGCGGCAAGCCCGTCGCCGAGCGCGCAGCCGACGTGGAGCGCCTCTGGCGCGACGGCGTCCTGGACCCCGAGTCCAACATGCAGTTCGGCGAGGGCGGCGCGGGCACCTTTTCGGATGGCAAGCTCACCACGGGCAAGCGCGATCCGCTTCACGAGGAGATCCTGGCCACGCTCGTCGAGGCCGGCGCCCCCGAGGACATCGCCTATCAGGCCAAGCCGCATATCGGCACCAATAGGCTGCGCCGGGTGGTGACGCGGCTGCGGGCCCGCATCGAGGACCTAGGCGGCGAGGTGCGCTTTGGGGCGCGCATGGACGAGCTGCTCTTGCGCGGCAACGAGGTCATCGGCGTGCGCGTGGGCCACGAGACCTTGCCAACGCGAGCGGTGATCCTGGCCATCGGGCACAGCGCCCGCGACACCTACGCCATGCTTCGGCGCGCTGGGGTGGCTATGGAACCCAAGCCCATGGCCATCGGGCTGCGCATCGAGCATCCGCGGGCTTTCATCGATGCAGCGCAATACGGACCCGAGGCGGCCAAGCTGCTGCCTGCCGCGGACTATCACCTCACCCATCGGCATGGTGAGCTGGCCGTGTACAGCTTTTGCATGTGCCCTGGCGGCCATGTCGTCTGCTCCGCCAGCGAGCCGGAACGGCTGGTCACCAACGGCATGAGCTATCACGCCCGCAACGCGCCCCACTCGAACTCTGCCCTGGTCGTCTCAGTGCATCCGGACCGGCTGGGCTGGCAGGATCCGCTGGACGGCATAGCCTTCCAGCGTGAGATCGAGGGGCGCGCGTATCGGGCGGGCGGCGGGGGATACATCGCGCCGGCACAATGTGCATCCGACTTTGTCGGGGGAGTGGGCACGGCATGCCGGGCCCCTACCAGCTACCGCCCCGGCGTCGCGCCGGCCTCGATGGACGACGTGCTGCCGCCGGCGGCCTGCGATGCCCTGAGAGGCGCATTGCGAGCCTTTGACCGACGCATTCCCGGATTCATCGACAAGGGGGTGCTCATCGCGGCCGAAACGCGTACATCGAGCCCCATCCGCCTCTTGCGAGATGAGAACTGGGAATCGCTGTCGACGCGCGGGCTCTATCTGCTGGGCGAAGGCGCGGGCTATGCTGGCGGCATTATGACGTGCGCGTTGGATGCAGTGCGGTTCGCCAGGATCGTGCTACCGCGGAAAGAGGCAGCGCGATGAACGGCTCACGAATGAGCTCCGACTCGAGGACGACATCCGCGGCGCCGAGGATCGGCGTGGTGGGCGCGGGAGCCGCGGGCATCATGGCCTCGCTCAAGGCGGCCTCCCAAGGAGCCACCGTTCATCTCTATGACACCAACCACATGGTCGGACGCAAGCTGACCGT
>JBNGEB010000080.1:0-9224 GCA_049975585.1 Anaerolineae bacterium
CATCCTCATGGTTCGGGGCGAGCTGGTGCCAGTAGGTAAGGACAATGAGGCCCACGTGGAGATCACCCGTGAGATTGCCCGTCGCTTCAACAGCATGTACGGCGAGGTCTTTCCCGTGCCCGATGTGATGGTCGGGGAGGTGCCTTCGCTCATCGGCACGGACGGTCAGGCCAAGATGTCCAAGAGCCTCGGCAACGCCATCTTTTTGTCGGATGACGCGAAGACGGTCCGCACGAAGGTGTTTGCCATGTACACCGACCCCAATCGCGTGCGTGCCGACATTCCTGGGAAGGTCGAGGGAAACCCCGTATTTGTTTACCATGATGCCTTTAACCCCGACAAGGAAGAGGTGGAGGACCTGAAGGCGCGCTATCGACAGGGCCGGGTCGGCGACGTCGAGGTCAAGGAGAAACTGGCCCAAGCCTTGAATGCCTTCCTCGATCCTATCCGCGAACGGCGCGCGTCCTACGCCGCCCAGAAGGGCTTGGTAGAACGCATCATCTATGAGGGCACGCTGCGCGCCAGCGAGGAAGCGGAGGACACGCTCAAGGCGATGCGCAAGGCTATGGGCCTGGCTACGCTCTGGAACGGGATCTCACGCAAGGCGCGGAAGGCCATGGACGCTGACTGAAGGCGCTACGCTAGGCCAAGCTCGATCTTGGCTACCAGCCTTGTCGGAAGGGGTGGGCGGGCCTCCGGTGACGTAAGAGGCCCCCTATCACCAGGCCGAAGACGAATCCCCCCAAGTGCGCGAACCAGGCAACGCCCCCGCTGGCCGCCATGCCGAGCGAAAGGACCCCGTTGATGAGCTGCAGTACGAACCACATGCCCAGGACGAGGAACGCTGGCAGGTCGACAAAGCGGATGAACCACCCCAAGACGAGCAGCGTGCGAACCCGGTTTGTCGGAAAGAGGGCAAAATAGGCTCCCAGAACGGCGGCGATGGCGCCGCTGGCTCCTACCGTGGGCGTGGTCGAGAACGGGTGCGTGATGACGTGCGCCAGCCCCGCGCCTATGCCGCCTGCGATGTAGAACGCCAAGAAGCCGAGTGTCCCCAAGGTCTCTTCTACGTTATCCCCAAAGATGCCCAGGTAGAGCATGTTCCCGGCGATATGCAGCAAGCCATCGTGCAGGAACATCGACGTCAACAGGGTTCCGGCAACGGCCACGCTTGGACTGCTCACGAGAGCGCGTGGGATCATAGCGGCTTGCAGCAAGAACTGCTCGCGGCTCTGTGGAGGCAGGAGTGACTGGTACAGGAACACCGCTACGTTGGCCAGCACGAGCAGGATAGTGGCCGTGGGTACGCGACGTCGCCAGTTGTGGTCACCGATCGGTATCATGATGCCCTTTCTTGCGAGTTCTGGGCGAGGAGCTGAACGGAAACTACCCCTCTGTGACGAACCGAGTATAATGCCTTGGTGCTTGAAGAGATCCCACATCCGGAGGCGATGATGGAGCTACCTCGTCCCGAATACCCTCGGCCGAGGCTCACCGGTAGGCCGTGGCTGAACCTGAACGGCATCTGGGAGTTCGCTCGCGACCCTGGTCGCAGTGGCATCGCGCGCGGTCTCGCCGATGTCGATGCGTTGCCTGACGAGATCCAGGTGCCATTCTGCCCCGAGAGTGACCTGTCAGGGATCGGCCACACCGACTTTATGCCGGCTGTCTGGTACCGCCGTCAGGTGCGGTTGCCGGATGATTGGCAAGACGGACGTGTGCTCCTCCACATAGGTGCTTGCGACCATGATACCAGGATCTGGGTGAACGGTCAGATGGTCGGGCACCATCGAGGCGGGTACACGCCCGTCTCTGTCGAGGTGACGCGTGCTCTTCGACGGGGCGACAATGTCATCACCATTCTGGCCGAGGACGATACGCGGAGCCCCCTCCAGGCGACGGGCAAGCAGTGTCCGCGCTTTGCGTCCTACGGTTGCTTCTATACCAGGACGACGGGCATCTGGCAGACGGTGTGGCTCGAGCTCGTGCCCTGTACCTATGTGTCGGACCTTCGGGTGACGCCTGATCTGGCCGCTGGCGCCATGCGCGTCGAGGCGGACCTGGGTGGCGACGTCGGTCATGGGACGATGTCGGTGAACGCCCTGCTAGATGGCGAGCTTGTGGCCGAGGGCAGCGTGGCGTATGCAGGGACGCGCGCCGGTCTGGTGTTGAGGATCCCTGACCCTCAGGCGTGGGGTCCGGGCCATCCTGTCCTTTATGACCTTGAGGTGACGCTGACGACCGATGCAAGGAGCCGCGATGTGATCGCTAGCTACGCGGGAATGCGTGACGTGTCGCTGGGCCCGCGTTCCATCTTGCTGAACGGGGAGCCAGTATTCCAGCGTCTCGTGCTGGACCAAGGGTTCTACCCGGACGGCATCTATACGGCGCCGTCGGATGATGCGTTGCGCCGAGATATAGAGATCTCCATGGCCGCCGGTTTCAACGGCGCCCGTTTCCACCAGAAGGTGTTCGAGCCGCGATCTCTCTACTGGGCCGATCGTTTGGGCTATCTGGTGTGGGACGAGTTCCCGAGCTGGGGCCTTGACCTGACCGATGCGACTGTGTTGGCTGGTTTCGTGCAGCAGTGGTTGGAGGTGATGCGACGTGATGCCAGCCACCCGTCGGTGGTCGGGTGGTGCCCAAATAACGAGACCAAGGTCCAGGACGATCCCGAGACCATCCGCACCCTCTATCGTGTGAGCAAGGCGGTTGACCCCTCGCGTCCCGTGATCGACACCAGTGGCTATGTCCACGTCGAGACTGACGTCTTTGATGTGCATGACTATGAGCAAGATCCGGAAGCTTTCGCCAGCCATTATGCACCGATGGCCAGCGGAGGCGATGCCTACGTGCGGGTGCCAGAAAGCTCGGCGCCGTACGTCGGGCAGCCGTACTTTGTTAGTGAGTACGGCGGCATCTGGTGGAACCCGGGGCAAGATGACAAAGCCGCGTGGGGATACGGTGGCATCGAGGGAAGGCCAGAGAGTGTGGAGGCGTACCTAGCGAGGTATCGGGCCCTTACCGTGACCCTGCTGCAGAACCCGGCCATCTGCGCGTTCTGCTACACACAGCTCACCGATGTCGAGCAGGAGGTCAACGGCGTCTATACCTACGATCGTCGCGAGAAGTTCGACCCTGCCCGTTTGCGAGAGATCAACAGTTTGAAGGCAGCCATCGAATCATAGTAGAGGAGAATACCTATGGCTTTGCTAAGCGACAAAGATGCCAAGATGGTGCGTGAGCATTTCGCCAAGAACCTGAAAGAGTCCGTTACTTTGGTGTGTTTCACCCAGACGATCGCCTGCCAGTTCTGCCGCGAGACTAGACAGATCCTGGAAGAGGTGGCGGATCTGTCCGACAAGATCAGCTTGGAAGCGCACAATTTTATCGAGGACAAAGAGGTTGCGGAGCAGTACGGCGTGGACAAGATCCCCGCGACGGTGGTTGTAGGGACCAAGGACTATGGCGTGCGCTTCTATGGTATCCCGTCGGGGTATGAGTTCACGTCGCTGATCGAGGCCGTCGTCATGGTGTCCCGTGAGGATTCGGGCCTCTCAGACGCGACGCTCGAGGCACTCGAGGATCTCGATGAGGACGTGGACATCCAGGTCTTTATCACGCCCACGTGCCCCTATTGCCCGAGGGCGGTGGTGTTGGGCCACCAGCTCGCGGTGGCGAGCGACAGGATCACATCGGCGATGGTCGAGGCCATCGAGTTCCCCCATCTCTCGCAAAAGTACGGCGTGCAGGGAGTCCCGCGCTCGGTGTTCAATGAGACCACGCATCTTGAGGGAGCCGTGCCCGAGCCCCTCTTTGTGGCCAAGCTGATGCAGGCGGTCGGCAAGATGACGCAGCGGGAATTCGACGCCATGCTTCAGGGCATGCGGTAGGCGCTCGCACTGGTGCTCGGCGACACGGACGGGCCATCCGCTTCCGATAGCGGATTGGCCCGTCGTTTCGTGTAGCGATGACCGAGGCAACCCATTCCCTGGTGCTCCTGTTGCGCGTGAGCCCTCTGGCTCGCTCATCTTGGCGATGTCTGGATTCCCGCGGCGGCTGAGCAGTATGCTTTGCGCGTTGACATCTCTCTAGGGCGACCCTATCATCGCTGGAGCTATCATTTCAAGGCCGAATGCAAGGAGCAATGGGCATGTTTACAGCCTGGCTGCGCAAGGTTGCCAAAGTCATCCTCGATCCTCTGGCTGATGGCCTTGTGCGTCTGGGGCTCAGCGCCAACGCGGTGACGCTCACTGGCTGCATCGGTACGATCTTGGTGAGCGTCTTTCTAGTGGCGCAGGGTCGTTTCCTCTGGGGAGGTATCCTTTTTGCTCTGTTCAGCGCGGTGGATGCGCTGGATGGCACGTTGGCTCGACGCTCCGGCGGGCCTACGGCGTTCGGATCTTTCCTAGATTCGGTGCTGGATCGCGTTTCCGAATCGGCGCTATTGCTGGCGCTGGCGTGGTGGTATCTCGGCCAGGATCAGCCCGTATATGTGATTCTAGCATACGTTGCCCTGGTGGGATCGCTTCTCGTCAGCTACGCCCGTGCCAAGGCGGAATCTCTGGACGTGGAGTGCAGGGTCGGGCTGTTCACCCGCGTTGAGCGATGCATCGTCCTGGTGGCGGGGATGGTGTTGCATCTGACGGGGCCGATGCTGTGGATCCTCGCGGTTGGCGCAACGGCCACGGCGTTGCACCGCGTGATCCATGTGTACAGTCATAGTAAGGGCAAGCTGCTAGCGCCATAGCGGAGAGAGGGTTTTGCGGAGCGGGCAGCTTGTGTTACAATAGGATGGTCCGTTTCGTGGTGGGCGTAGCCGAGTGGTTAAGGCATCTGGTTGTGGCCCAGAAGACCGTGGGTTCGAATCCCACCGCTCACCCTGAGGGGCCAGAGGCGGGGGCGTGCAGCAATGCGCGCTCCCGCCTCTGTTCATGCTTGAGCTTGATAGTCGCGGGTTGGTTTCGTTTATGCTACACTTGGTCCGAGTAGCGAGATGGGTTCATGGAGGTCCCCAGTATGGATATCTGTGTGGTGGGCGCCGGCTATGTCGGTTTGGTAACGGGGGCCTGTTTCGCCGATCTCGGCAACCGTGTCATTTGCCTCGATATCGACGAGCGCAAGATCGGCATGCTGCGCGAGGGCAAGCTGCCGATCTATGAGCCGGGCCTCGACGAGGTCGTTCAGCGCAACGTTCAGGCGGGGCGCCTGTCGTTCACCACATCCTATCCTGAGGCCCTCGAGGATGCGCAAGTGGTGTTTATCGCGGTCGGAACGCCCTCTGGCGTGGACGGCGAGGCCGATCTGCGCCATGTGAGGGCAGTCGCCGAGACCATTGCCGATACGGTAGATCACGAGATCATCATCATCAACAAGAGCACGGTGCCTGTAGGAACGGGCGATTGGGTGGCCGAGATCATGCGCAAGCGGTCCGGCGATGGGCTGCATTTTTCGGTCGTCTCGAATCCCGAGTTCCTTCGAGAGGGCAGCGCGGTCCACGACTTCTTGCATCCCGATCGCATCGTGCTCGGTTCTGAGGATCGGGCCGCGGCGCAGTGTGTGGCCCACCTCTATCTGCCGCTTCGCGCGACGGTCATGATTACCGATCTCCGCACGGCGGAGATGATCAAGTACGCCTCCAACGCCTTTTTGGCCACGCGAATCTCTTTCATCAACGAGATTGCAGCTATTTGCGACGAACTAGGCGCCGACGTCAAGGAGGTCGCCTTTGGCATGGGGTGCGACCGTCGCATCGGGCACCATTTCCTTCAGGCTGGTCTCGGGTGGGGTGGGAGCTGCTTTCCCAAGGACGTCAAGGCCCTGGCGCACATGGCAGAGATTCACGGAACCCACCCCCAGCTCTTGCGTGCCGTCATGGACATCAACCGGGCCCAACGGAGGCGTGTCGTCAGATGGCTGCGCGACGCCTTGGGCACGCTCAACGAGAAAGTGGTAGGCGTGCTGGGGCTGTCATTCAAGCCCAACACCGATGACGTGCGCGAGTCGCCGGCCATCGAGGTTATTCGGATGCTGCAGAACGAGGGCGCCCAGATCCGAGCCTGCGATCCTCAGGGGCGGGACGCGGCTGCACTCGTTCTCGACGGCACCATCTTGGTTGATACGCCCTACGAAGTGGCAGAGGGTGCAGACGCGCTGGTGCTCGCCACGGAATGGGAAGAGTTTCGTTACCTGGACTGGCCTCGGGTTCGCGCGGCCATGCGGGGGAGCATCTTGATTGACGGGCGCAACTTTTACGACCCAGAGACGATGGCACAAGCGGGCTTTGACTATCGGCCCATTGGCAGGGGGATTCGCCTGAAGCCCATGACGCCGGCCACCATCTAGGCATTCGACACCGAGAAACGGGGAGTGACCTCGCAAGGTCACTCCCCGTTTGTGGCTAGCCGGGCCTCTGCTAGGCCACAAAGTGCTTGAACGTCGGCAGATAGTCCTTGTTCTGGGCCAGCATCTCGTTGACCATGGCGCGGATCTCAGAGAGCGAGAGCACCGAGGCGGTTAGCGGATCGTAGGCGATGCTGTGAAAGACCTCGGTGGGGTTGCCCGTGAGGCAGGCATCAACGGCCATCTCTTCGGCCGCGATGCTCACGTTGTTCAGCGCGGCGCACTGGGGCGGCAGCGCCCCTACATGGATGGCATTGAACCCGCGCTCGTCAGCATAGACGGGCACCTCTACGCAGGCATCCTCGGGCAGGTTGGTGATCAGTCCCTTGTTGGGGACGTTGCCGTTGAACTTGAAGGGATCGCCACCTAGGAACGCGTTGACGATGTACGCCGCGTACTCATGGCCCCGTTCGAGATCCAGCGGCTCGGGGCTTTCGATCCATTCCTCAATGGCTGTCTCCCAGGTATCCTCTCGCCGCAGGTACTCCTGGAGGATGTAGGCGTATTCGCCCGGATTCCAGCCGGTGCCGTGCGTGCAATAGCGCTCGATGAGATCGGGGCGCTTGCGGAACCACCAGTTGTACTCCGAGTTGTGGCCGCTTGACTCGGTCACATAGTAGCCGAGGTGGAGGAACATCTCGTTGCGAACCTGCTCCTCGTTATAGATCTCGGGGCGCTTGACGGCCTCGCGGATCAGAGGATACGCGTCCTCGCCGTTCCACTCGTATTTGAGGTACCAGGCCTGGTGGTTGATGCCGGCGGACACATAGCTGATCTCCTCGATGGGCGCGCCGATCCAGTGGGCCAGCATGGCGGCTGTCCCCTGCACGCTGTGGCAGAGGCCCGAGACTTGGATCTTGCTCTCGCGCTGCATGGCCCGGCAGAGCATGGCCATGGGATTGGTA
The DNA here is from genome assembly GCA_049975585.1 of Anaerolineae bacterium. Lineage (GTDB taxonomy): Bacteria > Chloroflexota > Anaerolineae > UBA1429 > UBA1429 > DAIRUQ01. The sequence continues at coordinate 7,308 of JBNGEB010000080.1, forward strand.
TAGTTGAGCAGAATGGCCTTGGGGCAGTAGCGCTCCATGTCATGGCAGATGCCCAGCATCTCGGGGATGGTGCGCAGCGCGCGAAAGACGCCCGCGGGGCCACGCGTATCGCCGATGTTGATATCGACGCCGTAGGTTTTGGGGATCTCGATGTCATAGCGCCATACGTCCACGCCGCCCGAGAGGATGGTGCAGATGACGGCGTCGGCGCCCTCGAGAACCTCGGTGCGGTCCGTCGTGGCGATGATGCGCGCGGGGTAGCTGCCTTCCTCTACGATGCGTTCGCACGCCCGCTGAGCCCAATCGAGCCGCTTGGGATCGATGTCCACCAGCGCGATCTCGGCATCGCGCATGGTGTCAAAGGTCAGGATATCGCGGACGAGCTTGCGGGTGAAGCCAAAGCTCCCGGCGCCGATAAACACGATTTTGGCCATGCTGTTGCTCCTTCTTGTCTTTGCTCTGGATCACGCCGCAAGTCTACACCCGCCGGCAACGCTTGGCTAGGGGAAGCGCGCCCGGAGCTTTGACACACGATACCCTCGCGTTATAATTCGAATGTCACCACGCCCCAGTAGCTCAGCTGGATAGAGCAACTGCCTTCTAAGCAGTCGGTCCCGGGTTCGAATCCTGGCTGGGGTACTATTGCTGCGAGCTGCATCCGAGCCGCCCCAACCTGGTTTATGCCATACGCCCCCGCCGCAAGCCACGCAGCGGGAGCTTTTGCTATTGTGAACGAAAAGAGCACGAAGAGGCGCAAAGCTGTTGCGCTGGCACGGTGGGTGTGATATACTGGCAGCAGGTGGTTGCGCTGCGACAGGGGCTGGCGTGGTGGTGTGGCAGAATGGATAAGAGGAGCAGTGTGCAGTTGGACCCATAGCTTTCCGGAGGGCAGAGACATGGGGCTGCGAGCACAATGGGCTGGGTGGAGCGAGCGTCGAAGAGCGCTTGTCGTGGCAGCGGTTGCTCTTCTGTGCGTCGGGCTGGCCTGTACGTCTTCTGAACGTCCGGCAACGCCTACACCTCGACCTGGAACATCACGAGACAACCCCGTTCCATTTGGGACCGCTGCGATCGTTGACGACATGGCAATCATGGTAGGAGAGTCAGTTCGACCGGCTGACCGCATTGTGGCTGCCAACAATGTCTTCTATTCTGAACCAGCGAAGGGGAGAGAGTATATTCTTGTGGCAGTTGGTGTGAAATGCATGAAGCCTGCCGACAAGACATGCCGGGTAGGCGCGATCAACTTCAAGATGGTTGGCTCGAAAGGGATTATTAGCGATCCTGACACCCTTGTGATGGCTGGCAGTCTCTCGGACGACGCTCTCATGGGCGAGTTTGGCCTGGGTACCGAGTTTTTTGGCGAAGCCATTACGGGTGGTATTGTAGTTTTTCAGGTTGATTGTGATGATTCTGGTCTGTTGCTTATTTACGAGCCGTTTTTAGGAACCAGGAAGACCTACATGGCACTTGAGTAACTTTCCTGCCTAGGGAGGTCCGACACTTGCGCGTGCCGGGATCCATCCATGCACTGCAAAGGGGGATGACATGGCGAGAGCGGGTGGTATTGTGGCCCTCATCGCGGGTGTGCTGGCTGTCATGGCGGCTGTCGTGACGCTCCTCGTAGGAGGATGCGGCGCGGCGTTCGAAGCTGAGGGCGCAGAGACAGTGGTCTCTCTGGGCTGGGGTGGAATGCTGGCTGCGTTTGCCTGCATCGTACTAGGGTCCATTTCCGCTGCAACACGCAAACGCTGGCCGGGCATTCTGCTGATACTCTGCGCCCTACTTGGCGCCGTTTTTGGGGGCACACTTGTGGCAGTCGTGATGGTCTTGGCCCTCGTGGGCGGATTCATGGTGGCGCTGTCGCGGCATGCCGTTCCGGAGGATCAACAATGAGGGGAGCAGCTTCTTTGCGGG
>JBNGEB010000081.1:0-9142 GCA_049975585.1 Anaerolineae bacterium
ATAGTCCGCCCACTCCAGGAAGCGAAGCCCCTTCACTCGGCAATAAATCCCCAGACCAATCGCACCCCCGGCTACGCCTCCAAAGATGCCGAACCCGCTCATCTGTAGGCCGAACATCTTCTGAGGGTATTGCCGATAGTAGTCCCAAGCCGAAGCGATGTGGTACAGACGCGCGCCGACGATGCCGGTCAACAGCAGCACGATCAGCATATTCCAGGCAATCTCCGGGTCATGCCCATTGCGGCTGGAGAGATAGCTCGCGATCTGGGCAGCGAGCATCGCCCCCGCCACGATCAACACGCCGTACCAGTAGATGGCGATCGGCCCTATCCTAACAAACACCGGGTTTGGCTGCACTGATATATCCTCCAAGTGGGCAGGCCTCGTAGGGCGAAACGCTCGATTGCCTCTTGAGAGGCCAACGTATTATACTGGATTCTAGTAAAGGGCCAAGGCAAAGGCCGGATAGCCCAAGCGCGCCGGGCCTTTGCCCGTGAACATCTCCTTTAGGAGGATACCTATGGATGATAACACCAAGCGGATCATCGTGATAGCATTGCTGGTGCTTGCCGCCCTCTTTGACTGCGCGCTGGCCTTGATAGGCGGCACACTAGGCGGCTATCTAGGCGCAAGAGTCGCGCTGCGTGAAGTCAGAGCCCGCATCAGCGCGCCCGAGGTCGAGACGCCCCGCTCCTGGCAAAAAGATGTGCCCTGGCCACCAACGCCCCGTTTGGAGATTCAGTGGGCCGCCCTGGTGATCCAGGTGGAGCCCGACTCGCCGGCCGAGGAGGCCGGCATCGAGCCAGGGGACAGGATTATCGCAGTAGATAATACCGCGCTCACGGAAGAGGATACATTGCGAGAGCTCGTGCAAGGGTATCGACCGGGCGAGCAAGTGACGCTGAGCATCCTTCGGGACGGAAACAGCAAAAGGGTCCGGGTTAGGCTGGCCAGCCCGCCAGACGGCCCCAACGACATCCCCTGGCTTGGCATCCGCTTCCAGATGGTGCCTCTAGCACCAGAGCTCGAGCCATGAGCGCGCCTCTGCAGGACGATCGCTACGCCACGGGCCAAGTGGCCTCTCCTTGGGGCCCCTGGTCGCTAATCGCTTCGCCAAGGGGCATCGTCAGGGTCGCATTCGCTACGGAACCGGCCAATGCCGCCGAGACCGGGGAAGACGAGGCCTGGCGGATTCTGACAGGCACTCGCGAACAGATCCTGGCGTATCTTCGGGGCGAGCGGCGGCAGTTCGATGTGCCCTTGGATCTAGGCGATGCGACCGAGTTTCAGCGGCGCGTGTGGGAGGCGTGCGAGGCGATTCCCTATGGCGCCACCACAACCTACGGTAAACTCGCAGACTCGATCGGAGCACCCAAGGGCGCTCGGGCTGTCGGCCAGGCGCTAGGGAGCAACCCCGTGCCCATCCTGATCCCCTGCCATCGCATCATCGCCAGCGATGGAAGCCTGGGAGGCTATGGCGGGGGGCTGGCCCTCAAGCGAGCCCTCTTGGCGCTCGAACGCACCTGGGCGGCCCATTAGGCGTCGGCGCCATCTCCGTCCGTCTCGCCGCCTTGCCGTGCCCTTAGCCAGACCAGCACGACGATCGCCCCAATGGCCGCTGCGCCATAGGCCAAGAGCTCACGGCTACCACCACCCCCTGCGCCCGTTGCAGCGGTCGCTTGCGGTAGCAAAGTGGGCCGCGGCGTCGCTGTAGCCGGCGGGGCCTTGTCCGTTGGTTGGCTGGTAGCGGTCGCCGTCGGCAGAGGCGTCTCCGTAGGCGGGATCTCGGTAGGGGTGGACGTCGCCGTTGGCGACGGCGTGTCCGTCGGCGGCACGGGTGTGGCCGTATGCGTAGCCGTCGGCTCGGGCGTCTGGGTAGGCGTGGACGTGGGAGCGGGCGGGCTCGTCGGGCGGGGCGTCGCCGTGGGGGGCGCCTCTACCACCAGACAGGCATCGTCCCAGAACGAGTCGTTGTGCTTTACCGGGAACTCGGGGCTGCCCTTGGTGAACACCGTCACCCACTCCCCCTGAGCTACCGTTGACACCGAAAGCTGGACCCACGCATCGATCTGGCTGCCATCTGCCCCCACCACCCGCGTTTCGCGGTCTAGCACCGGCTCCGACCAGACCGTCGTGTCAGGCGGTGGCGATCCCCAGCCAGGTGCGCTGCCGTATGGATCAAGCCCCGCCCAGACGCGATAGTTGCCCGGCCCACGCTTGTCATCGGGGCTAGTTGGCCACTCGAGGTCCGAATACGGGTGCCCGTTGGATATCAGTTCCCGCTCGCCGGTGTAGATCTGCGCCCAGATGCTGAACGTGACCCGGCTGCCGGGGGGCACTTGGATACGCTGATAGAAGCCACCGGTATGCGTGCCGTAGGTTGTGAAGAAGGCTTGGGAATAGCGGCCGCTGTTGATGTGATAGTCGCTACCCACAGAGATAGCGTCCACTAGCTTGTACTCTACCTCGCGGTTGTTAGTCGCATCACCGAGGATAGACCAAGGCATCCAGCCGTTGGCCAACCACGACGAGAGGCTGGTGCCCATGCCTTCCGTCTTGTAGGCCCCCTCCTCAAAGCCGGCGTTGGCGATCCTGTTGCCAGGGCAGTCGGCCGCGACGCCAGTCGTCCCAGCCAGCATCGCCGTGAGCAGGAGCATCAGCGCAGCAAGAGCGCGACGCATAGACACCCTCCCCAGCAGATCATATCCGCGCAGCACAACAGGCGCCGATTATAGCCTCATACGGTAAGAGCGCCAAGGCGTCTCGCCTCGGCGCTCCCGTTTGACCAACAGCTCGACCGGGAGGGCCATCGGGATTGGCGTCTCAAGAGCCAGCGATGGATTCGTCAGGCGTCTCCAGCTTTGGATGCGTCATCCCAGAGATGGTAGTTGTCTCGACGAGCGACGATGTCGCGCGCCTGGGCAAGGAACGCGTCCACAGGCATGGCGCCGAGGTCCTCGCCGCTTCGTAGCCGAACGGATACGGCCCCATCCTCGACCTCCCGATCGCCGATCACTAGCATGTAGGGCACCTTGTTGAGCTGCGCCGTCCTGATTTTGGCGTTCATGCGGTCGTTGCTGTCGTCCAGCTCGACGCGCAGTCCGGCCTCGTGAAGCTTCTGCTCGAGCTCGCGCCCGTATTCATGATGGCGATCCGTGATGGGGATGATGACCGCCTGCACGGGCGCCATCCACAAGGGGAAGGCCCCGCCATAGTGTTCGATCAGCAACCCGAAGAAGCGCTCCATCGATCCCAAGAGCGCCCGGTGCACCATGTAAGGGCGGTGCTCCTGGCCGTCATCGCCCACATAGACCATGTCAAAGCGCTCGGGCTCGTTAAAGTCGAACTGGATGGTTGTCATCTGCCATTCGCGGCCCAGGGCATCGCGAATCTTCAAATCGATCTTGGGGCCATAGAACGCACCGCCGCCCTCGTCCACCTCGTAGGCCATGCCCTCTTCCTCGAGCGCTCGTCGCAGCGAGACCGTAGCTTGATCCCACTGAGCTGGCTCGCCCACTGCCTTTTCCGGGCGCGTGGACAGATAAGCCGCGACGTCCGTAAACCCCATCGCGCTCCACATGGCCAGGGAGAAGCGGAGCACACCGAGGATCTCGTCCTCGATCTGGTCGGGTGTGCAGATGATATGCGCATCGTCCTGCGTGAACCCCCGCACGCGCAGGAGGCCATGCAGCACGCCACTACGCTCATAGCGGTACACCGTGCCCAGCTCGGCCCAACGTAGGGGTAGATCGCGATAGGAACGCGTCCGTGATCGGTACATCATGATGTGGAAGGGGCAGTTCATCGGCTTTAGATAATAGTCCTGCCCGTCGATGTCCATCGGCGCGTACATCGAGTCGCGGTAGAAGCCCAAGTGCCCTGACGTCTCCCACAACCACGAGCGCCCGATGTGCGGCGAATAGACGATGTCATAGCCGCCCTGGAAGTGCTTCTGCCGCCAATAGTCCTCGATGATGGTGCGGATGCGCCCGCCTTTGGGATGCCAGTACACGAGTCCCGCTCCCGCCTCCTCATGCAGCGAAAAGAGATCGAGGTCTCGCCCCAACCAGCGGTGATCGCGCTTGGCCAGCTCTTCCAGCCGCGCGAGATATTCCCGCAGCTCGCGCTTGCTATGCCAGATGGTCCCATAGATCCGCTGCAGCATGGGGCGCTTCTCGTCGCCGCGCCAGTAGGCACCGGCGATGCTCTGGAGCGCCACGCTATCCCAGCGCAGGTCCCCTGTGTTGCTCACGTGCGGGCCGCGGCAGAGATCCACAAAGTCTCCATGCCGGTAGATGGATATGGTCGCATCCTCTGGCAGATCCCGCAGCAATTCAAGCTTGTAGGGCTGGTCCGCAAAGAGCTCCGCGGCCCGCTCGCGAGTGACCTCCTCCCGCTGAAAGTCCTTCTTGGCCTTGATGCTTTCCTTCATCCGCTCGAGGATTTTATCCAGATCGTCCTGTGTCAGAGGACGGGGCAGGTCAAAGTCATAGTAGAAGCCATCCTCGATGGCGGGCCCGATGCCCAGCTTGGCATCAGGGAACAGCTCGAGCACCGCCTCTGCCATCACGTGCGCGGCAGAGTGTCGTATCGTATCGAGATCATACTTGGGCATTGCAACCTCCATGATATGGGCCTAGGCGGACGTATACGGCATGCAAAAGCGCCCTCTCACCATGGGGCGAGAGGGCGCGCTCACGCGGTTCCACCCATTTTCCGCGGCCCAGCAGGCGGGCCGCGCTCTGGAGCCGATAACGGGGCTGCCGGGGCACCTTGCTCTCGCGTCTGGTGCCCGCTCTCAGGTGGTTTTCACCGCTGGCATCCCGAGGGGGGTTCCAGTCGATGCCCCCCACTCCCTATCGCTAGCGCAACGGGTACTCGTCCTGATCAACGCTTTTAACCAGTATAGCACGAATATTGTCCGGTCGCAATCTTTGCCAGGCCGAGGGTGTTGAAAAAGTGGCCTCGACAATGCGGGCAACCTTGAGAGTTGGCACGCGTTGTAGCATGTTGTGGAGAGTGGAAGCCGAGACGAGGAGGAGCAGAGCACGGGCAAGGTTCGACTGGTGGACACGGGGAAAGACTCGTTCTTTAGCGACGATGTGTACGCACAGGTGCTGGATGCGGATGACTTTATGGTGGCATTGCAGCAGCTGTTCGATTGGGGACGCTACACGGAGCGGTTGCTGACGGTGCCCGCGCCAGGTGCCGACCCCGGAGGGCGTCCGACGTGAGCCACTCCAGGGGGTACCGCACCTTCTGATGGACGATGCGGCCCGATGCCGGTTCCCAAAGCGAGGAGGCGGGCATGGTGCAATTGCGATCGTGCTGCCTCCACCATCCAGAACGCAGAGAGGGGAATAGTGAAGAGAGCAATTGGAATCATCGGCGCTGCCATCTTGTTGATCGCACTTCTGTTGCCGGGCACTACCGCGGCCTCCGTGCTGCAAGACGCAGAGTCCGGCTGGGTGCTCGTGGATGTTATCGCTCTAAACGATGGGGCAGACTATGAGGAGAGGCGGCCCGCAGATTCCGTCTACCACCACGTGCTATCCTACGGACACAATCGATTCAGCTTCCAGTTCAGGTACATCGGGCCATCGGACGACTCTACGGACCCGCCTATGGTACATGGCGAGTCGATCACGTTCGAAGCGTCGTTCAGTGAGCCGCCCGAGGTCATCCGGTCCGGTGACCAGGTCGATATCGCGGTGGACCTGACGCGGCGAACAGCCTCTCGTTCTCCTCGCCACCTGCCGCAGTCCGTGGCCAGTACGGCGCGAATTACCGCTCGTACAGCGATTTCGTGAACGAGGACGGCGAGGCGTCTTTTCGGACGGACGTCAAGTCGGGCTATGCGCCGATCCACGAGACGGTGAGAGCGACGATGCCGGGGGGCAGGGAGGGCGACGTCATCTGGGTGAACCATGATTCGGGCGTCATCCTGGGTACAGAGGGCGGGTACTTGCGCGCCAAGGACGAGGCGTCGGTCGTGATTGCCTGCAACGAGGACGCTCCGAGCAAGATCGATCTGCTGTATGGCAAGATCGTGGGGAACCTGAAACAGATGTGGCGCTCCGGCGGCCAGATCGACTGGGAAATGTCCCAGGCGGTCCTCGGGATCAAGGGCACGACCTTTATCCTCGAGGAGGACGGAACGAGCTCCATGGTCAAGGTCCTGGAGGGGACAGTAGAAGTCACGCCCCGGGGCGGCGAGCCGATCAGCGTGTCGGGCGAGCAGGCAATCAACATCGCAGACGGCATGGTGGGCGAGGTCGAGCCCCTGGTCCTGGTCGACGAGCTGAGCAACTGGGATGAGGACACGCAGGCGTTCATCCTCGGGGCTCTGGAGGAGGCCGCGTCGAGCCAAAAGGCCGTTGACGATGCCGGAAACGAGGCGAAGGATAACGTAGATGGGTTGAGAGATGATCGCCCGATTGGCAAGTGGATGCCGTACTTGGTGGGTGCCGGCCTGATGCTGGTCCTGGTAGCAGATCTGGGGATCGCTCTGGTGGTCGTGAGGCAGCACCGATGATGCCGTTGGGCAGCATGGCTACATGGCCAACAAGCGAGGGTTGATAGGGGATTACTGAGGCAAGTACAGGGAGGATGCTCCTAGCTCACGAACAAGCCTCCGAGGCCCTGGACCACATAAACAAGCCCTTGTGGTATCAGGCTCGGAGGCACTCTATCCATGGTACAAGCGGGTGATGGGATTCGAACCCACGACATTCTGCTTGGGAAGCAGACGCTCTGCCAACTGAGCTACACCCGCACAACGCCGCGGATTATAAGCTCTGAAGCGGGATGTGTCAACACGTCCGTCCGCGAGATGCCGCTAGACACGCGCCCTTTTGCTTGGGGCCTTGCGCTATGCTACCATGTCGCGGCTTGGGAGGGCTATCGTGAGCATCATGACAGTAGTGGACCGTGCCAATGAACGGGTCCGACAAGGGCTTACGCACCGGGTTTGGTGGGTCCGCGTCCTCTGCATCGTGGCAGTGTGCATCGTCGCAGGCGCACCAATCGGTGCCGTGCTGGGCCTGCTGGGATGGATGTACGGGAGCGCAGCCCTTTTGGCCGTGGCCGTTGGCTATCTCATCCTTCGAAGCACGCTAGTTGGCCTACTATCCATCATCGCCATCATCACGCTTCTCCCCTTTGCTGCCGTGCCCATAGATATTGGATTCTCGCCCACGTTCTTGGACCTTGCCCTCGCTGGTCTATACTTTGTGTGGGTCAGCCGGCTGCTGGCACGGATCGACACCCAGTTCGTGACCACACCAACCACGCTACCGCTTCTGCTCTTCGCCATGCTAGCCGTCGTATCCTATATCCGAGGGCTGGAACATGGCGCTCTCACCGCAAACAACCTGCGGCACTTTGCCGAGATCCTGCTAAGCCTATTGCTGTTCATCGTGGTGACCAATACGGTGCGTTGCCGCGAGCGGCTTCAGATCGCCGTCACGGCATTGATGGTTGGTGGAGCCATTGCCGCTCTGATCGGGGTAATCCTCTACCTTTTGCCATCGCACCTGACTGTCCAAGCACTCTCTATGCTGCGCGTCGTACGCTACCCGATGGGATTGGACGTGTTGCGGTACATCGAGGACAATCCTGAGCTTCCGCTGCGTGCGACCTCCACATCGGTCGACCCCAATGTCCTGGGTGGCATGTTGATCTTCACCACGACGATGACAGCATCCATGGCCCTGGCTCGCAAGCCGCTCCTGCCGCGTCCCCTTCTATTCGGCATGCTCGCCGTCATGTTAATGTGCATGATCATGACCTACTCGCGGGGTTCCTTGGCGGGCTTGGTGGCAGCACTGGGTTTGCTGGCCCTACTGCGTTATCGCAAGCTGTTTTGGATCGGCATAGTTGCCTTTGTGCTCTTGCTACTACTTCCACAAACACAAGCTTATGTGTCGCACTTTATCGAGGGCATTCAAGGTCAAGACCTGGCCACACAGATGCGGTTTGGCGAGTACAAGGACGCGCTCATTCTCATCGGACGCTATCCCTGGTTGGGCGTAGGCTTCTCGGGCACACCCGACATTGACACTTATCTTGGCGTGTCCAACGTCTATCTGCTCATCGCGGAGCAGATGGGCATCGTCGGGCTGGCGGTGTTCTTGATGGCGATAGCGAGCTACGGCTTTTATTTTTGGGGAACGCGGGAGGCGCTTCACGGCGACGACGACCTGGAGCCCATCGCGCTGGGCGTAACGTTGGCGATCTTTGGGGGGTTGGTGGGCGGACTCCTGGACCACTATCTCTTCAACCTGGTGTTTCCCCACGCCTCGTCCTTGCTATGGCTCTCAATAGGCCTCGGAGCGGTCTCCATCAAGCTCGCCACAGATCCACAGAGCGTGCCTCCCCAGGAGAGCGTGTGGCTTGGTTAGGCCTCTTGGCCATGCTATAATCGGCTGCGCGATTTGGGCGCGCCTTGGGAGGAGAGTGCATGCAGATCAGTACGAACCATCTTAAACGCTGTGACCTGATCACGCTTTCTGGGCGGTTCGATAGCAGCAACGCACACGAGCTGCAGGCTGCTCTCCGGTCCTCCATGGACGCGGGCGTGTATCGCATCGTTCTGGACATGAAAGACGTCACGTTCTTTGGCAGCGCAGCAATCCGCGCCTTGGTACAAGCCTACAAGGAGTGCCAACGTTGGAACCGAGGCGATGTCCGCCTAGCCGCCATCCCGGAACGTATCCAGGAGGTGCTAGATCTCGCGGGCATCCTCCCGCTCATCAACATGTATGATGATGCGGTTCGAGCCGTTGGTAGCTTCTAGCCGATAGCCTATGTCGGGCTGGCACGCCGGCCACTCTCGACGCTGTCTATCGGCCGTTCCGCCTTTGTTGGCAAGGGATGAGCTCGCATGTCGAGCATCCAGTACGAGATCTGTGTCACTAGCGATCTCGCCAACCTCACCGAGGTCGGCGCCTTTGTGTCCGAACGCGCCCGACACGTCGGCATGACGGAGGACCAGATCTTCCAGATTCAACTCGCCGTGGATGAAGCGTGCACCAATTCCATGGTGCATGCCTACCAGGGCGACGACACGGGTGAGGTGCGGGTTTGCTGCTACCGCGAGGGACCAGACTTTGTGATCGAGGTCGTCGATCAAGGCCAAGTG
>JBNGEB010000082.1:0-5924 GCA_049975585.1 Anaerolineae bacterium
GTCCATGTACAGTCCCGCCAGGGTGCGTTGCTCCTGCGCCGCCGCGTCGTCAGGCTTGAGCTCTAGCGCGTGGTCTAGCATCCGCACAGCCTCTGTCAGCCGGTTCTGTGCCACGAGATCGACGGCGCTGGCATAGTACGCATCGAATAGCATCCCGTCTATCTCCTCGGACCGGTAGCCCGGATCGAGAGAACGAATCCTATCCGCCAGATCCCATACTGACTCCCAGTCGGCCCGCGCATGGGCGGCCACAAGCTCCTCGTACAAGGAAGACAACGGTGGCTCTTGGGCAGACGGCTCTGGCGTTACGGTGGGCATCGTTGCAAGCCGAGTGCGCGCTCGAGCCAGAAGCGTCCCCGCATCCGATAGATCCGGAGCCAGACGTACGGCCAGCTCTAGTTCGGCAGCAGCCATCTCGATCTCGCCGGATTCGAGGTAGGCGGCTCCTCGCTCCAGGTGAGCGTTGGCCGCTTGGCGTTCGATAGCCTCCCGATCCCGCAGGCCAAAGTACACTCCCGCTATGGCCACGAGCACGATGAGGAACAACCCCGCCAGCGTGCCCGCAACGGCAGCAGTGGTGCGCGTCCACCCGCGATCGGCGGGCGGCCCTTGCGTCCCAGCAGATACTTCCCCCACCTTTTGCGGCGCACGGCCGGTGCGGGCACCACACCACGGACAGAACAGATCCCCCTCTTCAAGCACGCCTCCACACTCGGAGCAGCGCAGTTCCTCGCGCTTGGGCTCTACGGCGTGCACCGCAACACCTCCATGCCGTTCGCATCGGCCAGCCACACCGTGATCTGCCCGTCCCCCGGCGCTAGAGGGAACGCGCCCGTCCAAGGCGCATCCGGACGCACGGTGAAGGGACTCTCGTGCAGGATATCCTCTCCCCGCAAGACCTGACACGTCAGTTCCTTCAGAGCCGGCGATGCGACGGTCACCTCGATAGCTTCCCCCGTCATGCGAGCCGAAAGGGACGCATGTGCGCTCACGGCACAGGGCACATCGCTTCCCGCCAACACCCACCACGCCTCGTCCCACTGAAGGGCCTCGCCTGCCCCCAACGTGGCATAGTCCCAGAACGTCGGCGTGACGCCGCCCCACATCTCCACATAGTGGGTGCCGTCGTCCGTGTAGGCCCCCACATCGGCAAAGTCGCGCGCAAAGGCAAACAGCTTGGCGCCACGAGCGACTTCCTGCGGATAGACACGCGCCATCCCCAGCGCCGTCTCAGGGCTATAGATGGCGGTATAGGGAGCCGTCGCCTCGGTCGCAAAGAAGCCTAGCCAGTTGCGCCAATTGCCATAGATGCGCATGTCGCGACCGCCGTGCACCGGCCAGCCCATGACCCCATGCGCATCAGGCAGGCCTGGATCACCGCTACTGTGAACGGTGACCCCGTCGGCTGGAACCACGAATCGGAGATCCGGCCCGATCCCCTTGGCGCCGGGCGACAGGATGGCGTTCATCCAGTACTGGTACGAAACCGGAGCCTCGCTCAGGTTCTCCAGACGCGTGCCGATGCGCAAGGCTGCCTCACCTGGCATTAGCGTCACATCGATCTCGGCCCGCATGTTGCGGGTGCGTTCCAGGGTGCTGATGCGCACCGTGACGCCACCATCCTCACGTGAAATGGGGACCACATCCCAAGGCTCAGCGGTCAGATACCCGTGCTCGTCGACGGGCAAGCACCACTCCATGCCGCCCACCGCCAGCCACCAGCCCTGATCGAGCGGGCCCCAGTGCGTAGGCTTGAGCATGGGCGCGGTCCAGAACAGATCTTGCCCCGTCGGCAGGAAACGCGCCTGGTAGAGCCTCCCGCCGAGCTCGGGCAGGAAGGTGAGGTCCAGGTAGCGGTTGCGCACGCGCAATACGCGATAGACGACCGGCTCGGGCGGCGTCATGGCACCGCGGTCGAGGAGCGGATAGGGGTGGCCCACGCCCTCTGGATCCGTGTAGAGACCGGCTCTATACCCCATGGTCTCCAGCGTGATCTCGTCCCACCAGGCGACGACTTGAGGCTCGGACGTAGCAGTCGCAGCGACCTCGGGCGTGGCCGTGGGCAGCACCGACGTCGAGCCAGCAGTCGGCGAGGGCCAAGGCGTGGCCGAAGCGGGAGACCTCACGGCAAAACGTGCCCGCCTCTCCGACTCGTTCCCCGCGGCGTCCTCGGCGACGACCCGCAGCTCGTAGGTTCCCGGCACGAGCGCGCGCGTATCGAGGTTGTGGATCAGCCGCCCGCCGGCGGCCTCGGCGACCAGCTCTCCGCCAAGGTAGAGCCGCAACGACAAGGCCGAGCCATTGTCGGTAGCGCCTGCCTGCACCTTGAGACCACCTTGCGGCAGAACGGTTGTCTTTGCTAGATCCAGGCTAACGGTCGGCGGGGCGATATCCTCCAGCTCACGGCTGACAGTCAACGCCTCGCCGGCCGCTACGGTGACCGAAGCAGCCTCGGTGCTATAGCCATCCCGCGACAGACTGATCTCGTGGGTTCCGGGAGCGAGCTCCAATTCAAGCGGGGTTTCCCCTCGTAACTGGCCCGCCACCGAGACCACCGCGCCAGCCGGCTCGCTGAGAACGGCGACGCGCGCAGGGGCTACAACGCTAGGAGGCGGCGTTGGCACGGCAGGGGGACGCCGACACGCGATGAGACTTGGCAGCAGCACTGCCACCAAGAACCATCGCGTGAGAAGCCATTGTCGTGGACAGACGCAACGTCGCATACGGCGATTATAGGAGACGCCAAGGGCCTTTCCAAACCAGCGCATGTTGGAGCTGCCTTCGCTGCCATGCTATAATCGAGCGTATCTAGTATCATCTCCGCGCTTGCTCAGAGGTGCGCGCAGTCCCATGTACTTGAGGCCCTGGCAGCCCCGCAAACGTAGGTCGATCTGGCCGTGGTTCCTGGCCGTGATCGTGGCCGTCGCGGTTGGCTGGTTCCTCTATTCCAAGCAGCGCGAGATCTTTGAGGCCATCGCGGGACCTCTGCCGACCCCTACCCCCACCGAGATCAGCGCTCGCGAGTATGTCGCCGAGGCTGACCGCGCCTTTGAGCGCGGCGAGCTCGACGCGGCCATCGCCAAGTACCAACGTGCCACCGAGCTCGATCCCACGCTGGGGATCGCCTACGCTCGTTGGGCGCGCATCGAGACGCTCCGTAGCGATACCGAAACCGGCGTCACCCTGGCACACCGAGCGACAGAACAGAGCACGGCGGACCCCCAAGAGGTCGCCGAATGCCTGGCCATCCTCGCCATGGCCCTCGACTGGGCAGGCAAGGCCCCCGAGGCTGTCGCCATGGCGCTCAAGGCCACCGATCAGGACCCCTCATCGGCCATCGCACATGCCTACCTGGCCGAAGCCTATGCCGATAGCGGCCGCATCCCAGATGCGCTGGAAACTACTGACCAGGCGCTAGAGCTGGCTCCAGACGATCCGTTCGTCCTACGCTCCGTCGGCTATGTGCACGAGGCTACCGGTCAGTATCAAGCCGCCATCGACTATTATGAGCAGGCCATCGCCATCAACCCTCACCTAGCCTTTATCTACTTGGATCTGGGCCGCAACTACCGCGTCCTGGGCGATCTCGATACGGCCGTGCAGCAGTTCGAGCGCGCCGCCGACGCCGATCCCAACGATCCTCAGATCCTGGATCAGCTTGGCTGGACCTATTTCAGCATGGGCGCTTACGAGCTAGCTCGTGACACGCTGCTAGAGGCGATTCGCCTCGATCCCACCTTTGCCCGTGCCTACGGACGTCTGGGCATCACCTACTATGTCCGACGCAACTATGAGGACGCCATCGTGGCACTGGAGCAAGCCATCGAGCTGGGGGCCGAGACCGAAGAGAATTATTACACGCTAGGCCTCTCGCACGCCTACCTCGGTGATTGCGAGGCGGCCATCCCACTGCTGGAAGAGGCGCTCCGCATCAACCCGAACTCCCAGCCAGCGTTGCGGGGTTTGGCGGACTGCGAGAGCTCTGCCTCCGATGAACCCTAGGAGAGCTGTTCCATGCGCAACTCGCGCACACGCACTATCGCGCTCGTCATCAGCGCTCTCGTCGTCCTTACCATGCTCTGCAGCTACCTCGCGCCATTACTGAGTCACTAGAACGGGCAGTGCAGTGGGGGCCGGCGTTTGCAGCCGAGCGCCATCGATGCTATACTGGCCGCCGTAAGGAGGGTGCGTGGCTCAGTTGGTTAGAGCGCACGGTTCACATCCGTGAGGTCACAGGTTCGAGTCCTGTCGCGCCCACTCTTCAGCCCGTGGCCTGTGCCGCGGGCTTTGCTGTCCCCTCCACTGCTTGACACGATAGCGCTTGGAGGCTAGAACAAGCCTCGCTTGGCAAGACGCGTCCGCCCATTACCGAAAGGATGGCCCAGCTATGAACGACCGTGAACGCACTCTCGCCGTGTTGCGATATGAGCCCTACGATCGCCTCCCCGTCGTACACTTTGGCTTCTGGAACGAGCCTGGGGAGACCTTGGACAAGTGGGCGCAGGAGGGGCACATTACCGAGGAGGAAGCCCGGACCTGGGCCGATGGCAACCCCACCGACGTCGCCATCTCTGCCAAGCTGGGCTTTGATTTCAACTACTATTCGGCCTTCCATCCTCAGTGGCATCTCCGCCCGCCGTTTGAGCGGCGGCTCATCGAAGAGCTTCCCGATGGCTCTTCCAAGGTCCTCAACTCGGAAGGCGTCATCGTCCTCGTCAAGCCCGGCGCCACCGGCGCCGCCCCACCAGAGTTTGACCACTTGCTCAAGGACCGGGCCTCGTGGGAAGAGCATTTCCTGCCCCGCCTCCAGTTCACGCCCGAGCGCGTCACCGAGAGCTATGTGCGCGTCTATGACAAGATGGTCCGCTGGGATCAAGGCGGTCTCGAGTTCCTGCAAAAGGACGAGCGCGACTATCTCTACGGACTCCACTGCGGCAGCCTCTTTGGCGACATCCGCGACATGCTAGGCATCACGGGAGCCGCATACCTCGAGGTCGATGACCCCGACCTGTTCACCGAGATCATCGACACGGTGGGCGAGCTCTGCTACCAATGCACGAAAGCAGCCTTGGAGAGCGGCGCCAAGTTCGATTTCGCCCACTTTTGGGAGGATCTCTGCTTCAAGACCGGGCCGCTGGTTCGGCCCAAGACCTTTGCCGAGAAGGTGGGACCGCATTATCGCCGCATCACCGCTCTCGTCCGCCAGTACGGCCTAGACATCGTATCAGTGGATAGTGACGGCAAGATTGATGCGTTGCTCCCCATCTGGCTTGAGAACGGCGTCAACACCATGTTCCCAATCGAAGTCGGCACATGGGGAGCCAGCATCGCACCGTGGCGGGCCAAGTATGGCCGTCAAGTACGAGGCGTAGGCGGCATGGATAAGAAGATCTTTGCGCAAGACTTTGCCGCGGTGGACGCAGAGATCGAGCGCCTGAAGCCTCTCGTGGACCTTGGCGGGTACATCCCGTGCCCGGACCACCGGATTCCGCCAGACGCCGAATGGGACAATGTCCGATACTACTGCGACCGCATGCATCAGGTATTCGGCTAGCACAGCAGAAAGGAAGCCAACATGGAGAGCAAGAGCCGTTTCGCGCTGTTCGTGGGCAATCGCGGCATGTTCCCGCCCGAGCCCATCGCCCAGGCACGCCGCGAGATCCCCGAGCTACTGCGTTCGTGGGGCCATGAGGTCTTGCTCCTTCCGGAAGACGCTACCCGCTACGGCGCCGTCGAGACGGCAAAAGAGGGCCAGATATACGCCCGCTTCCTAGAAGAGCACCGAGGCGAGTATGATGGCGTCATCGTCTCGCTGCCCAACTTTGGCGACGAGAATGGCGCCTTGGCCGCCTTGCAGGACGCCGGCGTGCCCATTCTAGTCCAGGCCTATCCCGACGAGCTCGACAAGATGAGCCCAGCCCTGC
>JBNGEB010000082.1:5934-8940 GCA_049975585.1 Anaerolineae bacterium
GCCTTCTGCGGCAAGCTCTCGATCATGGACCTGTTCGTGCAAGCTGGCGTCAAGTTCACCGCCCTCAAGCCCCATGTGGTCAGCCCGCAAGACCCACGGTTCGCTGAGGCTATCGACCACTTTGATCGCGTCTGCCGCGTCACCAAGGGCCTGTCCCGCATGGTGGTGGGCGCCATCGGTGCCCGCACCACCGCTTTCAAGACCGTGCGCGTTGACGAGATAGCCCTGCAACGTGCCGGCATTACCATGGAGACGCTGGATCTATCTTCCGTCTTGGCGCGCGTCAAAGAGATCTCCGAAGACATGCCAGCCTTTGCCGCCAAAAAGCAAGAGCTCGCCGGCGTCGCCTCTTGGGAGGCCGTGCCAGATGCCGCCATGAACCAGCTCACGCGACTGGGCGTGGTGTTGGACGAGATCATCGCCGAGTACCAGCTCGACGCCCTAGCCATTCGCTGCTGGGACGAGATGGAGCAGCAACTCGGTGTAGCGCCCTGCGTCCTGCTGGGCGCGCTCAATGACGCTGGCATCCCCGCCGCCTGCGAAGTGGACGTCGCCGGCGCCATCGCCATGCACGCCCTCTCGCTGGCCTCGGGTCGGGCCGCCACGCTCCTTGACTGGAACAACAACTATGGTGATGACGACGACAAGTGCATCCTGTTCCACTGCGGGCCAGTGCCGGCCAGCCTGATGCAGGGCCAAGGCCGCGTCACCGACCATGCCATCCTGGCCAACGCCGTGGGCAAAGGACGGAGCTACGGCCCCAGCCAGGGACGCATCGCCCCCACGGACATGACCTACGCCGGCCTCCTGACCCAGAACGGATGCCTGCGGTTCTACGTGGGCGAGGGCCGTTTCACCGATGATCCCATCGCCGACGACTTTTTCGGGTGCGCCGGCGTCGCCGAGATCGCCGGTCTGCAGGACGTCCTCGTGCATCTGGGCAAGGCCGGCTTCCGTCACCACGTCAGTGCGACGCCGGGCCACGTCATGGACGCCGTCGCCGAGGCTCTGGGGTACTATCTAGGCCACGAGGTTGACGTCTTTCGCTGCAAATAAATACCATAGCGGACTGTCACGACGCGCTGTCCCACTCGCTGCTCCGCAAAGGGCTGGCACACACGCGGGAATGGCGACGGGCAGCTCGCCGTGACCCCGCACTGACAGACGGAACAGGAGCAATGTGACATCGTTTGACGTCGGCACCGCCGTACGCAACGCCTGGAAGGCCGGGCTCGTAGTCCCCTCCTTCAACGTGCCCTATCTGCCCATGGTAGAGCCCGTGATCCGCGCCGCCGTGGATGAGGACGCCTTTGCCCTTGTCGCCACCGCACGGCTAGAGTGGTACAAATTCGCGGCCAAGGGCCCCGAGTATGTCGCCGAGGCCTACTTCCAACATGAGAACCCCGCGCACGTTCGCTTGCATCTGGACCACGTCCCCGTCATCGATGAGGACGACCTGCGCGTGGACTATCTCCCCGTCATCGCGCGAGCCATCGAGCTTGGGTACCACTCGGTGATGGTGGACGGCTCGCGGCTGCCTCTAGAGGCAAACATCGCCGCTACGCGCGAGGTCGCCGAGCTCGCGCATCAGTCAAACATTCCCTGCGAAGCCGAACTAGGGGCCGTGCTCGGCCACGAGGCCGGTCCCCTTCCGCCCTACGAGGAGCTGTTTGCGTCGGGCAAGGGGTTCACCGACGTGGAGCAAGCCCGGCGCTTTGTGAGCGAGAGCGGCTGTGACTGGCTCTCGGTGGCCGCTGGCAACATCCACGGGGCCATCTCGGGGGCCAAGAAGGACCAGGCCAAGGTCGAGGCCCGCCTGGACCTGGCGCACCTATCAAAGCTCAACGAAGCGGCCAACGTCCCGCTCGTGCTTCATGGTGGATCGGGGATCCAGCGCTATTATGTGCGCGAGAGCTTTCTCCGGGGCATCGCCAAGATGAACATCGGCACCGACATCCGCCAGACCTACGAGCGCGCGCTGTCCGAGACGAGATCCACGCCTGCGGCCCAGGACGCCGTCTATGAGCGTACGCGCTACCTGCTCCGAGAGGAGCTGGGACTGTCGGCCACCTGCGCCCGCGTCACCGGTCAAGGCCAAGAGGAGGGCTAACCGTGAGCCTGCTGGGGATCGATGTCGGCACGACCGGATGCAAAGCCGCCGCCTACACCCCCGATGGTAACCTCCTTGCCGAGGCCTATCGCGAGTATGACGTGCAGCGCCCCCGGCCGGGCTGGGCAGAGCTCGACGCCCAAGACGTGTGGAGCAAGGTCTGCGCCTGCATTCGGTCGGTGGCTCTGCAAACGACAGCCGACCCGATCTCCGCACTGGCCGTCTCCTCACTGGGCGAGGCGGTCGTGCCGGTGGATGCCGATCGCAACATCCTTGGGCCGTCACTCCTCAACTTTGACACTCGCGGCGAGGCCTACGTATCCGAGATCGCCGACGCCCTTCCCGACCAGGAGCTCTACCACATCACCGGCAACGCCCTAGGCAACCATTTCAGCCTCACCAAATTGATGTGGCTGCAAGAGCATCAGCCCGAACTGTGGTCGCGCGCACGCTACCTGCTGCCGTGGGAGAGCCTGGTGGCTTATCTGCTCGGGGCCGAAGCCGTCGTGGATTTCAGCTTGGCCAACAGGACTCTGCTGTTCGACCTGGATTCCCAAGATTGGAGCCAGCGCATCCTTTCCATCGCCCACCTCGACCAAGCGATTCTGCCACGAACGGCGCCGGCGGGGACGCGCGTGGGCACGGTATCCCCTCAGATGGCCGACGAGCTTGGCCTTGGCCCACATGTCGCCATCGTCACCGGTGCCCACGACCAGTGCGCCAACGCCGTCGGGGCGGGCGTCCTCGACGAGGGCCACGCCATGTACGGCATGGGGACGTACATCTGCATCGTGCCGCCCTTCCGCCAGCGCCAAGATCCCTCGGTGATGCTCCCGCGGGGCCTGAACACGGAGCATCATGCCGCACCTGGCCTCTATGTTAGCTTTGTCTACAAC
>JBNGEB010000083.1:0-8866 GCA_049975585.1 Anaerolineae bacterium
TGATTACCCATGCGGCGCCTCAGGGCATTCACGATGCCGACGACCTGTGTCACCAGGGCTTTGGTGCGTTTCTGTGGTTGATGGATGTTTTCAAGCCTCGCTACCTGGTCCACGGGCATATTCATCTCTACCGGCAAGATGCCCCACGGGTTACGCGCTATGGGGACACGCTGGTCGTGAACACCTTTGGCTACCAGGTTATCGATATCGACGTCGATGCCGAGTCCTCGGGAGAGGCCTCGCCGCCGCTGCCCAGGGAGACGAACCATGAAACCATCGAACGCACGCGCAATGGCGCAAGCCTGGGAGCCACAGCTCGCCGATCTCATCCGACGCGCGATCCAGACGCCGAGCCTCTCGGGTGATGAGGGCGCGATGGCGGAACTCGTCTCCAGCACCATGCGAGACATGGGCTATGATGACGTCAGCGTCGATGCCGCTGGCAATGTGCTGGGGTGGATCGCTGGGGGCAGCGAGGCCACTATCATGCTGCATGCCCACATGGATGTGGTAGATCCGGGCCCCGCCGATGCGTGGACACACGGCCCTTGGGAAGGTGGTTTGCGCAAAGGGCGCATCTGGGGGCGCGGTGCCGTGGACGACAAGGGCTCCCTGGTAGCTCAACTCATTGCGGGCGGGCTGATGGTTGCTCATGGGCTGCGTCCGGCAGGGGACGTCTTGGTGGCCGCGGTAGTGGGAGAGGAGACCGGCGGCTTGGGGACGTTGACGCTTCGGGAGGACCTGGATGTAGATCTGGCCATCGTGGGGGAGCCTAGCTCGGGACGTTTGATGCGTGGACATCGTGGGCGGTTCGAGCTTGTGATTACCTTCCGCGGCAGGTCTGCCCACGCTAGTGCGCCTCACCTCGGACGCAATCCTCACTTTTCGCTGGCGCGGTTCGTCGAGCGCCTGGACCGGGTGACGCTTGCGTGTGATGCGGTGCTCGGGACGGCCTCCTTGGCGCCAACCATCGTCACCTGCGACCAGACCAGCAGCAATGTCATCCCGTCGCGTCTGTCGCTTTCCATCGACTGGCGCAGCGTCCCTGCTGAGGATGTCGAGAGCGCGCGGCTGCAGCTCCAGCGACTCGCCGATGCCAGTTGCGAGGAGGGTGTTACCGCTGACATCGTGTTGCGTGAGCTACCTGCTCGATCCTACACGGGGCTGGAGCGGATGATTCCGTATGTCGTGCCGAGCTTTGTGGTTCCGGCCGATGACCGCGCATTGGTGGTGGCCGATCGTCTGCTTGGTGAGGCGGTTGGCCATGACGTGGCAGTGGATGTGTGGGGTTTTGCCACCGATGGCGGCTACCTCGTGCAGGCGGGGATCCCGTGTCTGGGGTACGGCCCTGGGGATCCAAGGTTGGCCCATGTTGTCGATGAGAGCATCGAGGTGGCAGAGCTGGTGGAGGCCACAGCGGGATACTTGGGGCTGGCCATGTTCCTCGGTGGCAGAATCGCATAGGATCTGGATCATACGGGAAGGGGATGGCATGGACAGAGATGAACTCAAGCGGCAGGCGGGGTATCGAGCGGCCGAGTACGTGCAAAGCGGCATGGCCATCGGGTTGGGGAGCGGCTCCACTGCCAGGCATGCCACCTTGCGCATCGCAGAGCTACTCCGGTCTGGGGAGCTGCGGGATATTGTCGCTGTGCCCACGTCTGACGAGACGGGGGCGCTTGCCAGGGCTGAGGGGATCCCCCTAACTACGCTCGCCGAGCACCCAACGCTCGACGTAACCATCGACGGGGCCGACGAGGTTGACGGGGCGCTCAACTTGATCAAGGGCCTAGGCGGCTACTTGCTCCGGGAAAAGATCGTCGCCTATGCGACCACGCGCGAGATCATCGTGGTAGATCCGACCAAGCTCGTGGAGCGCCTCGGGACCAAAGCTCCCGTGCCGGTGGAGGTAGTGCAGTTCGGTTGGCAGAACACGCGCGCTGCGCTGCAACGCACCGGCGCTCGCCCGGAGCTGCGAGGTGGCGCCGCATCACCGTATGTAACCGACGAGGGCAACTACATTCTGGATTGCTGGTACACGGGAGGCATACAGCATCCGGGCCAGCTGGCACGCGACCTCAACGTCATCCCGGGCGTCGTGGAGAATGGGCTCTTCCTTGGCATGACCACAGCCGTGGTGATCGCTTCGCCGGAGGGCACGCGGGTTATCTCGCTGGAGGATTTGTAGCCTTTTCTGCGCTGGCGCTTGCACCGAGCCTCTTTGTTGCTATAATCGCTTCAGTTTATGGGGCTAGGGGGGGCAGGCCATGAGAGCGGGGATGAGCACAGCTAGCCATCATGACGTGCGCGTCGCGAGGCGCGCGCTTTTCACGTTGGTCGCTGAGGGCCCTGACACAGGTCAGTGCCCTTTTCGCGTGTGGCGACCGTGTTCGTGTCCCCTGGGGCCGTGACGTAGCAGGCGGGTAGGTTCAGGCACAAGGAAGAAGCGCTCCGGATGGATCGGATTCTGCCAACAGGCAAGCTGCCTCTAGAATTCCTGAACCAACTGCTGGGCCGTGTGGGCGTGACGCATGAGCGGCTCATCACCGGTCCGGGCATCGGTGAGGATGTGGCCGTCATCGATATGGGCAGCACCTACATGGTGGTCAAGACGGACCCCATTACCTTTGCTACCGACCAGATAGGGTGGTACGCTGTCCACGTCAACGCGAACGATGTAGCCACGAGCGGTGCGACGCCGCTGTGGATGCTGAACACGCTCTTGCTCCCGGAAGGCCGCACCACCCGCGAGCTGGTCGAGGAGATCTTTGCACAGCTACGCGGTGCAGCCGATGCCTTGGGGATCCACCTGGTAGGTGGGCACACGGAAGTAACCCATGGCTTGGATCGTCCTATCGTGGTGGGCGTCCTGATCGGCGAGGTACCCAAAGAGCGCCTACTCACGACGGCCAGCGCCAAGGTCGGCGACAGCGTGATCCTGGTGAAGGGCATCCCCATCGAGGCGGTCTCGGTGATCGCCTATGAGAAGGCCGACGAGCTACGGGAGCGAGGCTACGACGAGGCCTTTGTCCGACGGTGCCAGGGCTTTTTGCACGATCCAGGTATCAGTGTCTTGGAAGCTGCTCGTATCGCGGCGGACGTCGCTGGCGTTCATGCCATGCACGATCCCACCGAGGGAGGGTTGGCTACAGGACTTCAGGAGTTGGCTCTGGCGGCCAACACTGGGCTTTGGCTAGACGCGGACCGCATCCCCATCCTCGAGGAGGGCGCCGAGTTGTGCACGGCGTACGGGCTGGATCCCCTCGGCTCGATTGCCTCTGGCGCGCTGCTCGTCACCGTCTCGGATGACGGCGTCGGTGATCTGCTGGCGAGGTACCGAGAGGCCGGGATCCCCGCGGCCCGTATCGGGCGCCTCACGCGGCCGGAACAGGGCATGCGCATGCTTCGAGGTGACGTGGAGGGGCCGCTCGTCCGTTTCGATGTGGACGAGATCACGCGTATCTTTTCATGAGGGCATCGCATCCCACGCTGGGGTCAAGTCGTACGAGCGGCGTCGGCCAAGCGCCTTGCCAGAGCCTGCTCCTCTTTCAGCGTCTCGATACGACCGTCGAGCAGGGCGTCACGCACATGCGCGAGGATCTCGGCATAGACCGGCCCGGGTGGCAAACCCAGCTCTCTCAGGTAGTGCCCGTCCACGCTTGGGCTGACGTGCGCGATCTCCTCATCGTACATGCGCAGGCGGCGGATGACGCGTGGCTCCTGACTGAGCACCGACAGTACCACGCGTGCCTCGCGCGAGTAGGGGCCAAGCAACCTGCGGATGGCGCTGGGCAGCATGGCGTCGGAGTTGAGCTGATCCAGCGATTCGCGGAGCGCCATCACTTCATGCAGCAGCTTGGCATCGCGATCGGGGATCAAGAGGCGTTGGACGAGCTCGGCTAGCTCGGTGGCGTTCATCTGGCTCGTGAGCAACGCAAGGTAGCAAAGGCCCAGCGAGGGCGGCGTAGGCTCATCCGACCCGTAAGCTGGCGGCGAGACATCTTTCGTTTCTTCAATGGCGTCGTGGCGAGCGCGCATGCGCTCAAAGAGCTGTGCCGTGTGGCGCGTGGTCCGCAGCGCAGGATGAATCTGCTGCAATACGCCGATCTGGTGGAGGCGCTCCAAGCCCCGCTCTGGCTCTTCCTCGGCTAGCAGCAGGTAGAGCTCGTGGCGCAGGCGATCTCCCGTGACGCGATCGATTAGATCTAGCGCGTCGGTCATGAGCTCGGCAGTGCGCGGCTCGATCTCAAAGTCGAGGCGCTGCTCAAAGCGGACGGCCCGCAGAATGCGGGTGGGGTCCTCCACAAAACTCAGGTTGTGGAGCACGCGGATGGTCCCCTGTTCGAGGTCGCGCTTGCCTCCGTAAAAGTCGAGCAGCTCCCCATAGCGATCGCGATCGAGACAGATCGCCATGGTGTTGATGGTAAAGTCGCGCCGGTAGAGATCCTGCTTGATAGAGCTGCGTTCCACCTGCGGGAGCTCGGTAGGGCGCTCGTAGAATTCGGTCCGCGCCGTGACAAAGTCGAGCGATGGTGGCACCATAGCGTCGCGCTCGCCGTTCAGGATGACCTTGGCGGTGCCGAACCGCGCGTGGCTGCGGACGTGCGCTTTGAGCTGGGGCGCGAGCACGCGAGCGAGATGGATCGCGTCTCCCTCCACTACCATGTCGAGGTCAAGGTTGGGCGCCCCGAGCAAGAGGTCGCGAACGAAACCGCCGACGATGTACAAGGAATAGCCCAGGTCATTGGCTGCGTCACGAGCCTTCATGAGCAGCGCGTGTAACGGTCGAGGCAGTGACGTCTCCAAGAGATGGTGCGTGTTCTGGGCGCGGCCGTTGCGGCGGGTTGGGCCATAGTGCTTGATGATGTCGGTGCGGGTGACGATCCCGACGAATCGTCCATCCTCCACGACGGGAACTTGGCCCAGGTTGTGTTGGATCATGATCTCTTGGACGTCGTCCACGGGGCTATCGGGCTCGACAAAGACCGGCCCCGTGTGGAGGATGTTGCTCACCGGCAGATCATCCAGCTCATGATGGAGCGCGCGATCCACGTCGCGCCGCGTTAGAACGCCGAGCAGGTGGTCGTCCTCGACGACGGGGAATCCCTCATGGCCGTAGCGGCGCATGAGAGCAGCCGCATCGCGCACGGACATCTGGAGCCCCAGGGTATGCACATTGGTGGACATGATCTCGCGCACCTGCGTGGGGGGCAGCACCTGGTGCTCCAGCTTCTCTAGGATACTCCGGGCTACCTCATCGAGGCTGGTGTTGTGCAAAAGCGCCGCCGAGGCTTTGCTGTGGCCGCCGCCGCCGAGGTCTCGCGCCAAGGCTCCCACATCGATGGCGTCGGTGTTGCTCCGGGCAATGACCTGCACGCTATCCTCGAACTCGGTCAGCATGAGGCAGGCGTCGGGCTCGTACACGTCGCCGACTTGATGGATCAAGGCCGAGAGCTCGTCCACGTATTCATCCAGCTTGACGGCTGCGATGCAGATGTCGCGCCCGTTGATGGTGTGCATCTGTGCCGCCTCGAGTAGGTGGCCCAACACTTGACGCTGGGCATCGGTGAGGGGCTGCTTGGCAAAGTCAGCGACGAGCGCAAGGTCCGCCCCTAGCTCCAGAAGGCGGGCAACCGCGTGAGCATCGCGGGCGGTGGTGGTGGCATACGTCAGGCTGCCCGTGTCCTCATAGATGCCGAGAAGCATGAGACTGGCCCCGATGCGGCTGGGGCGAATGCCGGCCTCGTCCAGCTTTTCCATGAGGATGCTCGTGACGGCGCCCGTCTTGGCCAGCTCGACCTCATACTCGGGCGGAAGGTCCTCAGCAGGCGCATGGTGGTCAATGATGTGCAAGTGTGCGTCGCGGGCGACGCCACGGAGCGTGGCCATCGTCTGGGCGTCCACCAGCACAACGTCGGTGATTCGCTCGCGAGGGAGGTCTTCCTGGGCTACGAAAGGTAGCTCTTCCCCGAACACGGAGATCAAGTCTCTCAAGTTGCGGTTCATCTTGCGAGGCAGCACCGGCACATGGTCGGGATAGAGTAGCCAAGCGGCATACATGCCGGCTAGGCCGTCCATGTCGGTGCGCTCATGACTGGTGATGATCTTCACAACCGTTCTCCATCATAGGCCTGAAGCGATTGTAGCGCCGCGGTCTAGCGTTGACAAACGACTACGCCGCTCTCTATAATCGGGCGAACCTAGGCGCAAATCACAGGATGACGCATGACAGCGAGTGACGGACATAATGTGCGATGGCGGCTCTATCTTCTGGTGGCCGTATTGGTGTTTGTGGGCATGGCCTCGTCGTTCGGCCTGGCCGTGGCGCGGTCCGTGGCCGTTGCTCGGCCGTCGCCCACGTCCTACGAGGTGCGGGAGATCCCCTTCACGGACCTTAACCCTCTTGGTGCCAACTTTTTTCTGGCGCAGGAGGTGGAGCGCTGGAAGCTAGAGCGCACCCTAGCCATGGCGCGCGATGCGGGTATCGGCTGGGTAAAGCAGCAGTTCCCTTGGGAGGAGATCGAGCCCGAGCAAAAGGGCGTGTTCCAGGCGCCGGGTGGCGGCAGTAGCTGGGCCAAGTTCGATCAGATCGTTGAAGCGTGCGAGACACACGGCTTGCAGATCGTGGCCCGTCTCGATCGCCCGCCTGACTGGACGCGCGAGGACAACAGCAACCCACAGCGGCCGCCAGATGACCTGGCCGACTATGGCGATTTCGTGTACGCGTTCGTCGAACGGTACAAGGGACGCATTCATTACATCCAGATCTGGAACGAGCCCAACCTCTCTCAGGAATGGGGCAACCGGCCGGTCGATCCCGCTGGCTATGTGGAGCTGCTCAAGGTTGCCTACACGCGGGCCAAGCAGGCCGACCCCAACGTTCGTGTGCTCTCGGCTCCACTAGCGATCACCTTGGGCGAGCCCCATCCAGAGCCGGGCAAATGGTCGGCCATGAACGATCTGGACTATCTTGAGGCCATGTACCAGGCGGGAGCCGCGCCCTTTTTCGATATCTATTCCGCAAACGCCTTTGGGATGGACCTGCCCCCCGATGACCCGCCCAATCCAGAGGTGCTGAACTTCCAGCGGGTGCTGCTGCATCGGGAGATCATGGAGCGGTACGGCGATGACGAGAAGCCGATCTGGTTCAATGAATTCGGATGGAATGCGGCGCCCGCGACCATGCCGCAGGAGGATCTGATCTGGCAGCGCGTCAGCGAGGCCGAGCAGGTGCGCTATACGTTGGAGGCCATCGACATGGCGCGCAGCGAATGGCCATGGGCCGGCGTGTTCATGATCTGGTACTTCCGGCAAGTAGGGAACATCGGTCCGGAGCGCGCGGATTACTACTTTCGGATGGTGGACCCGGATTTCACGCCACGGCCACTGTACCTGGCGCTAGCTGATCGCGCGGAGGACGGTCCTGCTCCTGGACCAGGCTTGTATCAAGAGAGCAACCCGGCCGTGACGCTCACCGGGGATTGGACCGATGTCCTCGATGAGGATTCACTGGGCCGCACTCACGTTGTTTCCAGCAATCCAGGCGATCGCGCCGTGTTTCGCTTTCGCGGAACTGCTGCGAACCTGATCAGTCAGCGCTCGGTCGTTGGGGGCAGGTTGTACGTGCGCCTGGATGGACAGACGGTATCGGGCTTGCCCACGGATGATGAGGGCCGCAGCTATGTGGATCTTCGAGGCCCAGGCGAAGCGCAACCGGCGCGCATTCCTCTGGTGACAAAAGCCCCCTCGGGCGAGTACCGCCTAGAGCTAGAGGTGGGCATTGCCGATGGCGTCGCTGGTCTGTGCGTGGTGGACGCATTGGAGGTACTGCCAGACGAGAGATCGTTGCCAGTACTGTGGCTCTTGGGGAGCGGCGTCGGGACTGCGCTCGCCGGATGGTGGTTGTGGCGTTCTTGGCGTCGTCTGAGATGGGTGATCTAGGACGCCCGTAGCGGGGTAGGATGTGACGAGGAGGCAGGGTGGCTTTCGGGATTAGGTTTCAAGAAGCGGACTGGGCGCGCATTCGGGAAGATTATGCCGCGTGGTGGGCGCACGAGCTGGATCGGCCTCTGGTGCAGATCACCGGCGTCCAGCCCGATCCGGACGCAGAGTATCCTCCGGTGCCGGCGTTCTGGACGAATTTGAGCGGTGATGTGTCTCCCGAAGAGATCGCAGAGCGCGTCTGGCGACAGATGACCGCGCGACGATTTTACGGCGATGCCTTCCCGCATGTCTTTGTGAACTATGGGCCGGGCATTGCGGCCGGTTTCATGGGGGCCAAGGTCAACTCGGTCGAGGATACGGTGTGGTTCGAGCCCGAGCAAGAGATCCCCATCGATCAGCTCACGCTGCGCTATGATCCCGACAACGCTTGGTGGCAGCATATCCAGGACGTCACGCGCGCTCTCGTGGAGCGCATGGGCAGCCAGGTTCAGATTAGCCATACGGACATTGGCGGCAATCTGGATATTCTGGCCTCCTTCCGTACCACGCAGCAGTTGCTGTTGGATCTCTACGATGCGCCGGACGAGGTGGAACGTCTGGTTGGTGAGATCACTGAGGCTTGGGTGGAGTACTATGATGTGCTCGATGGCATCATCCGTCCTACATGCCCCGGCACGTCGCCCTGGGCGCCCATTTGGGCCGAGGGTACGACGTACATGCTGCAATGCGACTTTTCCTACATGATCTCGCCAAGCATGTTCGAGCGATTCGTGCTGCCGGATCTCGAGGCCTGCTGCGAGCATCTCTCTCACGGCTTTTATCATCTGGATGGGCCTGGGGAGATTCCTCACCTTGATTATCTGCTTGGCATGGACCGCTTGTGGGGTGTTCAGTGGATACCCGGTGATGGCAATCCCCCGCC
>JBNGEB010000084.1:0-8646 GCA_049975585.1 Anaerolineae bacterium
GATGTACGGGTCCAGCATCGACAGGGCAAAGGAGATGAGAAAGACGATCTGGTAGTTCAAAGGGAAGGCAATATGCTCCAAGAGCTGGCCAAACACCGCGCTGCCAAGGGCGCTGGCCAAGCTCATGATCGCCCACCGAGCGCCGTTGACCCTCGCTCGTCGCCTAGGCGAGAATCCCCGTGCCATCACCGAGGTCCAAGCGGGCAACGCTACAGCTTCTGGGAACGCCTTCAGCAGCCACACGGCTACGAGAATGGGCGGTAGCAGACGGTAGCGATCTGGGGGCACGGCAAACGGGATGAGCGCAACCAGAAGGTACACCACCTTGATCAGATACGCACTGCGCACACGCACGCGGACCTGGTCGGTGCTGCGCTCGGCGATCATGGCGCCGGGTATCAGCAGCGCTGTAGCGAAAAGAGCCGGCGCGGCATTGAACCATCCCAGAATCGTTGAGGATGCGCCCAAGCGAGCGAGGAATACGGGCAGAAACGCCATGATTCCGCCCGTCGCAAACCCCAACATCCCCGTGTTGAGGTAGAACAGCACCTCGTTGCGATCATCGCGGGTCTGTGGATGAAGCAGGCGGCTATGTCTGACGCGCGCATTCAAGAGCCGCCAACCATGGACGAAACTCACGCTCATGCTACTCCCCAGGAGAAACCGTTGGCCGCGGCCATTGTACGAGCCAAGCGTACCGACGCAACTAGTCATACGAGCGATGAATGGCCAGGCCGGCATCTGTGCGCTTGACAGAGCGATGCCCGCTCCCTAGAGTGATGCGCGGCTAGAGTTCGCCGGGGTGCGAGCCTCTATCCATGGTGTTCCCGATCACTCACCCAAGCGAGGCGGTCCCATGCGCGTCATCGACACCGATCTGCCAGGGCTACGCATCATCGAGCCCACGGTCCATGAGGATAGCCGCGGGTTCTTTATGGAGAGCTACAACTACCGTGACTATGCCAAGTGCGGGCTAGACGACGTGTATCTGCAGGACAACCACAGCCTCTCTACCCGCGGCACCTTGCGGGGGCTCCACTACCAGCTCCCGCCGGGGCAGGCCAAGTTGGTCCGTGTGGTTGTCGGAGAGGTGTACGACGTCGCCGTGGACATCCGCCGTGGCTCGCCCACCTACAGCCTGTGGAGAGGCTTCTGGCTGTCGGCCGAGAACAAGCGGCAGCTCTACATTCCCACAGGCTATGCGCACGGCTTCTGCGTCGTCAGCGAGCGCGCCGAGTTCCTTTACAAAGTCACCGGTTACTATGATCCGGAGCTGGAGCGCGGCATCGCCTGGGATGACCCCGATCTCGACATCGCATGGCCCATCGCGGAGCCTCTGCTCTCTCCCCGCGACCGCCAGCACCCGCGCCTTCGCGATGCCGAGAACACCTGGATGTTCGCAGCGCCCGGATCGTGAGGGCAGCTATCCCACGCTTCCCGAGCCCGTCGCCGTTGGCCTAGAGGAGCTCAGCCAGCCGATCTGGGGCAACGACGCCTTTCTGCGTGATGAATGCGGCAACCAGGCTGTGAGGCGTGACGTCAAAAGCAGGATTGTGCGCCCGAGCGTCCTGGTGCGCTAGACGAACGCGCGTGAACTCGCCGCTGTCGGTGCGGCCATAGGCATAGAGCACCTCGTCCTCGTCCCGTTCCTCGATGGGGATGAGATCGCCCGAAGCGCACTCCATGTCGATGGTGCTCGTAGGCGCCGCCACGTAGAATGGCACGCCATGCGCCCGAGCGCAGAGAGCCTTCTCATAGGTACCGATCTTGTTGGCCACATCACCGTTGGCAGCGATACGGTCCGCCCCCACGATGACCATATCGACCTCGCCACGCTGCATCAGGTGGCCTGCAGCATTGTCCGCGATGATGGCATGCGGCACCTGCTCGCCACGGAGCTCCCAAGCCGTCAGACGAGCCCCTTGGGAGCGTGGTCGGGTCTCGTCCACCCAGACAAACACGTCGATGCCCGCACGGTGCGCAGCGTACACGGGCGCCAGGGCACTGCCCCAATCGACAAAGGCCAGCCAGCCCGCATTACAGTGCGTGAGGATGCGCACACCGCGTGCAGGCGACTCGGACGCGTCCGTTGCCTCGCGCTTGCCCGCGAGCTCGGAGATGAGCCCCGCGCCTCTCCGGCCGATGGCCTCGCACCAAGCAGCATCCTCGTCAGCGATAGCCTGCGCCTCGCCTACCGCGGCCTGCTGAGCCTCGGCTAGCGTCTCGGATGCCATGGCCGCTTTCAGCACACGACGCACGGCGTAGAATAGATTCTGCGCCGTTGGGCGCGTCGCCTGCAAGATCGCCGCGCCACGCTCCAGATAGCCGCGCCAATCGTCGCTTGGCGCCTCGAGCGCCACCTGAGCCATGCCAAAGCCGGCCGTCGCCCCAATAGCGCCGGCACCGCGCACCACCATCTCCTTGATGGCGCGAGCGGTCGCCCGGTGGTCCGGAAGATCCACGATCTCAAAGCGATGCGGTATCAGCGGCTGGTTGATCATCCTAACGACGGCGCCCTGCGGGCCCATGCCCTCCATCCAGACCGTGCGATAGTGACGACCGTTGACGATCATGTCTGTCTCCTTCAGTTAAAAGCCCGGAGCAGCGCCGCGCTCCTACTGGTTCGCCTCGCTGCTCTCGATGAATGCCACAATCCCATTGGCGATACCGGCCGCTACGCGCCCCTGCTCCTGGGTCAGCAACGATCGGTCGCCGCCCATGAAACCACACTCGATGATGGCGGCTGGCGTCTCGGGCGCAACGCGGTGGAACGCATGGTAACCCGTCATATCCTCCGTGACCGTCTCATCGTGGACATCGAGGCCCGTTGCCACGGCATAGCTGCTAGTGAGCGCATCGACCAGCCTATCGTCCCGGCGCGGATCCGGCGAGTCCGCGGCACGGGCCACCTTGTAACCGGAGAGCTGGACGCACGAATCCACGTGGATGCTCACCAGCGCATCGGCGCGGTATCCTTCCAGCCGCCGCGCGTACTCGGGCAGGACCTCCACGCGGTAGCCCTCGTCGCGCAGCAACCGCTCGACGCGCCTCGTGATGGCAAGGTTCAGATCCACCTCTCGCAGACCATCAGGGCACACGGCACCGCTGTCGCTCTGCCAGTGGCCTGCGATCAGCCCGACAGAGGGCATCGGATGCAAGAATCCCTCAACCGCGTCGCGTACGGCGGGAATGCGATACAGAGCCTGGATCGTCAACCCGACCAACGCCGCCAGAAACAGCGCGCGGATGCCGCGTCCCATGGCCCGCATGGGGCTGCTCTGGCTCGCCATGTCTGGCCTTCCCGTGCGCACGTTGCCTCCCACGATCCCCGTTAGCTTTGACGCATACTGCAGGAGTCTATCCGGGGAGCCCGGCCTGGTCAATGGCCGCACCTCCTTGAGCCCGCGCTTTGATCGGCGTTCCAGCAGGGCTATAATGCATCTGTTCTCGAGGTTGCGGTTCTACAGCCAATGCCGTTGCAGGACGGCCAGGGCTGTTCGCACGCGAGCTGCACCACAGTAAGCGATCTCGGATCACCTACAGCGCCATATCGTTTCGAAAGGGGTGGAGGCAGGGCATGCGCATCGCGGTAACCGGCAGCAAAGGCCAACTGGGGAAAGCGATTCAAGCCCTCGTGCCCAAGGGGGACCTTCTCCCGATGGACCTGCCCGAGCATGACATCACCGATCTTGTGCACACGGCGGCGAGCATCCGCGACTTTCGGCCAGACGTGGTCATCCACACTGCCGCGATCACCGATGTGGACGGCTGCGAGCGCGACCCAGACCTGGCCTACCGCGTCAACGTCATCGGCACGCGCAACGTCGCCGTCGCCGCCTTGCAGGCAGGCTGCCCCATTGCCTACATCAGCACCGACTATGTCTTTGACGGAGCCAAGACGTCTCCCTATCGCGAGTATGACGCCCCGAACCCTCTCAGCGTCTATGCCCAAACTAAAGAGACGGGCGAGCGCGTCGTGCGTCACCATGCGCCTGCCCACTATGTCGTGCGCATCGCGTGGCTCTATGGCCAGGGACCGCGCAACTTTCCGCAGACAGTCCTGCGCTTGGCTCGCGAGCGCGGCCAGATGACCATGGTCACCGACGAAATCGGGTCGCCCACCTATGCCCACGACGTAGCCGAGGCGTTATTGCAGCTCGTCACGATGCCTGCCTATGGCACCTACCACCTCACAAACGGCGGCGTCTGCTCGCGCTATGAGCTGGCGCAAGCCGTCGTCGAGCTGGCCGGCATCGAAGGGGTCACAATCCATCCCACCGAGAACTACCAGCGGCTGGCACGTGTGCCCAAGCGCTGCGAACTGAAGAACGCGATGGCAGCGCAGCTCGGGATCCGCATGCGTCCTTGGCGAGAGGCGCTTGCGGCCTATGTCGAGTCGTTGTGAGATGAGTGCTGCCCCGCCCCCAGAGGAGCGCCACGGTCGGCCGGACCAGCCACAGGCATCGGTGATCATCCCCAACTGGAACGGCTTGCGCTACCTGCGCCCTTGCCTCGCGTCGTTGCAGGCCCAGACATGGCCTTCCTTTGAGGTCATCGTCGTGGACAATGCCTCCACGGACGGATCGGCGGAGACCGTGCGGCGCGAGTTCCCAGACGTACGCGTGCTCGCGCTCTCAAAGAACGGTGGCTATAGCGGGGGCTGCAACGCTGGCATTGGAGCCGCCCGCGGCGATGTCGTCGTCTTTCTGAACAACGATATCGAGGCCGAGCCCACCTGGCTAGAGGCCCTGCTAGGCGCGCTGGACCGGCACCCCGATGCCGGATCAGCAGCCTCGCGGATGATGCTCTACGACCAGCCTACGCACATCCATTCGGCCGGCGATACCTACGGGGTGGATGGCCTGCCCGACTCGCGGGGCGTCTGGCAGCCCTACGGGCCACCTTACGACCAAGAGCGCTATGTGTTTGGCGGCTGCGGAGGTGCGCTTGCGTACCGCAAAGAGGTGCTCGAGGACATCGGCCTCTTTGACGAGAGATTCTTCATGTACTGCGAGGACGTCGACCTGAACTGGCGGGCGCAACTGGCGGGCTACCGCTGCATCTATACGCCGGATGCCGTCGTGCGCCATCACCTCTCGGCGACCGGCGGGGGCAGTTTGGCCAGCTACTATGTGGGACGAAACACGCTCTGGGTGATCGCGCGGAACTACCCACCGCGGCTCTTCCGACGCTACAAGGGCCAGATCCTGCGCGCTCAGTGGCGCATCGCCAAGGATGCGCTTCGATCCATCCGTGGCAAGGCAGCTCGGGCACGCCTGCGAGGCCAGCTTGCGGGCCTGCTGACCGCCTGGCGTTGGCGCCACTATCGCCAAGCCCTTATGGCGCGCCGGCGCGTCTCGGACGCCTACATTGCATCGATCCTCGAGCGTCCCAGAGATCCGGATGCCTAGCGTGGGGACCCCCAGATGAGCAAGGAGCGCGGCACAATGGCTGACCCGTACCTTTCCGTCGTGGTACCGTGCTATAACGAAATGGAGAACCTTCAACGCGGCGTCTTGCAGGAGATGCACGCCTACCTGTCGCGACAACCTTGGTCGTACGAGGTGATCATCTCCGACGACGGCAGCACCGACGATAGCCGCGATCTCATACGTCAAGCCATTGCCGATCTACCCCACTTCCGGTTGCAGGCCAATCCGCATCGGGGAAAACCTGGGGCCGTCTGGGCGGGCATTCAGGCCTCGCGAGGCGAGCTCGTGCTGTTCACGGACATGGATCAATCCACACCCATCGACCAGCTCGATGCGCTTCTACCAGCGTATGCGTCCGGA
The DNA here is from genome assembly GCA_049975585.1 of Anaerolineae bacterium. Lineage (GTDB taxonomy): Bacteria > Chloroflexota > Anaerolineae > UBA1429 > UBA1429 > DAIRUQ01. The sequence goes on from JBNGEB010000084.1 coordinate 5,793, forward strand.
TATGACGTGGCTATCGGATCGCGGGGCGCCCAGCGGGCCAACTTTGGCTGGTACCGACGCCTGGGCTCGGCCATCTTTCGCACCTTCCGTCGTCTACTGATGCTCCGCGATATCTCGGACACCCAGTGCGGCTTCAAGTCAATGCGACGGTCCGTAGCGCTGGAACTCTTTCCCCGGCTCGATGCCATCCAACAGGCCGAGGACGTCAAGGGGTGGAAAGTAACCGCCTTTGACGTCGAGCTGCTCTACCTCGCAGAGCGCGCCGGCCACCAGATCGCCGAGGTGACCGTGGCCTGGGCCAACCGCGACGTGGCCACCGGCAAGGGCAAGAGCTACCTTCGCGAATCGAAAGAGATGCTCGAGCAGATCTGCCGCGTCAAGTGGAACGAGATCCGCGGTCGGTACGATCAGGATGCTGTCTAGGCTTTGCTCAAAGGGCAATCGCAGCCTTCTCTCTTCGCGCGCGGGCCGATAGCGTAACGTCCCCCGATCGTCAGCCAGTCCACCTGCTCTTGCGATACTCAACCTGCGAGCGTGGCCGTCCTCGCCGTGCACAGATTCTGGCGTTGCTCCCAGCGACGTGCCTTCCTCCGTCAAGCTTGCCATCAACGCGTGAAATCGCGCTTGACGCATACGTCCAGACCGCGTAAGATCATCCAGACATGGGCTGAGGTACGGGTAGCCGAACGCATACGCTCGTGCTTGACGGGAAGAGGGCCTACGGTGCACTGGGATTTCACGCCATACGCTTGGCCGCTCCTGGCATCGGGCGTGCTTAGCGTCGCTCTCGCGGTGCTGGCACTCAAGCGTCACCCCGCCAAGGGAGCGCTGGCCTTTGCATCTCTCGAGTTCGCTGTCGCCGTGTGGGCCATCAGCTACGCGCTAGAGCTCTCTAGCGCCAGCCTCGATCAGAAGCTGTTCTGGGCAAGCGTCCAGTACGTAGGCATCGTGAGCGTGCCCGTCTTCTGGTTCGTGTTTGCGCTCCGGTACGGCGGCAAGCCTGTGCGTCCTTGGAGCCCCACCGCCCTGCTGCTGATTCTCATGCCCGTCGTCACCCTCATGCTTGCCTGGACCAACCGCTACCACCTGCTCCTGCGCAGGGACGTCGTCTTGGAGACGGTCGGCAACCTCACCGTCATCAGCAAGACCTACGGCCCCTGGTTCTGGGTGCACGCCGCATTCTCGTATGCACTCCTCGCCATGGGGACACTCGTCCTCGTCCAGGAGACCTTTCGCTCATCCCGACTCTACCGAGCTCAGACAGTTGCATTGGTGCTTGGCGCCGTCGTTCCGTGGATTAGCAATGCCATCTATCTGACGGGGCACAGCCCCGTGCCCGGCATGGACATCACGCCAGCCACCTTTGCGGTATCAGGCGTTGCAATCGCTCTGGCGCTCTTCCGCTACGGCCTGCTCGACCTCGTCCCTGCAGCGCGCGACGCCGTCATCGCGTCGCTCAGTGACGGCGTGATTGTCCTCGATGACCGCAGCCGTATCGTCGATGTGAACCGTGCGGCCGAGCACATCATCAATCTGAGCTCTTCGGAGGCCGTTGGTCGGCACGCAAGCACCATCTTTGCCGACTTTGCCAGCGATCTCTCCCAATGCTGGAAAGCCTCGGATGCACGCGCCGAGATAACCCTTGGCTCTGGTAACGAGGCCGAGCACTATGACGTGCGCGTGTCGCCGCTCTTTGACGAACGCGAACTGCTCACGGGGCGCGTCATCCTCCTGCACGATGTCACCGAGCGCAAGCTGTTCGAGCAACAACTCACCTACGTAAGCACGCACGATCCTCTCACGGATCTCTACAACCGCAGCTACTTTGAGGATGAGATGGATCGCCTTGGAGACTATGATGGGCCCGTTGGCGTGGTGATCGCTGATGTCAACGGGATGAAGGCCATCAACGACCGCTTTGGCCATCCAGCGGGCGATGCGCTGCTTCGGCGCGTAGCGACTATGCTCAAAGCCGTCTTTCGGACCAACGATATCGTCGCCCGCATCGGCGGCGACGAGTTCGCCATCCTGTTGCCAGGAGCAGACAAGACGGGCACCACAACCGCCCTCAATCGCATGCGCCGCGCGCTCGCAGCCCAACGCGAGCTCCACCAGAGCGAACGAATTAGCCTCTCCATGGGCAGCGCCGTCGCACCTACGGGAGGCAGCGTCCGTCGCGCCTTCCGAGAGGCGGATGCCAGCATGTATGCCGACAAGGAACGCCATCGGGCCGCTAACGGCATCAGCCCCGACCCTCGCCTGAACTAAAGATCGCTCCCGAGCTCGCCTCTCCTTGGCGCTCGATGCTTCTCCCCCTATACTGGGGCCGTTGCGTGTGCCCCCTAGGAGGAGCCATGAACCACGTCGAGCGTTTCCGGACGCTGATGGCCTTCGAGCCCGTAGATCGCCTACCAAGGCTAGAGTGGGCTACCTGGTGGAATCAAACCATCGATCGATGGCATCAGGAGGGATTGCCTCAGCATCTGACCGATACCTACGATATCGATCTCTACTTTGGGCTGGATCCGCACAAGCAGTTCTGGTTCAGCCCGCGCCGTCCTAGTATGCCTCCGCCTGCGCACCACGGCGCAGGCATCATCGCCGACAGTGACGACTATGAGCGACTGCGCGTCCACCTCTTCCCGCCGGTCGAGCCCCTCGTGGCGGACATGGCCCCCTTTGGCGAGCTACAGAGCCGCGGCGAGTGTGTCGTCTGGTTCACCATCGACGGCTATTTCTGGTATCCCAGAACGCTGTTTGGCATCGAGGAGCATTTCTACGCGTTCTACGATCAGCCCGAGCTGATGCATCGCATGAACGCCGAGTACACCGAGTGGGCCATCGATCTCATCCA
>JBNGEB010000085.1:0-8610 GCA_049975585.1 Anaerolineae bacterium
CGGCTGGCACTTCCAGCCCGTCTGCCCAAGGGTCCTCTGTACCTCCGCGTCGGATTCTACCAATTGGAGACGGGCCAGCGTCTGCCCCTCTCTGAGCCTGCCAACCTGGCCGATCCGAGCTATGTCAAGATCGGGCCGTTCCACGCCACCGCGAGCGACGCGAGCCCATGAAGCTACGACGGGAGGCACCGGCGGGATATCCTCACCCGTATGGCATCCTCTTGATGCTCGGGGTCTACCTTGCACTGGCGGTAGCGTACAGCCTTGTAGTGCCCCCTTTCGAAAGCCCCGACGAACTCCATCACATGGGCTACGTCGTGCACCTCGTGCGGGAGGGTGCCCTGCCTATCCAGCGGCCCGGCGAAACCACCCTGTTCGCACAGGAGGGAAGTCAGCCCCCGCTCTATTATCTGATGGCTTCGTTTCTCGTGCACGGCGTCGACGTCTCTGACTTCTCCGAGGTGAGTCAGCTCAACCCCTATGTCCGCATGGGGCTGCCCTCGGCCATCGACAACCAGCACCTCGTCATGCATCCCCCAACGGGCTCCGCGCTACGCGACAGCATCCTGGCTCTGCATCTGGTGCGCTGGCTTTCCATCGCCATGGGCATAGGGACCATCCTGAGCACCTACGCTCTGGTGCGATCTCTCTTCCCCAACCGCTCAGAGCTAGCGTTGGCGACAGCGGCCACCACTGCATTCACACCAATGTTCGTCTTTCTGAGCAGCAGCGCCAACAACGACAACTTGATTATCCTCCTGTCCAGCGTCACGCTGCTGACACTCGTGCGGACTGGCAATCGCGGAACGACGCCCACGCGCCTAGCAGGGCTAGGCGTCCTGTGCGGGGCGGCGTTGCTCAGCAAACTGAGCGGGATTGCCTTGTTGGCACTTGTGCTAGCCGCTTTGCTCGCGTTCGCTGTCCGCGATAGCGCGGGCTTGCCGGCCCGCCCAACGCCGACGGAGCTACTTGGTGCAGTCAAGCCACGCCACCTTGCCCGTGCACTGCAGAGATGGCTAGGGCACGCCCTGTGGGTGCTTGGGCCCGTTCTGGTCATAGCGGGATGGTGGTACCTCCGCAACTTGCGTCTATACGGGGAACCCACCGGCGTCGACACGATGCTAGCCATCTTTGGCAGGCGCAAAGTCCGCTCAAGCTTTGGGGCTCTCCTCGGCGAGTTCCGCGGATTTTGTATGAGCTACTGGGGCATCTTTGGCATCTTTAACGTGCTCATACGCCCGTCGGTCGTGTATCCCCTACTGCTTGGCATTGGAGTTCTCGGGATGCTAGGATCAACCTGGGCCCTCATCATGGCCTGGCGCCAGAAGCGACGGTTGCCCTGGCTGGCCATCGGCGTGTTTGGCCTCTGGCCCCTAGCCTTGGGGGCATCGCTTATCCGCTGGACCAGCATGACCTACGCCTCGCAAGGCCGCCTGGTCTTCCCTGCCATCTCGGCATTGAGCCTCGCCTTTGTGGGAGGGCTGGCAGTATGGTTCGGACCTCGGCACCGCCGTGCTGCCTACCTCGGCCTGCCGGTGCTCCTCCTTGCGACCACGCTGGCCCAACCGTGGGCGTCTATCGGTCCCGCCTATGCCGCACCACAGCCCCTCCGCCCCGATGAGATCCCGTCAGCCGCGCAGCCCATCCACGCGCGGTTCGGCCCTGTAGAGCTCGTCGCAGTGCACGTCGATCGGGAACAGGTGGAGCCAGGAGGACGGTTCCTCGCCACGCTCTACTGGCAGACCCATGAGGCAGTCGATGAGGACCTCACCCTGTTCATCCATGTGTTCGGCCGCGATGGGGCCAAGATCGCTCAACGCGACTCGTTCCACGGCGGTGGGACCTATCCGACGAGCTACTGGCGGCCCGGCCAGATCGTCCACGGCACCTACGCCGTAGATGTCGCCCAAGACGCCGTCGGCCCCACGGCCGCCGAGATCGTCGTCGGCCTTTACGACCGCCATACCATGGTACCCATCACAGCCGCAGACCTTGAGGGCAATCCCGTCGGCAAGCTGACGGTCAGCCGCATCAAGATCACAGGCGAGACCACGCCAGCAACGCCCCAATGGCCAGCCGAGGCTCTTTTTGGGAGTGCCATCGCCCTGCGAGGCTACGATTTGGACTGGGCGTCCTGGGATGGGACCACGCCGCTGCCCATCACGTTGCACTGGGAAGCTTTGAGCTCTATCGACCGAGACTGGACGGTGTTCGTCCACTTGGTCGATGCGCAGAATCGGATCGTTGGGCAAGGGGACGGCCCACCCTGCGACGGTGAGTACCCCACAAGTTTCTGGAAGGCGGGCGAGTGGCTTCAGGACGAGCACCTAATTACCCTCAACGAGGACGGCGACGCTTTGAGCGATAGGCGCATCCTAGTAGGCCTCTACGATCCCAAAACTGGCGAACGCCTGCCTGTTACGGATGCGAACGGATCACCCCTCGGCGATCACGTTGTCATCCCGCCTAGCATCTGGTAACGATCTCCTGGCGCAGTTACAACCCTCAGTTGCGAGCTCTTGGCCGGTGCGCTATCATAAAGAGACAGCTTCTAGCGCCTAGAGGCTAGGCGTAGCGATGCAGTGGGAGGAGGACAGCGTGCTCGAGGACCTTGCCCCGGATGACGGGAATGACGGACTTGACAGCGGCACTGACTTTATCCGACAGGCCATCGCAGAGGACACGCAAAGCGGCCGCTTTGGGGGACGTGTGCATACGCGCTTCCCACCCGAGCCCAACGGCTATCTGCACATTGGCCACGCCAAGGCCATATGCCTGAACTTTGGCATAGCCAACGAGTTCGATGGGCAGTGCAATCTACGGTTCGACGATACCAACCCAATCAAAGAGGAAACCGAATACGTCGAGGGAATCAAGAACGATATCCGTTGGCTCGGCTTTGACTGGAAAGGCCGCGAGTACTATGCGTCAGACTATTTCGAGCAGCTCTACGATTTCGCCGAGCGCCTCATCAAAAAGGGCAAGGCGTACGTCTGCGATCTCAGCCCAGAAGAGGTGCGAGAGTATCGAGGCACGCTGACCGAGCCCGGGCGCAACAGCCCCTATCGCGATCGAACTGTAGAAGAGAACCTCGACCTGTTCCGTCGCATGCGCGCGGGCGAGTTCCCCGACGAAAGCCGGACTCTCCGCGCCAAGATCGACATGGCTTCGCCCAACATCAATCTGAGGGATCCCATCATGTACCGGATCCTTCATGCCACGCACCATCGCACCGGCGATGATTGGTGCATCTATCCCATGTATGATTTCGCCCACGGTCAGAGCGATTCGATTGAGGGCATCACACACTCGTTATGTGACATCGACTATGAACAGCATCGCCCCCTGTATAACTGGTTCCTCGATGAGCTCGAGATCTACCATCCACGCCAGATCGAGTTCGCACGGCTTGTCCTCAACTATACCGTGCTCAGCAAGCGCAAGCTGCGCTTGCTCGTTGAACAGGGACACGTATCGGGATGGGATGACCCGCGAATGCCAACCCTGGCCGGCCTGCGCCGTCGCGGCTACACGCCTGAAGCGATCCGGGCGTTCATCGATGAGGTGGGCGTCGCCAAGAGTAACAGCATCGTTGACGTCGCGCTGCTCGAGTATCACATTCGACAGGACCTCAACCAGCGCGCTGAACGCCGCATGGCGGTGCTAAATCCTCTCAAGGTCATCATCGAGAACTATCCCGAGGGCCAGGAAGAGGAACTCGAGGCGATCAACAATCCCGAGGATGCCAGCCAGGGCACGCGTATGGTGCCCTTTTCCCGCGAGATCTATATCGAGCGCGATGACTTTATGGAGGATCCTCCGCGCAAGTTCTACCGGCTTGCGCCCGGCCGCGAAGTGCGATTGCGCTATGCCTACTTTATCACGTGTACCGGCGTGGAGAAGGATCCGGCAACGGGCGAGGTGACCGCATTGCGCTGCACCTATGACCCCGCTACCCGCGGCGGAGATGCGCCCGATGGACGCAAGGTGCGAGGCACGCTGCACTGGGTGTCAGCGAAACATGCCCTGGAGACAGAAATCCGACTCTACGACAGGCTCTTTGCAGAGCCGGATCCCGAGGACGTGCCCGAGGGCGAGGACTTTACCAGCAACCTGAACGCGTTTGTCGAGCCGACGGTTGCGGATGCCGTGCCGGGTGACCGATTCCAGTTCGAAAGACTGGGCTATTTTGTGGTGGACCCTGACACGGAGGACAAACTGGTGTTCAACCGCACCATCGCGCTCCGAGACACGTGGGCCAAGATCCAGCGCCGTATGAACAAATAGGCACCGCCACTCGCCCGTAGAATGGCAGAAGCGGCCAAATCCACCTTGATCTGGCCGCTCTTCGCTAGCTGAGGGACAGGGACTCGAACCCCGACCGGCTGATCCAGAGTCAGCTGTCCTACCATTAGACGATCCCTCAACGCAGGCAAGATTATAACACGTCGAGGCCATCTGCACAAATGCCCCGGCGCCTCGCTCAGCTAGCCGGCGAGAAGGGCAATGGCATCTTCCAATCGTCGTATCACCTTCTGCTGTCCAATGAGGTCAAGTGTTCCAAATAGGGGCGGGGTCACTTGCTTGCCTGTGCAAGCCACGCGAATGGGGCCCAGCAGTTGGCCAAGCTTGAGATCCAGCCTATCGGCCAACCCTCGGAGAGCCTCCTCGATCCCGGCCTCTTCGAACGGATGGACCGAACGCAAACTATCCGCAGCGGCGTGTAGCGCCATCATCGTGGACTCGGCGTCCATTTTCTTCGGGATCAGCAGATTGGGCTCATAGTCCAGCCGATCGGCGAAGGCATAGTCCACCCAGGGCACGACCTCTGCCAGCGTCTTGATGCGCTCGCGCACCAGCGGCACGGCCTTGAGCGCAAACTCGAGATCGGCGGGAAAGCCTTCCTGCCGCAAGACCTGCAGCAACCGCCCAGCCAGATCATTGGTGCCTAGCTCTCGGATGTAGGTCGCATTCATGTGATCCAACTTGTCATAGGAGAACGCCCCCGACGACGTCGAGACGCGAGACAGATCGAACAGCTCTATCAGCTCATCGCGGCGAAAGAACTCTGTCTGGCCATCGTAGGACCAGCCAACCAAGGCCAGGAAATTGACCATCGCCTCCGGCAGGTATCCCGCCTGCTTGAACTCGTGCACAAAGGTCAGTGCCTCGCGGCCATCCGGTAGCCGCTTCTTGCGCTTGCTGAGCTTGCCCTCACCGCTAGGATCCAGGATAGTCGGCAGATGCGCCTGAATCGGCGACTCCCATCCAAAGGCATCGTAGATGCACTGCAGCGCTGGTGCCGTAGAGATCCACTCCTCGCCGCGCATGATGTGGCTGATCTGCATATCATGGTCGTCCACGACAACACCTAGGCTATAGGTAGGAAAGCCATCTGACTTGAGCAAGATCAAGTCGTTCAACTGCCGATTATCAACGGTGATGGGACCACGGAGCATATCGTGGAAGGTCGTCTCGCCCTCCAAGGGGGCCGCCAGTCTCACCACTGGACGGATGCCCTCCGCCTCATAGTCCGCGATCTGCTTCCGCGTGAGATGCCGGCAATGACGGTCGTATCCCTCGTGCTGCTTGGAAGCCCGCTGTGCCTCGCGCAGCTTGGCCAACCGCTCTGGACTACAATAACAGCGGTAAGCTTCCCCCTTGGCGATCAGCGCCTCCGCCGCCGCCCGATAGCGCTCTAGCCTATCTGACTGGTAGTAAGGGCCGTAGGGACCACCGACTTCTGGGCCCTCGTCCCAACACAGGCCCAACCACCGCAACCCGTCGAGGAGGTCCGCCAGAGCATCAGGCACATAGCGCGTCCGATCCGTGTCCTCAATACGCAACACAAACTTGCCGCCGTGCTGACGAGCGAAGAGCCAGTTGTAGAGCGCCGTGCGGGCCCCACCCACATGAAAGTAGCCTGTAGGGCTGGGAGCAAAGCGCACGCGTACTGGGCGATCGGTCATCTTCGCCTCCTTTGCATTCCTATCGACGTCAGTGGGTCAAGCGAGTCTGGGTCCACGCGCCGACGGCGCACGGCAACGCTCTGAACGAGACCCAAGGCAAAGAGCGTGGTCAGCACAGCACTGCCGCCATAGGTCACGAGCGGCAGTGGGACACCAGTAACCGGCAAGAGATTGGCGTTCGCGCCCAGGTTGATGACAGCTTGGATGGCAAGCATGACGGCTACACCCGAGACAATGAGTCGCCCTCCCTCGTCAGGAGCCTGCTGCGCGATAGCAAACAGGCGCCATAGCATGTAGGCATATACGGCGAGAAATCCCACACAACCCAGGAATCCCAGCTCTTCCGCCAGGACCGAAAAGATGAAATCGGTGTGCCGCACCCTCAGGAAATAGAGCTGGCTCTGGGATCCCTGCAGATACCCCGTTCCCCACCATCCCCCGTTGCCGATGCTAATCAATGCCTGACGGACATTGTAGCTTTCGTCTGGGGAGGCACTCGATGGATCGAGAAAGTGGATCACCCTGTCTCGCATATAGTCCTCGAGCCGGAACCAAATCACCGGAGCAGCTATGGCACCGACGATAGCGGCCAACAGAATATGCCGCCAGCGCACGCCAGACAGAAAAACCATGCCGACCCACGTGGCAACCATAATGAACATTGTGCCAAAGTCGGGCTGCTCATACACAAGGATGACAGGAGGCACAAGCAACACGAGCGATACCAGGAACGGGCGTACCGACTCGAGGTGTTCCTGGCCCTGGCCCAGGACATAGGCCAAGACGACGATCATCAGCACCTTGGCCAGCTCTGAAGGCTGGATCGCAATGCCCGCGACCTCCATGCTGCGCTGTGCGCCAAAGGTAGTCTCCCCCGCGAACAGCGTAGCTAGAAGCATCGCCAAGATAAATAGATACACAAAACGACGCGCCACGAAAAGGAGATGATAGTCAACCAGCGTCACCAACAGGAGGACAATCAGTCCCACCCCTGCGCGCCAGCCTTGCGTCCAGGAGAGATGGTCGGAAAGCGGCGCCCCTTCGCCCAGCACGGCGTGATCGTACGCGCTATAGATGAGCGCCACTCCCAATGCAAGCAGAACCAGCGTCGCCACGAACAGGCCGATATCGAACTCTCGCCAGTTAGCGCTCCTCACAGGAGGCTACCTTCAACCAAGAGAGGACAGACCGCGCTCATCGCCCAAAACCCAACCGTTGCAGCCAGGTACGTCGCACAGAGGGCGTCGCAGCCAGAGGAACTTGCTCCCCCATCAAGCGCCTCGCAACGTGCTCAAAGGCGTTGCCCGGCGCGGTTGATAGATCATGGGCCACTGGTTCGCCACGGCTGTTGGCGATCATGATGCGATTATCGTCGGGGACGATCCCGAGAAGTGGCACGGCCAGCATGCTAGCGATCTCTTTCGGACTAGGAATCTGCTGCCGCTGCAGCAGGTCGGCTTGCACACGGTTCACCACCAACCCCAAACAACGACGCGCGCTCTCCTCCAAGATCCCCAAAACGCGATCAGCATCCTGGATGGCAGCTTGGTCCGGCGTTGTGACGACCACGAACTCGTCGGCGGGAGCCATGGCCGTCCGAAATCCGTGTTCGATGCCAGCCGGCGAGTCCAACAGCACAATGTCCGCGGAGCCCTGAAGCTGATCGCACACGCGGCCGAGGTCGCTTGGACGCACCGCACTCTTTTCGCGAGTCTGCGACGCGGGAAGCAGGTACAGCTCCGGCTGCAACCGATCGCGGATCAGCGCCTGGCGCAGACGGCACCTTCCTTCAACCACATCGACGATATCGTAGATGATCCGATTCTGTAAACCCAGAATGATATCGAGATTCCGAAGGCCAACATCGGTGTCGATCACGACCACCCGCTGCCCTAGCGCCGCCAGCGCAATCCCAAGATTGGCGGTCGTCGTCGTCTTGCCCACGCCGCCCTTTCCTGATGTGATCGTGATGATCCGAGTCGCCATACTCCCGCTACGACCTCCCCGACCAAGGCTCGACGACGATGCGACCGTCGAGGACTTTTGCCATCTCGGGCCCAGGGCACAGCGCGGCATGGTCGCCTGGCCTCGCTACCACTTCGGCGATGCGAAGCTGCAACGGCTGCATATCCAAGGCACAGATCACGGCACTAGTGTCTCCGAACGCCCCGGCGTGCGCCGTACCCCGAAGTGAACCCCACACAATCACATCGCCCCCAGCGATGATCGCCCCGCCGGGATTGACGTCCCCGATGATCGCCACATGACCTTGATGGCGCACGATCTTGCCAGAACGCACAACGTGCCGAACCAGCATCCCTCGAGATCCCTCGAGGGGCGACGCTTGACGAGACACGCCCGCATAGGCCATCGTGGCGGGGGACGCCGACTGGGGGCCTCGCGACGCGATGGGCGATCTGACCTTCAGGTTGAGCTCCTCGGCTGCAGCCGCCGTCGTGTCATCCTCGCTGATGACAGCCTCCAGATTGAGATCGTGCTCGGCGAGGACTGCGCGGATGCGCTCGATAGTCTCCTGTCCCATCACTCGACTGGCAGCATCCAGCGTAACGGTACTACCGCGCAGAAAGCCTGCCTTGGCCTGCAGCTCCACGTTGAGATCGGCCAGCAACTGGTCGAGATC
>JBNGEB010000086.1:0-8525 GCA_049975585.1 Anaerolineae bacterium
TCCGTGATGCTGCCCAAAGCCGTGGGCGCGGCTTGCCGTGCCCCTATCAGGGTCCCGCTACCCCTCCACTGCCTCCGCCGAGAACCTCACCCGCGAGAACCTCTCCGGCTGATGCGTGTCATAGATCCCATGGGGGGTCAGGACCCAGGCGGGGTGGGGCTGAACCTCTTGGCCTGCATTCATCAGCTTCTGAAAGCGCCCAAAAAACATCCGCCAGACGTCGCCAGGCTGCGGAGGCAAGGCACGGTCGCCGGCGAGCTCGGTCATCCCCGCCCAAGGGAAGGCGATCTCGGCGGTCCAGCCGCGATCGGGCCTCGTGTTGTCATTGACGACGCCATCCACATGGACGGCCACCTCCATCCCGGGCAGGTCCCAGTCGGTAAAGGCCCAACGTGTGCCTCGCGGGTGGGTTCCGCGCCAGAACGTCGCGGGCTGCCGATCATAGTCGCCGCCAAAGGTGTAGGCCTGGTGGGCGTGGACGTCGAACGCGGGCACATCCCAGCGGGAGCCGGGCGCATAGGCATCGCGCCAGATGTAAAAGATCTCGTACACGGTGCCCAGTGCGTTGACCTCGAACTCATAGTAGCTGTCGCCGCCGTCGATGAACACCTCGACGTCGTTCTCCTGAAAGATGGTGCTATCGCGCTCGGTGAGGTGCGCCTCGACGTAGGGCTCCTCGATCCAGAAGGCCACATAGAGCTTGGCGTCGTCCCACAGGCAGGCCATGCGCGTGTCATAGTAGCCTGGCGCGCCGGTGACCATGTCCACAAAGCGGGGCGAATGGGGCGCGCGCTGCCAAACGGGTTTGGAGAGGTCGCCGTCGATGGCAATGGGTCTGGGCGTGCGCAGGCTGGTGTACGCGATGTCGTCGGATGGATGCAGCGATGGATGGTCAGACACGATGCCTCCTGTGAGTACGTATTTGAGACGGGGCTAGAGCCAGTTCCTGCGGCGGAACAGCCAGAGCATGGCGACCACAAGCACGAGGGCGATGGCCCAGACCATGGGATAGCCCCAGCGCCAGCCCAGCTCAGGCATGTGTTGGAAGTTCATCCCATAGATGCCCGCCAGAAAGGTCAGCGGCATGAACAGCGTCGAGATGATGGTTAGCACTTTCATGATCTCGTTGAGCCGGTTGCTGATCGACGATAGATAGAGATCAAAGAGACCGCTGGCCATCTCGCGTTGGGTCTCGACTGTGTCCAAGAGTTGGGCCAGATGGTCGTACACATCGCGGAAATAGATGGCGGTGCTCTGCGCGATGAGCGGCGAGTCTCGGCGCTCGAGGGATCCCACGGCATCGCGCATGGGCCAGATCGCGTGGCGCAACGTGAGGAGGTCCTGGCGCACGTTGTACAGCGCCGGCAGGTCCGTGGGATCGGGGCTGGTGAGCAGCTCCTCTTCGATGCCGTCTAAGCGATCGGAGACGCCCTCTAGCACGTCATAGTAACCATCCACGACGGTATCAACGAGGGCATGCGCCAAATAGTCCGCCCCCAGCGAACGTATGCGACCCCGACCGGCGCGCAGGCGCTCGCGAAAGGGCTCCAAGACGGCGCCGAGGCCGTGCGTAAACGTGAGGACATAGTCTTGCCCCAGCACCAAGCTGATCATGTGGCGCTGGAGAGGCTCGTTCTCGGACGGTCGGACCAGCAAGGCCACCACAAAGACCATATAGTGGCCGAGGTCGTCCAGCTTGGCGCGGTGGCGCGTGTTCTGGACGTCCTCCACAAGTAGAGGATGCAGATCAAAGGCGGCGCCCAGCGCTTCCACGGTGGCGGGATCGTTCGCTCCCGCCACGTCCACCCAGGTGATGCCAGGCCGTGCCGACAGCTTCGCGCATTCTTCAATGGCAGACGCTGTGCGCTCTTCCAGGACCTCGGTGTTATAGAACACTACCCGCAGTGCACCTGGCTCTGCGGCCTCGTTATCCGTGGGTGTCGGCGGATGTGTCTGGGCTGCGTCCATGGGCGTGTCCTAGACTGAGCTCTCGGCGCGCTCGGGCTGCGGCAGCTGCGACGTGCAGTACGGACAGCGCGTCGCCTCGATGGGGATGGTCATCCTGCAAAAGGGGCAGGTCTTTTCCGTGGGCGGTTTGGGCTCAGCGGGCGGCGGCGGTGGCTTGCGCATAAGGCGATTGGCCCCGCGCATCACAAAGAACACGACCACGGCCAGCAAGAAAAAGCTCACCAGGCTGTTGATGACCACGCCAAAGCGCCAGGTAAGCGCGCCGGCAGCGTTGGCGTCGGCCAGCGTGGCATAGGGGCCCGCGGGATCGCCGTGGCGCAGGACCACGAACAGGTTGGCAAAGTCCATCACGCCTAAAAGCAGCGAGATTGGCGGCATGATAACATTGTCCACCAGGCCGCGTACCAGTGCGGTGAACGCCGTACCTACCGTAAAGCCGACGGCCATGTCCAGCACGTTGCCGCGCTTGATGAACTCGAGGAACTCTTTCCATAGCTTTGCCATGACTTATCCCCTCTAGTTTGCGTCGCCTCCGTGCTCCTCGTCCTTGGCGGCGGCGCTGCGCTGCACCTCGGCGGGGATGGTGGTCCAGCCCAGTCGGGTGCAGGCCGCGAAACGCAAGTGTCCCGCCACCACCTCGTAGGCGTCCTCGCCCGGCTTTTGGGCGACTAGGATGGGCTGCAAGAGGCCGTGCTGCGCGATGCTCTTGGCCACCTGCTCGATGTCCTGGGTATCCAGCGGGACGCCCATGGCCTCGATCTTTTCCACGGGGATCTGCTGGACCACTTCGGCTTCGCGGCCGTGGCCCTCGCCGCGAAGCTCGGCCCCCGACCGGTACGAATACACGTAGGGGATGGCCAGGTCGATATTCGGCGTGCGTTGGATGGCCTTGAAGATGGCCCGGTTGATCTGGTAGGCCGTCTCGGCGCGGCGCTTGACGCGCGTCTTGTAACGCAAGCGCAAGTACACGCCATAGTCGTACAGGTCGGAGCGGATATAGGGCTCCTCGCCGGTGGCCTCGATGACGTCGGCGGTCACCTGGCGGGCGGCATTGAGCATGATGCGCTCGGCGGTGTCCCAATCCGAGTCGTAGGTGATGCGCACGACGACCTCGTCCAGCATAAAGGCCGCTTCCTGCGTCACGGTATAGTTGATGGCCACCTGGCTAAAGAGCATGGCGTTGGGCACCAGGATAAAGCGCCCAACGGCCTCTTCGGAGCTGATGCTGCCGCCGACCTGGTTGAGGACGGTGTACATCAGCCCGACCTCTTGGACATCTCCAGTGAGCCCCAGGTTGGGGAACTGGACCCGGTCGCCTGGGCGGAAGGGGCGCTTGATGGAGACCAGCGCCCAGGCCGCGAACCCGCTCACGGGCGCCTGGAGCGACCAGCCCAGGATCATCCCGCCAAAGAGAGTGAAAAACTGGCTCACGGCACCGAGCTGCCCAAAGCCATAGCCGATGACCAGCAGCACGGTGAGGACGGCCACCAGACGGTAGAGGCTGCCCAGCATCTGGCCCTCGGCGGCTGGCTTCTGACGGCGCCGTAGGCTCCAGAGGGTCAGCAGGGTGATGAGGTCAGAGAGCGCCAGCACCGCCAGGACATAGGCTGCCAGCAGAAAGGCTGACATGCCCGAGGGCAGCATGAGGAGATCTGGCCACAGATGGTGGGCGCCGACGGCCAGAACAGCCAGCGCCGCGCTAACGATCAGCCCAACAAGCCTGCGACGCGCGTACTTGGGCACGACAGCTCCTTCATCCTTGGCGATGACAGCGGGAGTTTAGCATGCAGAGGCTTGGTGCGCAACGGCGTGCGTCTAGCGGTGGCCGTCCAGCCACGCGCAGGCGCTATCCACCAGGGCGGGCAGTCGGATGCGTGTGAGGACGTCCAACGCGTCCTGGCCAAAGTCGCGGCTGAGGGCAGCGGGGGGATAGACATCCAGCGCGGCAAAGGCGCGGCGCACGAACCGCCCCAAGACGTGCTGGGTGCTGTTCATGACCGGGCCGGCGATCTCGCGGCACTCTCCATAGGCGGCATCGGCTTCGTGCATCTGTTGTAATACCTGGGCCATCTGCCACTGCTGAACGATGCCCTGGCCCTGGAAGGGGTTCTCGGGCTGGGCATCCCACGCGGCGCGGATGAGGTCGCGCGCCATCACGGGGCGGAGCGTATCGAGCAGGTCATAGCGGGTGATGCGACCCGTGCGTTGAGCATGGCGGCTGGCGACATGCAGGAAAAAGGCGAGGATCTCCACGCGCAGGCTGAGGTCCTCGCGGGGGTTGGGGAGCTCGTCCTTCCAGTCGGCATAGGCGCCGCGCGTGATTTCGAGCAGGGCCCAAGACCCAGCCACGAGCGTACCGCGTAGCCGTTCGACGGCGAGGTGCCAGTTGGGCGAATCACTCATGCGGTTCGATGGTGCTTTCTGGAACATAGGCGGTCGTATGCTCCTGGGCGGTGCGCCAGTCCAGTCTGCATCGTCGAAGGCGTACACGCGTTCTCTTTGGCGACTTGTTCTTGCTCCTCTAACAAGAGTGTACGACCAGTCTATCCCTTACGTCAAGAGCACGAGCCGTCGCGTGAGCTTTCTGCCGAGGGCGGGCTTTTTTGTAGATCCGCCCGGATGGGCGCTGGTCGCTTTGCAATATGACGGACTTCTGGTAGGCTAGATGTGTAGGGCAACGTAGCCACGGTCCGAGGGCGGGACAGTCGAACAGGGGGAGCCTTGGGCGAGACAGGCGAGACGGTCGAGACGGGGGCGGTGCGCCAACGCGTGGCCAACATCGCTTGGGTGGGCGTGCTGCTCGTCGTGGTGGTGTTGGCGTTGCTGACGGTGTTTGCGGTGCGGTACGCGACGACGGTGGATACCATGCGCACGTGGATAGAGGAACGGGGCGTCGTCGTGGGCGAGATCCCCCAGGGCGCGGCCGAGGACGTGGCCGTCGGCCAGGTTGCCCGCGTCCGCGTGGCAGGCGACTGGCATGAGGGACGCGTGGCCGAGGTGTCGGAGGAAGCGATGTCCGCCAAGGACGAGGGCGATAACGGCGAGGGGCGCTATGTGCGCGTCGGCGTCGTCTTGGATGCCGACGGCGTTGAATTGCCCACCGACGAACCCTTCGAGCTTCGCATCATCACTGGATGGCGACTTCCATGACAGAGAACGCACAACAGGATCCAGAGCAGCGCAAGGGCCTCGCACCTGGTGCTACCAAGCTTCTGTGGCGCATCCTGGCATACTTGGGACGCTACCGCGGCGAGGTCGTCAAGGTCTCGCTGTTGCTGGTGGCGACTACCTTGCTGGGGCTGGCGCCGCCCTATATGATGCAGGCGGTCATCGACCGCGGCCTCTCCAGCGGTAGCCCGACGGTGCTGGGGCTGTTTGCTGTTGGGCTGGTGGCGCTGGCGGTGTTGAGTGGGGCGCTGGAGATGATCCGCCGCTACAGCACCGACGTGGTTGTCCAGTCGGCAGTGCGGGATATTCGCAACGATCTCTACGCGCTGACGCTGCGGCACTCGTTCGGATACTACGACCGCACGCGCACCGGCCAGCTCATCTCGCGCATGACCAGCGACGTGGAGCACATCAACCGGTTCCTGGGGTTTAGCCTCACCGGCCTGCTGAGCATGGTGCTGACGTTCGGCGGCGCGCTGTACATGCTGTCCCGGATGAGCTGGCAGCTTGCCCTGATGGGCCTGCTGATCGCGCCGCCGTTGAGCTTTGTGGCTGTGCGCGCCTCCGAGTCGCTGGGGCCACGCTTCTACAAGCTGCGACAGCAGTTTGGCAAGGTGACGGCCCAGTTCCAGGAGAACCTGGCTGGTGTGCGGGTGGTCAAGGCCTTTGCGCGGGAAGAGTACGAGGTCAGCAAGCTCCGACAAGAGCTGGACGAGTTCTTTGAGCAGCAGATGGGCGTGACCAAGATCTTTTCCACGTTCATGCCAGCCATGGGCGTGCTGACGAGCGTCGGCACGGTGGCGATCCTCTGGTTTGGCGGGCGGCAGGTCATCGCGGGGCGGCTCTCCCTGGGCGAGCTGGTGGCGGCCCAGGTCTATATGGCCATGTTGACGGGCCCCATCCGCATGGTCGGTTTCATGCTGATTCGGGTCAAGCGGGCCACGGCGGCGGCGCAGCGCATCTTTGAGGTGCTGGATGAGCCGCAGGAAGTAAAGGAAAAGTGCCACGCCATCGAGCTGGAGCGCGTCGAGGGCGAGATTCGGTTCGAGAATGTGAGCTTTGCGTATCAGAACGGCGCCGAGGTGCTCCACGACTGTACGCTGACCATCGAGCCGCGCGAGACGGTGGCCCTGATGGGCGCCACGGGCTCGGGCAAGACGTCCATCATCAACCTGATCCCTCGCTTCTATGACGTGACCGAGGGCCGGGTGCTCATCGACGGGCATGATGTGCGCGACGTGACGCTACGCTCGTTGCGGTCGCAGATCGGGACCATTTTCCAAGAGTCGTTCCTGTTTGCGGGCACCATCGCCGAGAATATCGCCTACGGGCGACCGGACGCTTGCCGCGAGGAGATCGTGGCGGCGGCCAAGGCGGCTCAGGCGCACGATTTCATCATGAGCTTCCCCGATGCCTATGACACGCGCGTGGGCGAGCGCGGCGTGACCCTTTCTGGCGGGCAGCGCCAGCGCGTGACCATTGCCCGCGCGCTGCTGCTCAACCCGCCCATCCTGCTGATGGACGACTCGACCTCTAGCGTGGACGTCGAGACCGAGTACCTGATCCAGCAGGCGTTGGCGCTCACCATGGTGGATCGCACCAGCGTGGTCATCGCGCACCGCCTCTCGACGGTCAAGAATGCGAATCGAATCGTCGTGCTGGATCAGGGCCGTATCGTCGAGGTGGGCACCCACGAGGAGCTGCTGGCCTTGGGTGGCATCTACAAGCGGATCTATGATACGCAGCTAGCCGACCAGGAAGAGGCGGCGGAGGAGGTCGCGGCGGCGAGTCCGACGGGCGGGGAGGGGGTGTAGCATGGGAGGTTGGCGACACGGGTTCCGCTATGCCGCCGCCGACAAGGCCGAGTTCGATTGGCGGCTGTTGCTGCGCTCCTTTGCATTCATGAGGCCCTATGTGTGGGCGCTGGCCCTCTCCATCTTTACGGTCATCGCCGTGACAGCGACGGACCTCTATCAGCCAAAACTCTTGCAGTTGGCCATTGATAGGGACATTGCGGGCAAGGACATGCCCGGCCTGATGCGTACCATGGCGATCTATCTGGGCATGGTGCTGGTGCACCATGCCACGGTGGGCGTTCAGATCTGGGTGACGAACTGGCTGGGACAGAACGTTACCCGCGACTTGCGGCATCGCCTGTTCAAGCACGTGCAGGAGCTGTCGCTGCCTTTCTTTGACGAGAGCGAGATGGGCGACACCATCTCACGCATGACCAACGATATCGATCTGCTCAATGAGCTTCTTAGCAACGGGCTGGTCACATTGGTTAACATCGTGGTGACGCTGGGCGGCGTGCTGATCGCCATGCTGAGCATGAATGCGCGCCTGACGCTGGTAGCGGTCGCCGTGATCCCGCTGATGTACGTGGTGACGGCCGTCTTTCGAAAGTGGGTGGGCCAGGCCTACCGCCTGACCCGCGAGACGGTGGCCAAGGTGACGGCTCGCGTGGAGGAGGGCGTCACCGGTGTGCGAATCGTCCAGGCGTTTGCCCAGGAGGAGCATGACCTGGCCACCTTCCGTCGCATCAATGAGGAGAACCGCCAGGCGACGCTCGAGGCCGCGGCAGTGCGGGCGGTCTATTTCCCCGCCATCAACCTGGTCGGCACCATCGGCATGGGGCTGGTGATCTGGTCCGGCGGCATGGCCATCCTGCGGGGGCAGCTCACCGTGGGCGTGGTGGTGGCCTTTGTCTCGTACCTGTTCCGCTTCTTCCAGCCCATCCGTAGCCTGACGGTGTTGTATGACCAGGTGCTGGCAGCCATGGCGGCCTCGGAGCGCATCTTTGAGCTGCTGGATGCCGAGCCAGAGGTCGAGGATCGCCCCGACGCTCACGAGCTCACGGACGTCGAGGGCCATGTGCGGTTCGACAACGTGCGCTTTGGCTACGAGCAGGATCAGCCGGTGCTGGAGGGGATCAACCTGGAGGTCCATCCTGGCGAGATGATCGCCATCGTGGGGGCGACGGGCGCGGGCAAGACTACCATCATCTCCTTGCTGCAGCGGCTGTACGATGTCTGGGATGGCAGCATCGCGGTGGATGGCTGGGACCTGCGCGACGTCACCATGCAGTCGCTGCGGCGGCACCTGGGCGTAGTGCTTCAGGATGGGTTCCTGTTCTCCGATACCATCCGCGAGAACATCCGCTACGGTCGCTTGGACGCCACCGATGAGGAGGTAGCGCAGGCAGCCCAGTCGGTGGGCGCCGAGGAGTTCATCCTACGTATGGGGGACGGCTATGACACGGAGGTCCGCGAGCGCGGCGAGAAGCTCTCCATGGGCGAGCGGCAACTGGTGTGCCTGGCGCGGGCGTTGGTGGCCGATCCGCGCATCCTTATCCTGGACGAGGCCACGTCTAGCATTGACCCCTACAC
>JBNGEB010000087.1:0-2112 GCA_049975585.1 Anaerolineae bacterium
GTCGCCGTAGGCGGCCTCGATTTCGGCGCGTTGCTCGTCGGGGGTGGGGATGGGCGTGCGCTCCAGGGCGGCGCGGACGTCCTCCTGCGTGAGGGTCCGCAACCGGGCATAGGCCTGCGCGATGAGCACGGCGCCCACGCCCACCGAGGCTCCGTGAAGCAGCGGCACGCGGCCTTGGCGCAGACGCAAGCTCTCCCAGTAATGGGCCAGGTGGTGCTCGGCGCCAGAGGCGGGCCGCGAGTTCCCCATGCGCACCATGGCATGGCCAGAGACCAGCAGCCCCCGGAACAGCCCCTCGATGGCTTCGGGCTCGTCGCGGCCGATAGCGTCGGCCTGGGCGGCCAGATCGAGCAGGGCGCGGTTGTCCTCGGCAATGTCGGCGCGGTAGGGCTCGTCCCAGAGAAGGCCGGCCAGCTCCCAATCCACCAAGCAGACGTACTTGCCCAGCAGATCGCCCAAGCCCGAGGCGGTCAGTCGGTGGGGCGCAGCGGCGATGGTGGGCAGGTCGGCCAGGATGGCCAAGGCGGTGTGGCAATCGGCGGTACGCTTGAGGCGACCCAGGATCAGCGGCGCGTTGCGCGAGGTATAGGCATCCACCGAGGCGGCCGTGGGTAAAGAGAGAAAGGGGCAGCCCGTGCGGTGGCTCACAAAGCGAGTCAGGTCGGTGATGGTGCCTGAGCCTACGGCCAGATAGACGGGGCGCTCCTCCTCGGGAGAGTCGGCGTGCCAGAGCAGGCGCGCGATCTGCTCCTCATCGGGCAGGACCTCGCCGGCGCTGCCGGGCGGCAGGATCACTGCCTGGACGGCATAGCCGCGCTCGCTGAGGGCTCGATGGGCGCGTTGGCCCAGGGCACGCCAGGTGTGGTCATCGGCGACGAGCTGGTAGGTGGTGGGTCCGCAGGCGTCGGCCCAGGCGACCAGCTCGGCGACAGCATCGGCGCCGATATAGGTGGGAGTGGTGATGGTCATAGGCATGCTTTCTTGCCGAGGTGCGCTGCGTCAAATCTCGGATGCGAGGGGAGGGGTGCGCGGTTCACGGCAGTTCTTTCAGGACGCTTTTCGCCATCGATGTCCAAGCGTGTCCTCAACACGGGTGACCAGCCTCCCCATGGTGAATCCCAGCGGGCTGCATCTCGCCTATGCAAGCCTATGCAAGGTGGTACGCCAGGCCAATGAGGCCGGGGCCAGTATGGGCGCCCATGACCGGGGTGAAATCCGTCACAAAGATCTCGTCGGGATGCAATTCTTCAATGGCCATGGCTTGTAGTTGGGCTACCCGATCCTGGGCGTCGGCTTGCATCACGGCCAGATGTAGCAATCGCTTGCCTCCCACTCGTTTGGCGGTACGCTTGACAAGCTCTTTCAACGCCCTGCGGTTGCCGCCTCGCACCGAAGTCACGGGCGTCACGAGGCCATCTTTATCAATCGATATGATGGGTTTGATCTTGATGGTGCTCCCCAGCAAGGCGGCAGCCTTCCCGATGCGCCCACCTCGTGCCAGGTACTCTAGGGTGTCTAGGGCGGCTACAAAGCCGACGCGCTGTCTCCCCTCCTCGATTCTGGCCACTATTTCTGGCACGGAACCGCCCTCGGCGACGAGCTGCGCGGCCTCTATTGCCAGAAAACCCTGGGCGATGGTCGCGAGCTTGGAATCGGCGATCACGATGGCGGAATCCGGAAAATCGGCGCGAAGCAGGTCGGCCGCCTTTTGGGCGGCGCTGTATGCCATACTCAAGCGACCACAGAGCGCCACGTACACGATATCCTGTACGCCGCTTTCGAGGCAATCCCGAAAGATCTCGACATAGCTCCCGATAGAGGGCGCCGACGTGGTGGGTGTGGCTTTTTCAAGGCGCATGCGCTTGTAGAATTCTAGCGGGGGTAGATCAACGCCGTCCAGATACTCGTTGCCGTCAAGCGATACAATGAACGGAATTATGCGAATACCCAGGCGTTGGGCTATATCGGGCGGCACTTGGGCAACGCTATCCGTGATGATGGCGATACGTCGGGAAGAAGGCTCTGTGTGAGAGGTGGGCTCCTGCGCCTTGTCCGCGTTGGTCTGGGGAATCTCATAGGGCGCATTGTCCGTGTTAGCGGAGCAGCATGCCT
>JBNGEB010000087.1:2122-8508 GCA_049975585.1 Anaerolineae bacterium
GGATTGGGCCAAGAGGTGTGCATTGAGGCGGCAAAGGACGAGATCATTTTTCACCCTCCGTCTGGATGACGATGCCAACGTGTGCCCGATGATCAAGAGGCGGCGCGTTTTTGCAAGCATGTCCGCCAAAGGGGTGGATGAGGGCAGATCGGCCCTTGGTGGGACCCCCGGCGAACCATAGGGTGCGATCGCCGATGGCGGCTGGGGCAGTCGCGGCTGGGACCAGGGTGCAGGTAAGCTCGGGATCGTCCGGCTCGATGGGGACGGGTGGCGTGCAGCGGCGGCTGCCGACGAGGATGCGCCCGGCGCCCCAGGCGATGGCGGCTCCGAGGGCGAGGGCGATGAGATAAGGCAGCCAGTCCAGCAAGGTTGCCTCCTAGGCAGTGGTAGGTAACACTGACGGCTAGGGGCGATGGTACACGGCAGTCGCGTACGTGTCAAGGATGCGAGAAAGCGTCGTTCACGGGAGTGGGTTTGCCGTCAAGAAGCGTCAAGATTAGCGGCGGTGAAGGGCAAGCAGGCCCGAAACGCGCGCAGCGAGGTTGGCGGTCCCTCGCTGCGTGCTCGGTGTGGGGCAGAGCTACCTAGACGCTAGCTCTCCTGCGTGGCCATGCGGCCCCGACCAAAGCCGGTCTCGGGAGCGTTGTCGCAGATGCCGTCGTTGTTCTCATCCACGAACGGCTCGCCGGTGCGGTCGCAGAGGCCATCGCCATCGGCGTCACCGTAGGCGCCGCGCATGCCAGCGCCGCCGGCGCGATACCCGCCGCCCGCTACCCAGTCCTCGCTGTCCTTGCGGACAAGGGGGCGACCTTCGGGACGGTTGTCGCAGATGCCGTCCTGGTTCTCGTCCACGAACGGCTCGCCGGTGCGATCGCAGAGGCCGTCGCCGTCAGCGTCCACGCCAGCGCCCATTGCGCCAGCACCGCCCGCGCCATACCCGCCGCCCATCCACTCGTCGCTATCGCCGTGGGCAAACGGTCGGCCCTCGGGCAGGTTGTCACAGATGCCGTCGTTGTTCTCATCCACGAACTCGTCACACACGCCCGTGCCCGCGCCAGCGTCGCCCCAAGGCCCTTGGGCCAAGGCGGTGCCGGTGAAGGCCATGCCTACGACTAGAGCGATGCTCAGGATACCCAACACGATGCGTCCGCTCTTCATGCTAGAAACCTCCTATGCTTGGCCAGCTCTCTCTGTGCTGGCCTCCAATCGTTACGCTAGGCAGTATACCTTTGGGCGGTGAAGGCTATGTGAAGGCGATGTGGGTATGGTGTGGGCGTGGGCGAGCTACGGCTCGGCGACAGTGCGCGGGCCGGGGGCGATGTCGGGGCGCCATCCTGCCTCTGTGAGCAGGAGGGCGACGCCATCATCGGTCATGGGGACAGTAGCCGTTATGCGGCCGTCGCAGAGCAGCACGGCGCGCGTGCACAGCGGACGCACGAACGCAAGGTCATGCGTGGCAATGAGAAGGGTCTGCTCCAGCCCAGCCAGGAGGCTCGCGAGCTCGTCTCGTCCGGGAGGATCGAGGCCCGCTGCGGGCTCATCCAAAGCGAGGAGGGGTGGATCCATGCTGAGCACCGTGGCGATGGCAGCCCGTCGTTGCTCTCCCACGCTCAAGTGGTGTGGCATACGATCGGCCAGGTGGGCCGCGCCGACCTGCGCCAGCGCCCGGCGAGCACGGGCCTCGGCTTCGGAGGGAGCCAGGCCCATGTGGAGCGGGCCAAAAGCTGCATCCTCGAGCACCGTGGGGCAAAAGAGCTGATCATTGGGGTCTTGGAAAACTAGCCCAACCCGCGCCCGGATCTGTTGCAGTGTGGTACGCTGTAGGCGAATGCCATCGATAAGGATCTCGCCCTCGCCACGCAGGATGCCGTTGAGCTGCAGCAGCAGGGTGGACTTGCCGGCGCCATTGTTCCCCAGGATCGCCACCCGCTCGCCCTTGTAGACGTCCAAAGAGATATCTTGGAGGGCCGTGCGTCCATCGCCGTAGCGATAGGTCACATCGCGTAGGCGGACCAGGGGCTCTTGCGCGCTTCCGTTCACCATCGCAAGTGTCCAATCAGTACCGTGCAGAGGACAAGCCCCATGCCGGCCGCCGCTGCCACCAGCTCGGCGCGCGTGGGGCGCATCCGCGAGAGGGTGCGGATCTCACCGTCGAACCCGCGCGCCAGCATCGCCTGGTAGACGCGCTCGCTGCGCTCATAGGCGCGTAGGAAGAGGGTGCCGATCATCGTGCCGGTGATGCGGGCGCGCCAGAGGATCGTCCCGCCGGCGCGACGAGCGGTCGGTTCAGCGACGCTGCGGGCGGCGCGAGCGCGGATGAGCCGTTGGGCCTCATCCACCAGCAGATCCAGGTAGCGATACATGAGGAGCAGGACCTGGGCGAGCTCGGCGGGGAGGCCAGCTCGTTGTGCAGCACGGACCATATCCGCAAAGGGTGTGGTGAGGCCCAGCACAATGGCAGCCAGGAGCGAGAGGCCGCCTCGTGCGATGACAGTGACAAGGGCCCGCACGCCGGTATCGGTGATGGCCCAGAGGTAGGGCTCGATGCGTATCGTGGCGACGACATGCCCACCCGGAGTGAATGGCAGCCCGAGGAGGGCCAGCAGGAGAAAGGGCGCAGCCACGGCCAGGCGCGCCATGACCGCACGCCCAGGGAGGCGCGCAACAACCAACACGACCACTACCATCAGGGCATGCAGCGCATAGATAGGCCAGGCGCCCTGGGGGGTCAGGTTCACGGCGACGATATAGGCCAGGGTGAGAGCCAACTTGACACCTGCCGACGCCTGGTGGATCGGGCTCTCACCCCGTGGATCCGGGAGATACCTCACGGATATACGCGTTCCTCCCGACGGCTCAGCGCACGCCCGACGATCCAGACGAGGGCAAAAACGACGAGGACGCCGACGATTCCCGCCCCGATAGTCGAAACGGCCTCATTCTCCACACCCGGCAGTATATAGTCGGGCGCGATTTCGTATGGAGCATCCTGCGCCTCTTCGATAAAGCCCTTGTCCTCGGCCACGCGCTCCAGACCGTCCGGGTGGGGTGAGGCTAGAGGCGAAAAGAAGGTTACGACCACGGCTAGGACCAGGCCGATGACAACCCAGCGCGAGTCTCTCATGTTTCACCTCCGCCCAGAGCGTAAACGGAGAGCAAGTCCTTGCGGGTAGCACGGATAAAGGCGAGCACCGCGCCGGTGATGAGCCCCTCACCGATGCCGATGAGAACGTGCACGCCCACCATGGCGGGCAGTACAATGCCCAGCGGCGAGACGCCCGAGATGGCCAGTTCCAGCGATGCCGCTGCCGAGGCGATGACCACCGAGAGCCATGCCGCGAGAATCGCGCGAGGCCAGAGCCACTTTTTGCCAGGGAAAAGGCTCCCCAGGCCCCGGTAGGTGCCCCAGGCGACCCAGATGCCAACCACCGCCATGTTGAACGCGTTGGCCCCCAGCGCCATGATGCCGCCATCTTGGAAAACCAGCGCCTGAACGATAAGGACGGCGCTGATGACGAGGGAGCCCGCCCAGGGCCCTAGAAGGATGGCGGCCAAAGCCGCCCCCAGAAGGTGCCCTGACGTGCCTCCCGCCACCTTAAAGTTCATCATCTGTGCGGCAAAGATGAACGCCGCCGTCACTCCCATGAGGGGCACCTGGCGTTCGCCCAGCTCCCGCCGCGTCTTGCGAGCGCTCAGGGCCACCATGCCTGCAGACGCGACATAGGTGATCGCTGCGGTGCCCGGACCCACGAACCCATCCGGAATGTGCATGCATACACCTCCCGCCGATGATCTAGGCCATGAACCAAAGAGTCGCCTAGTTGCAACCAATTGCAATAATACACCCGCGACGGAGGTGTGTCAATCAATTTGCGGATATCGGTCTTGCCCAGGGCAATGCACGCAGACGCGGCGTGCCTATGCGCCGCGTCATATGGCCGCGGATGCCAATCCGCGCGCCCCGCGCCTCTGCCCTGCAGAGCGCGCGGTATGGAAACCGCGCCTACGGCAAACTCCCTGGTTGCTGATGTGAACGTCGCGGTTGCCTACGGCTCCACCACCACGCCCTCGCCCTGGCGAACGACGCCCACTTCCCAGTAACGTTGGCCGGCGGCATCGCAGGCCTCTCGCAAGGCGGGGAGCCGCTCCGGCGCCACCGCGGCCAAGAGCCCGCCGGACGTCTCGGGCGTGTAGAGGAGCTGCTGCATCTCTTCGCTGATGGACGCGTCGAACTGGACCATGTGGCTGTAGAAATCGTCGTTGTGGCAGGTGCCCGCGGGGAAGAGCCAATCCTCGGCATAGGCCTGGGCGCCAGAGACAAAGGGCAGCTTGCCGAACGAAAAGGCGAGCTGCACGCCGCCCTTTTCCGCCATCTCGCAGGCGTGGCCCAGCAGCGCAAAGCCGGTGACGTCGGTGCAGGCGTTGACGCCGATCCCCTGCAGGACGTGGACGGCGGTGCGGTTGAGCTGCGCCATGCTGGCGACGGCCTCGTCCAGGTCGCCGGGCTGATCCACATCGGCCTTGGCGGCCGTCGTCACGAGGCCCACGCCCAGGGGCTTGGTCAGGACCAGGATGTCGCCCGGCTGGCCGCCGCCCTTGGTGAGGATGCGGTCGGGATGGACGCGGCCGAGGACAGCCAGGCCATACTTGGGCTCCTCGTCGTCGATGGTATGGCCGCCCGCCAGGATACCGCCGGCCTCCTTGACCTTCTCTCCGCCGCCGCGCAGGATCTCGCGGGTGATGTAGGGCGGCATGCCTGGCGGAAAGGCGGCGATGCTCAGCGCCAGGATCACCTCGCCGCCCATGGCATAGATGTCGCTCATGGCGTTGGCGGCCGCGACGGCGCCATAGTCGTAGGGGTCATCCACCACCGGAGGAAAGAAATCCAGGGTATGGATGATCGCCAGGTCGTCGGTCAGCCGATAGACGGCGGCGTCATCGGCGACCTCCAAGCCGACCAGGAGATCGGGATAGGCTTCGGGCCGAAAGAGCTCACGCAGCGGGCGCAAGACTTGCGCCAGGGTCTCAGGACCCATCTTGGCCGCTCAACCGGCGGCCGTTGTGAGCGCTGTCAGGCGATAGGTTGATCGATCTGTCATGGAACTCTCCGTTGGCGTGGCTTGCGCCGCGTTGTTGGGTTCGCTCGCTTACATCGGGACGATCTTTTCGTAGGGCACGCGCTGTTTCTCCAAGGCGGTTTCGGCCTCGGGCACGTCGCTGGCCAGGATGCGCACGCAGATGCCGCAATCGGAGCTGAGGGTGCGCGGCACGGGCATCAGCTTGGTCTCCAAACCGGCCTGGCGGAGCAGATGCTCTGCGCGGATGGCATGGCTCGACGAGACCACCAGGATGATGGCGTGCCGACTCGGGCTCATGCATACTCCTCCGCTATCTGGGCGATGGCGACGATGGCCGCGTCGATCTCGTCGGCCGTGGTCCAGGCGCCCGCGCTGAGACGGATGGTCCCCTGCGGGAAGGTGCCGATGGTGCGGTGGGCGCTGGGCGCGCAGTGCAGGCCCACACGACACATGATACCGAACTCGTCGTCGAGACGGAAACCGACCATGCCCACGTCGGCGCCGGCGATGGTCAGCGAGACGGCCCCGGCCTGCTTGGCGGCGTCCTGCGTGCCATAGACGGTAACGTTCGGGATGGCGCACAGGCCGTCGATGAGGCGCTGGGTGAGGGCGGTCTCGTGGGAGCGGATGTCGTCGACGCCGCGCTCGCGGATCCAGGCGATGCCCGCCACCAGGCCCGCCAGTCCGGGCACGTTCATGGTGCCAGCCTCGTACTTGTCGGGCAGGAAATCGGGCTGGGTCTCCTCCTCGGAGTGGCTGCCCGTGCCGCCGCGCACCAGGGGCTCCATCTTGCCATGGTCAAAGCGCTCGCTCAGGATCAGCCCACCGGTGCCCATAGGCCCGGCCAGCGACTTGTGCCCGGTAAAGGCCAGCAGGTCGATGCCCCAGGCATCCATGTCGATGGGGATGGCTCCCGCCGTCTGGGCCGTATCCAGGAGGATGGGAACGCCATGGGCGTGCGCGACCTCGGCGACCTCGGCGGCGGGCTGGATGGTTCCCACGACGTTGGAAGCGTGGTTCATCACGACGAGGGCCGTGTCGGGGGTGATGGCCTCGGCGAGGCGCTGGGGATCCAGGGTGCCGTCGGGCGCGCAGGGGACGACGCTCAAGGCGACGCCGCGCTCCTCTAGGGCGCGGAGGGGTCGCATGACGGCGTTGTGCTCCATGGCCGTGGTCACGACGTGATCGCCGGGATAGAGCAAGCCGCGGAGGGCCAGGTTGAGCGCCCAGGTGACGTTAGGCCCCAGGATGACGCGCAAGGGATCGGAGGCGCCGAGGAGGTCGACGACGGCGACGCGGGCGTTGTAC
>JBNGEB010000088.1:0-4319 GCA_049975585.1 Anaerolineae bacterium
AAGCGCCACTTATGCGCGATCTGTACCCCTAGTCTGCCCGTTATTCCACACCCTCCGCGCCCCAAATCGCCCTAACTCGCACCTGCCCACGCAGGCCCGGCACTGGACGTGCGTGCCGTCCAGGAGTAGAATCCAAGCATGGAGAGATCGAACGCCGTAAAAGGGGTGGTAGGCGATGGGTTTTCTCAACAAGCTCTTTGGCAAGGGGAAAGGCAAGGGTGGAGAGGCGGGTGACCCTCACGGGCTGCATCTCTACTTCAAATGCGACAAGTGCGGGGAGGTGATCCCCGTACGTGTGGACAAGCGCAACGACCTCAACCGCGAGGAGGGTGGCCCGGGGCCGCTGCTCCTGCGCAAAGAGGTGATGGGTAGCGGACGCTGCTTTGAGCTGATCCGAGCAGAGATCTGGTTTGATGCCAACTATGACGTCGCCCAGGCCAACGTCGATGGGGGCGCCCTAGTATCCAAAGAGGCATACGACGCGTACATGGCCGAGCAGGCCTAACTCGTCTAGGGCCATGCCAGGCGGGGGCTGCACGTTGCAGTCCCCGCGTTTGCTTTGCAGGCGGCGGACGCCCGCCAGCCTAGCTGGGTTCAGCCGCCGGCCTCGTGCGTCAGGATGATGGCCTGCGCGATCTCTTTCATGGCCTTGCGCGTGTTCATGGACATCTTCTGGATACGGCGGAAGGCAGCCGCCTCGCTCAGCCCCTGGGCATCCATGAGGATGCCTTTCGCGCGATCCACGAGCTTGCGCGTCTCGAGCTGATCCTGAAGATCGTCCACCTCGCGCTCCAGCTCGCGGAACTCCAGAAAGCGCGACAGCGCGATCTCGATGGCAGGCGCGAGATCGGCTTCTTGGATCGGCTTGACGAGGTAACCGACCACGCCGGCGTCCTTTGCCCGCTCCACCAGGTCCTTCTGGCTAAAGGCGGTCAGCAAGACCACCGGCGCGATGCGCTCCCCGGTGAGAATACGCGCCGCCTCAATGCCGTCCATGTCTGGCATCTTGATGTCCATGAGGACCACATCGGGCCGCAGCTCACGCGCCAGGTTGACGGCACTGCGCCCATCTCCAGCCTCGCCCACCACCAGGTAACCCAGGTTCCCCAGCATCTCGCGGAGATCCATGCAGATGATCGACTCGTCGTCAGCAATGACCACACGAACGTGCTCCACGGTTCAGCCTCCTCCCACCACTGCCTTGCTAAAGCGGACCACGGCTCGCGTGCGCTCGCCGCGCTCCAACAGGAACTCCCCCCGAAGGTCTCGCTCCACCATGCTCCGCACAATGCTCAGCCCCAGATTGGCGTTGGTATCCAACGTGAACCCCTCGGGTAACCCTTGGCCGTCATCTGTCACAGTGATGCTCACAGCATCTCCGTGATCCTCCAGCCTAACCCACACATGCCCGCTGGATCGGAATCCGATGCCATGCTCTACCGCATTCTGCACCAGCTCGTTGATCACAAGCGCGCATTGCGTGGCCCTCTCGGCCGGCAGCCAGATGTCCGAGCCCTCCACCGACAGCTCAACCTGCTTGGTCGGATCGATGAGCCCCTGTTGTGTCTGGCTCAGGATACGATGGGCGACCTCCTGCAGATTGATGGTGCCCGTCGCGTTGCGAGACAGGAACTCGTGCACCACCGCCACGCTGAGGATGCGATTGACGCTCTCCCCCAGGGCGCCACGCACCTCGTCGGACTCGCTTCGTCGCGCCTGCATGCGCATCAACGAGGCGATCACCTGTAGGTTGTTCTTGACGCGATGGTGCACCTCACGGATGAGCGCCAGCTTGCTCTCAAGCTCGCGCTGGGTCTCGACGGCCTCGGTGGCATCGTGCACCAGCAGCAGCACGCCCCGCAATCGAGGCGCGGGCCAGTGCTTGATCCACGGCAGCGGGAGCCAAGCGGGCGGCCAGGTCTCACCGCGGGCCGTCACCGGCAGAGCCTTACGTACCAGGGTCCGCCCGTACTGCTCATCCGTGCGCTCCACGCAGCGCCCAGCATTGATGACCTCCGCCACCAAGTCCTGATCCGGCGTCTCCAGATCCGCGAGGCGCCGGCCGACCAGGTCATCGCGGTAGCCAAGGCGACGGTAGATGCCTGCCGCGACACCGCTCGCGTAGCGCACACGACGATCGAGCCCCACGTATAGGATGCCGTCATGCTCGCCGAACGGCGACAACTCACGTGCACCCTCGAGCTCGCCGCGCAACACCATGGCAAAGAACATCTGCAGCGCCCGCCGAAAGGCCGCTGAACGCCGCCGATGACGCTCGTATGCCAGCCAGTACGAGTCTTGCGCCAGGACAGCAATGATCCGCGCGTCGCGCCCGCGCACGCCATGCACGAATCGGGCCACCGAAGAACCACGGACCTCCACCGTCCGTACCCGCGTCGGTCGAGACCCTCGATCAAAGGCCTTCAGCACACGCTCGTATTCGGCAGCAGAGGCCACCGAGCCGACGCGATCCTTCTCATACAGCGGGGTTACCGAGTGAGGCATCGCCTGCGCGACGATCCGCACACGCCCATCGCGACCTCGGCAGAACAGCAATAGGTCGGACCGACCCAGGTCTGCCAGGATCGGCATATCGCCCACGACATGCTCTAGCAAGGCCGCGTCCTCGGCCGCGAGATCGCATTGACCCAGGTCCGCTGCGTTTGACATACGGACATTATAGCACAGGCGGCAGAGCCGTGGAAACCCGGCCGGCCGCACAAGCAGCAGCCCTTGCGCGTGGCACGCGAGTCTCTATACTACTCGCAAGGAGCACTATGAGCCACGACGCCGAGGCGTTGGTAGAAAAGCTGGGCCTAGAGCCCCACCCCGAAGGCGGCTACTACCGCGAACTCTATCGCAGCGACGAGCAAATCCCCGCCGCCGGGTTGCCGGCACGCTACGATGGGCCGCGCACCTGCAGCACCGGCATCTACTACCTGCTCAGGACAGGTGACCGCTCGCGGCTGCATCGCGTCCGCTCCGACGAGCTTTGGCACCACTATGACGGCGATCCCGTCACGCTGCACCTGCTTCACGAGGATGGCTCACATCAACGGATCGTCCTAGGGCCTCCGCCCGAAGGCGAGGGCTGGCAAATCGCTATTCCCCACGACGTTTGGTTCAGCGCCGAGACGCAGGGACCAGCCGGCTATGCTCTGGTAGGCTGCACCGTCGCGCCGGGCTTTACGTATGCCGATTTCGAGCTAGCCGATCCCGACGCACTTCTGGCACGCTTCCCCCAGCACGCGGAGCTGATCCGCCGTCTCTCCTAGGACCGGCCCGCCCCTAGAAGATCCAGGGCAAGGCCAGCACCACGATCAGCCCCCATCCGAGGTAGCATACTGTCCCTAGGCGCACCGAACGCTGGAGCACAGTCACCCAATCCTCGTGCCAGGCGCGGATCTGCCCCGCCAAGAGAAGCCCCAGCAACGTCGTGTTCAGCACATTCCAGCCTATGACGGTGATGCGGTTGATGGTCCAGCCATCCGAGGCTGTGCGATAGGCGACCGCAGCGAGCGCGTACAGGCTGACAAGCACGGTCAAGGCAACCAATACCACAATCCCCAAGCGCACAGCGCGTTGCAGCCCATCGCCCTCCTCGCGCTGTAACGGGATCACCGCGATCAGCAGCCCCACCACGGCGAACAGCAGCACGTTGTACACGACGAGAGCATCACGCTGGTAGAACGGCTCCATGAAGCGAAAGGGGATGGCCACCAGATACCCGATCAGCACCAGGAGCGCCAGCGGCAGCACCAAGCGCATCACCACGCTCACCACACGCCCGATTCCCGTGTCGAACTCTTGATCCTCAGGCGCGCGGGTTGGGTCGTACACGGTAGCTACGGCCAGGATGGGCAAGGCGCCAGCGCCCAGCATCAGCAGTAGCTGTTGCAGCCACGAGGGTAGCTGCAACGACAGGGTCTGGAACAGCCCCATGGTCACCAGCAGGAACATCCCACCCACGACGCTGAACACGCCCCCCGTGAACACGACCTCCACGGTCTTGGCGAGAAAGGCAAAGCGTGGCCCGTCCTCGCTCCGAAAGCCGAGCACGGCCATGGCTACCGCCGCATAGGCCAGCAGCGGCAGGTGAATGTATGCCACGACCGCGTACTGCTGCTGCATGACACTGCCTTCGGGACGTGCGATGAGCCACACGTACGCCGCGCTGGCCGCCAGGCCCAGCAGGGCCGCAAAGGCGGCGTTGCGCAGGCGCCCTCCAACGATGGCCAGATAGCCCACGACGCCAAGGGCTATGGTGAGCACGCCCCACGTGAGAATGACGCGCATGGCGCTCGGCGACGACCCTAGGT
>JBNGEB010000088.1:4329-4632 GCA_049975585.1 Anaerolineae bacterium
GGCGACGGCGACTCCCCAGCGCCTGGCGGCATCGGCGCCTCGCTCCTCCGGCAGAAGGCGATAGTGCCACGCCGCCAACACGGGGTCTTGAGGGCGCTCGGCATGCAGCTTGACCAGCGCCCGCTGGAAATCTCGGGCATCGGTGCGCGTCAGCCCTCGATAGAGCGCCTCCAGGGCTCGCGGATCGCCTCTCCGCATCAGGATCGCCTCACGGTAGTCCATTCACGACCTCCTCTCGACGAGGACGACTACCCAATAGCTTCGTGCCGTGCGAGCCGCTGCTATCTGGACGTCTCGACATGC
>JBNGEB010000088.1:4642-8497 GCA_049975585.1 Anaerolineae bacterium
CGCCCAAGGCGTTCGCGTCGTGCGAACCTCCTACAATTTGGACGCCGCAAGCTGGTCGGCGGTTCCGCGCCCCCATATCCAGCCACGTCAGCGCCTGAGGGGGTTGAAAAGCGGCCTCGACAACAATGCGGGCAACCTTGCGCGTGACACGCGTTTAGACCCTTCTCCAACCTGACACGCTTGCGAAAGCGCCCCTTATGCGCGATCTGTACCCTGGTCTGCCCGTTATTCCACACCCTCCGAGGGGCAACCGTCCCTGTGAGGGAGCTATGCGGACTCTCACTCCGAGGCCATCCAGGCGCGCATGCCCTCCTGGTACGCGTGGATAATCGCTTGCATGGCGCCCGCACGATTTCCTTCCCCCAGAAAGCGCTCGGCTTGGGCCAGCAGCGTCGTCACCGCCGCCGAGTTCTGCATGTCCCCCCGCGAGGCGAGCCCTTCCGCCGCTGCCCCGGCCAGCCATCGGAACTCGTCCTGGTGGCCATAGCGCAACATGGGTATGGCATCGTAAGCTGCCATAAGCTCGGCGGCGCTGCGCAGCGGGCTCTTGGACGGCTTGGCGATCTCGGCGCCTGCCTTGGCAGCCTGGCGGACCGCAACCCTCCGGTTGAAGCGCGTTACCGGCAAGGGCATCTCGGGCTGGAACTTCCACACGCAAAGCCACGCATAGATCGCCTGCAACGCAGAAAAGACCCCCGTGCCCGTGCCCCCGGCCACGGCGATGCCCAACGCCCGGCGACCGTTGCGCTGGGGCCGGTTCCACGGGCCAGAGCCCAGCCGCAGCTTTTCCATAAAGAGCGCGGTCAGCCCCGCTGGCTGCCAGACATAGACGGGCGAGGCCAGCACCAGCGCATCGGCCGCCTCGACCACCTCGCGCAGGGCGATGGACGCCTCTTCGTCCTGCGTGCAGTGCCCTTCGGCAAAGCAGCTATACCCGCAATGGCGGCAAGGCGTCAGATCATAGTCGGCCAGATAGACGGTTGCCGTCTCGGCTCCCGCATCCTGCGCGCCGCTAAGGGTTGCTTCCACCATCTCGGCAGAGACGCCCTCCTCGCGTCGAGGGCTGCCCACGATTCCCAGAACCAACATGTTCATCCTCCTCCTATCCGGCCCCTAGGGTACCCATCGGACCGGCATTTGTCCACTGCGGCCCCATGCCACCATTTGACAGCCAGGCTTCAGACATGGATAATCATAAGTAAGTTGATATAGTTATTTGCCGATGCTCGATCATCGATAGGAGTGGCTATGTTGTCCTCACAGGCGCGCATCATCTGGCCCTGGATCGCGGGGCTAGCCGTGTTAATTGTCGTGGTGCTGGCCGGTCGAGCCGCCAAGCAGGAAAGGACCAGTGCCCTGAATGTGGAGAAAATGAGCACACCGAATCCTTCACGAGCTCTTCCCCCACTAGATACGCACCCCATGCCGGATCTGGAAACAGCCAGCTTTGCGATGGGTTGATTCTGGGGCGTCGAGTCCCGGTTCGGGGCTCTACCCGGCGTCATTCGCACCCGCGTCGGCTATGCCGGCGGAACCACAGCGGACCCCACTTACCGCCGCATCGGCGATCACTCGGAGACGGTTCAGGTGGACTATGATCCCAGCGTGATCTCGTACGAGGAGCTGCTGGAGGTTTTTTGGTCGGGGCACGATCCCACGCAGGTCGCCTTCTCGCAGCAGTATGCCAACGTCGTGTTCTTTCACAACGAGGAGCAAGAGCGCCTGGCGCGATCCTCTGCCAAGCGCGAGGCCGACCGTCGCGGCAAGCCCGTGCGGACGGCTTTACAGCCCATCGGCACCTTTTACCTGGCCGAGGACTATCACCAGAAGTACTACCTGCGTCAGAACCAAGCCATCTGGCCAGAGATCGCCACCTACTATGGCCAGGATGACGAGGGCCTGGTCGCATCGACGGCAGCGGCTCGTCTGAACGGTTACCTGGGCGGACACGGCAGGCTGGACCAGTTTGACGCCATCGCCGACGAGTTGGGCTTGTCCGACGAGGGACAGGCGTACGTTCGCGCCATCCTAGAGAGACAGTCGCATCGCCTCGGCCTGGACATGGGCATGTCCATGCTGGGTTTCTAGGACTGGTCTGAAAAGCCAAGAGGGGGCTCCTGAGAGCCCCCTCTTTTGCAAGCGTTCCGTTGTGGTCTAGCCGTGGATCAGGGCGGGCAGGCACCGCGTGC
Source organism: Anaerolineae bacterium (assembly GCA_049975585.1). GTDB lineage: Bacteria > Chloroflexota > Anaerolineae > UBA1429 > UBA1429 > DAIRUQ01. The sequence continues at coordinate 6,832 of JBNGEB010000088.1, forward strand.
ACACCCACAGGCTCTGTCCTTGCCAGCGGCAAGGCATGAGCACCACATCATCTTCGGTAGCGTCGCAGCGGAAGCAGCGTTGGCCCATTGGTGCGCGTGCCCCTCCGCCGCCTCCGCATCAAAGGCGGGCGCTTCTCGCGTCTCTATGCTTAGGGCGCCGATTGGGCACACCGCCAGGCAAAAGCCGGCGCCGTCGCACAGATCCTCACGAACGATCCGCGCCTTGCCGTTTACCAGCTCAATGGCCCCTCGGCGCAGGGCGTGACAGAGCCCACACCCGTTGCACAGCTCCTCATCAATGCGCACAATGCTGCGTCGCACGTTAGCCATGGTCGTGTCCACCATCAGCCTTGCTGGAAGGCCCGCTCTCAGAGGCCCACACGACGGTATAGGGGAGCGCGATGGCGTTCACCGGACAGACGTCCTCGCAGTCGCCACAATAGACGCACCGCTCCTTATCCAGCACCACACGGTCGTCGCGGATCGCCAACGCGCCACGCGGGCAGCTCGCCACGCAATCCCCACACAGGATACAGATCGTGTGGTCGATAGTGGGAAACACTCGATCCAGTTCCTCAACTCGCTGCACGTCTTCCCCCAACCTGCTCAACCTCATGGCTAGCCTAGCACGCAATGCCTCAGCACGCCGTGACCTAGGTCACATTGCCCGCCGTCGCAGGGATCTCAGGCTATTCATCCGCCTCGGCTCGTAGCGCGTCGGCATCCAATACCTCGATCACGCCACGGCCCACCCTCACCCATCCTTCGTCCTGAAAGCGCCCCAGGCAGCGCGCCACGACCTCTCGCACGGTGCCCAACTGGGCCGCCATGTCACGTTGCGTCATGTGAGCGGGCAGCTTGCCCTCCGCGCGGTCGAGGAGGAGCCTCGCTACACGCTGGGGAACGCTGCGAAGCGAAAGATCAGCAACCAGGTCGCCTAGCTGTCGGAGCTTGAGCGCCAGATCGGCCAGCATCGGTCGCATTATCTCTGGGTGTCGATCGAGGAGCCGCAGAAAAGCGTCGCGGTGGAAACAGAGCAGCAGCGAGCGGGTGCCGGCGACGGTGGTCACGGGCAGGGTGCCGCCATCGAGTGCGGGGACAAGATAGAACGATTCACCGGCCTGAACGATGCTGATGACCTGCCGTCGTCCTTCCGGCGAAAGCTTGACGGCATCCACGCGGCCCAGCATCACAAAGCAAACCGCCTCGCAGGGGTCGCCCTCGAGGGCATACACCTGGCCACGTTCCAGCTCGCGCACGCGCGAGGCACGAACGGCGTCATCGAGGGTCGGCTCCGCGACACCCTGGAAGTAGGGATGCTCCCGCAGGAAACGTCGGGCCTCGGAATCGCCAGGTTCGATCGGCCAGCGCTTTGGCGTCGTCACACCTCACCCCCGCGGACTGCCTCACTGTCGCGCCCGCCGCAAGGATACCCCAGCGCATCTCGGCACGCCAGTGTGACATGGGTCACAGACGTGAGGCTTGCGATGGGATACCCTAGGCTTAGGTTCGACCAAGAAAGGAGCTTCGCATGAGCATGTTCTGCTACCAGTGTCAGGAGACGGCCCGCGGCACTGGCTGCACCCACGTGGGCATCTGTGGCAAGCCCGCCGATGTCGCCAATCTGCAAGATCTGTTGATCTGGACGCTGAAGGGACTATCGGTG
>JBNGEB010000089.1:0-7965 GCA_049975585.1 Anaerolineae bacterium
CGTCTTGTCCTGATGCGACGACGTCTTCCAAAAGCCCCAGAGCATCAGATCCCATGGCTTGCCGCGCGTCGCGATAAAGCGGGCGTCGCAGCGCAGTGCATCCAACCCATGCCACCAGTCGCCGCTGATCCAGTCGGTAGGCACCTTGGGCTCGCCAGGATCACGGAAAGTCTGCAGCCAGTTGGAGCAGACCAGCGCATGAGAGCTATGCTCGTGCACAGCATCGCAGTAGCGAACCACATACTCATAGTACGACTCTCGCGTGAAATCGATCCACGCCACCCAGTTGGGATCGTCCGGGCTGGCCGGCGGCTCTTCCATGCCTGTCTGCTCGCGGAAAGCCGCGACGCAGCGGTCGCAATAGCACGGCTCGACGCCCCAAAGGTCGCCATCCACCCAGAATCCATCCACCCCATACCGGTCGATGAGCTCGATCATCTGTGGAATCATGAGCTCGTCCAGATACGGGCTCCGCGGGCACATCTTGTGACGCGGCCCCTCCTGCTCGGCACCTGGAGCGGGTTGCACTGCCCACTCGGGATGCTTGGCCGCTGCCGCATCGTCCCAAATGCCCGAGTAATGGCAATGCAGCGGCACGCCCATCCGCCGCGTCGCCTCGCGCCAATCGGCCAAGGCATCATTCACCACACCGGGGCTCACGCTAGCCTCGGGCACCTGGCTGAACCAACTGGTATAGCCCGCATGCCCCTTGCAATCGGTCTGCACCCACTGCGGGCCCATCAAACCCAGGCTCTCCACCAGATCTGAAGGATCGGTTCGCGCCCCCAGTTCCGTGTCGTCCGCGTGAGCATGCAGGTCATAGTGCATGCCAAAGTAGACGTCTTTGCCATGCCACCGGCCTCCGTACGCCATCATTCCTCCTAGACGAATGTCACGCTCCGGAACGCTTGACTGGACAGCTCCGTGACTGCCAGCCCGCGAATCCTCCCAATACGACGATCAGATTGCCATAGTCCTCAAGGCGCTGCAGCAAGCTCACCGCGACCATGGCGCGTCGACCACTGCCGCAAAAGACATAGACATCGCGGTCCTGCGGCACCTCGCCAGCGCGATCCAACAGGTAGCGCAGATCGATCCCCTGAGCATCGGGAATGGCGCTGGCTTTGCGCTCCTCGTCCGAGCGCACGTCGAGTATCCACGGCTTGGCGTCGCCATCCAGCAGCCGACAGAGCTCTTGCACCGACGCGGTCCTCGTCTGCGCAGGCTCGCGACCCGAACGCAGATAGGTCTCCACGCCACCCGCTAGCTCGCCCAACACATGGTCGTAACCCATCCAGCAGAGCAACCGTGCTGCCTCGGTTGCGCCGGCCCCCACGAGGACCGTTGGATCCTCCTGCTCGAGGAACCAGCCTCCATAGCGTCCCAACGTCCCCGGCGGCATGCTCAAGGCGTCAGGCATGTGGGCGCTAGCAAAGGCCAGTTCTCCGCGTAGGTCCACAATCCGCGCTCGGCTAGCTTCGACCTCTTCCATCGCAAGCGTCGGAACAGCGCTAGGACACGCCTTTGCGGAGCGCAAGTTGCGCTCCTCGACCCCGTGAAAGTAGGGTGGAAAGGGCAACATGCGGGCAACCTCGGAGATGAATGCCTCGCGAGATGGAAGCTGCAGCTGTGGATTGAGCGCCCGCTCCAGCCCCAGCGTGGTCAGCTCACGATCCGCTAGTGACGCCCCACAGGCGGATCCGGCCCCATGTGCCGGACAGAGCAGGACGCCGTCACCAAGCGGCAACACGCGTCGGTGGAGACTGTCATACAAGAAGCCCGTCGTCTCTTGCAGTCGCTCCTCGCCATAGAAATCGGTTCGCCCGACATCGCCCGCAAAGAGCAGATCGCCCGTGAAGGCCATCCAAGGCGCGTCACCCTCAGCGCGTAGCACGTAGCTCATACTGCCCAACGTGTGCCCAGGGGTATGCATGGCTTCCAGCTTCAGCGGGCCAAGTTGCCACGTCTGGCCATCGCGCACGGCTTGGCCATACGCATAGTCCAGATGAGCATCAGCATGCCAAATGGGGGCTCCGGTCGCTTGCGCAAGCGCTGTCGAGCCCACCACGAAATCCTCGTGACGATGCGTCTCCAGGACGGCGACGATCTCCAGTCCCGCCTTGGCTGCAGCGGCGAGATAGACATCCACACTTCGATGCGGATCGATGACAACTCCCCGCCCGCCGTCGCCGACGAGGTACGAGTAGTGCGCCAAACCATCCGAGACGAACCGTTGGTAGAACATGGGCTTCCCCACTTTGCTAGGCGACCGTAGGTCAGCCTAGCGCCGGTTTTCGTACGCGTCAACCGTCGGCGCTTGAGTCGCGTGGAAGGACGGCTATACTCGGCTGAGACGCACAGAGAGGGAGGCTACCCGTGGCGAGTGATGCACGCCCCAATATCTTGCTCATCATGACGGATCAGCAGCGCGGCGACGCATTGAGTTGCGCTCAGCATCCGGTGCTCCTAACGCCCAACATGGACACCATCGCCGAGGCAGGTGTGCGCTTTAGCCACTGCTATAGCACGTGTCCCACTTGCATTGCTGCCAGAAGGAGCCTGCTCTCTGGACAATACCCGCGCACACACGGCATGGTCGGCTATCGCGACGGAGTGCCGTGGGAAGTGCCACCAACGCTGCCTGGCGTCCTCCGCGAGCATGGCTACCAGACCAGACTCGTCGGCCGAAACATGCATCAGCATCCTCCGCGCCGTCGTCTCGGCTATGATGAGATGACGCTGTACCCTCAAGATTACGATCGGTGGCTGGCCGAGCGTGCCCCGGAGGCCGGGGGCGTCTTTGGGGGCGGCATCATGCACAACGACTGGACCGCGCGCCCCTGGCATCTAGACGAGCATCTCCATCCCACAAACTGGACCGTAGAGCGGGCACTGGATTTCTTTCGGCGGCGAGACCCGTCTTGCCCGTTCTTCCTCACGGTGTCGTTCATCGCGCCTCATCCACCCCTGAACCCGCCCGCCTTTTACATGGAGCGGTATCTCCGCCAAGACCTGCCGCCCCGCGTCCTAGGTGACTGGGCTTCACCGGATGGCTATGACTTGGGAGGTAATGACAAGGTGGCGCCTTCACGCATCTCGTTGGAAGGAGAGGCCCTCCGTTCCGCTCGCGCAGCCTACTATGGCCTCATCAACCATGTTGACGATCAACTGCGTCGCCTACTCAACCCCATCCATGGCGTAGATGTGCAGACGGGGCACAACACCATCGTACTATTCTGCGCCGACCATGGTGAGATGCTGGGGGACCACTACCTCTGGCGCAAGTCGGTACCGTATGAGCCTTCCGCGAGAGTTCCGCTGCTTATCCGAGCCCCGGATCGCTATGGCCTGCAGCATAACGCCGTCATCGATGCGCCGGTCTCTCTGGAGGACGTGATGCCCACCCTCCTGGAGCTGGCAGATGTCCCCATTCCGCCAACGGTTGAGGGCCGCAGCCTCGTCCCGTTGCTAAGAGGCGAGTCGGTCGACTGGCGTCCATATCTCCACATCGAGCACGCACCGCTACACCACTCGCTCACCGACGCCAAAACCAAGTATATCTGGTGGGTCAGAGACGGGCGCGAGCAGCTCTTCGATCTGACGTCCGATCCCCTTGAGCGACACGACCTAGCATCCGACACGCGGCAGCGCGATCGCCTAGCACAATGGCGCGAAAGGCTGGTCAGTGCGTTGGCGGATCGCCCGGAGGGCTTTGTCGAAAAGGGCGAACTGACTCCCGGCGTAGCCTATGCGCAGGTTCTGCCGCACGCGCTAGCCGAGGGCGACGGGACAGCGTATGGAGCGTCCCTTCCCTCAACACAGGAACGTACAGTGTGAGCAAGTAAGTAACAGAGGAGGCACACGATGCGAGTAATGGCATTCGGCGCACACCCAGACGATGTCGAGTCCAACTGCTCGGGCACGCTGGCCAGATATGCAGCGATGGGTCACGACGTGGCCATCGCCGTCATGACCAATGGAGAGGTAGGGTCACCTACCTTGCCGAAAGAGGAGATCGCGGCCATTCGCAAGGGGGAAGCCAAAGAGGCGGCCGATGTGATTGGCGCCGAGTTCTTCTGGCTGGGCTATCCGGACGAGTTTCTCTTTAACACACCCGAGGTCCGCCTGCACGTCATCGACGTCATCCGGCAGTTCCGTCCAGATATCATCCTCGCCCCGGACAAGGACCATGACTACCATCCGGATCACACGACCACAGGGCAGCTGGTGTGGGATGTGCACGTGATGGGAACCGTGCCCAACATTGTGACAGGCACGCCACCATGCGAGCGCATCCCAGAGATCTGGTTCATGGACACGCCGGCCGGCATCAATTTCCAGCCCGAGTACTGGGTAGATATCTCGGACGTCTGGCCCAAGAAGGTACGGATGCTGGCCTGCCACGAGAGCCAAGAGACGTGGCTACAGGCACAGTACGGAACGGGGCTGGCCGACCATGCGGCCATTCAGTCGAGGTTCCGGGGCTACCAGGCCGGCTGCGAGTACGCCGAGGCCTTCCGTAGGCCGCAGTTCTTCCCGCAGCCCACGTCCCACGAAACGCTGCTGCCGACAGCCTGGAAGTAGAAGTAGCAGCAAACACCAAAGCGAAGCGGACAGCGCTACTCGGAACCGCCGACATCGCCGTATAGCTCGTGGATGCACGATGGGCACAGGCTATGCGTAAAGTCCGCTTCGCTGTGCTCTCGCACGTACTGCTCGATCGTCTCCCATTCACCGGCAACGGTACGCACGCGCTTGCAGGCCGCACAGATGGGGATCAGGCCTGATAGTGCGCTGTGACGCTCGAGGGTCTCGCGCAGCTCCGCCACGAGAGCCGCCTGCTCCTCGGATAGACGTTCACTGTCCTCGCGCGCCTGGTTCGCCTGCCTTAGCGCCTCAAATCGCGCCCGCGCCACGGTGATCGTGCGTGTCAGCTCGCGCGGCTTCGGTGGTTTGACGAGATAGGCATCCACGCCTACCTGGGCAGCTTGCTCCACGAGCTCGGGCGCATCATAGGCAGTGAGCACAATCACGGGCGTCGGGCAAGTCCGCGCGATGTGCTGGGCCGCCTCCAGACCGTCCATACCGGGCATGCGCAGGTCCATCAAGACCACGTCAGGATCCAAGTCACGTGTCATCTGCACGGCCTCGGCGCCATCTGAAGCTCCCCCCACCACGCATATCCATCCTGCCTGAGCTGTCCAGCCACCATCTCGTGGACGAGATAGTCATCCTCTGTAACCAACACCCTCAGCATTCGGGACCTCTCTGCCGTCATGGCTTTGTCTGCGCTCATGCCGTCTCCTCAGTATGTATCTCGTCAAATGGTGTAAAAGGAAGGCCTCCCTTGCAGAGCATGGCTGATGCTCAACGTCTAGCGGATAGGATCCAAGTGCAGCGGCGCGGTGATGCGCAACTGCTCCTCGGGTATCAACAGCGCGCCATGCATGGCGCTGCGCATCGACTCCTGACTGAAGTAACGCCGACCCTGCAGCCATCCACCACCGACGGGTCACCAACGCCGAACATTACCACGCCCTGCTCGCTGCCATCGCCAAGAAGCCCAACTCGGCCAGAGTCATCGGTGCGCCAGAGTCCTTGCTCGTGCGCCATCCTGAGGTCGGGCAGAAGGAGTGGGGCCACTTGGCTGACCGTACGCCCTGCGAGGTCCTCAGGCGACAGGGCACCCGCATAGACGGCCATGGCCTGGTTACACCAGACGACCTCCATCGCACCAACGTCCCGAAACTCTCCATCACTCGCCCCCCGAAGCTCCATACAGGGCATGCTTAGGTGACGAACGAACTGTCTGTAGGCCGCCGTGTCGGTATGGTGGATGTCGGCCCTGTCCGCAGACCCAAACGGCCGCCCCACGTCGCGGCTATCCTGACCTTCCGCCTTGCGCATCGAAACGGTCACACGCCATCTCCCGCGATACGCCTGCCAGAGCGAGACTTGCCTATCCCACCCTATCATGGCGGTTTCTGCGGCAATGGTGCCTTTGGCTAACGTAAATCTCGCGTCGGAATTCCTTGACGGATACGAGTTGCTCCGTAGTCTCCTATCTTGGATAATGCGTCGCAGCGAGATCAAGCAGACTGCCAGAGCATGGAGCAGACGACCGCATCGAGAGGAGGATCGCAACCATATGCCGCGCGTGATGCTATGGGATTTCGACCGGACACTGGCCTACCGCGATGTCGGCTGGAGCGCCACCATGGCCGAGCTTGCTGCCGCCGAGGGATTCTCGCTGGATCCCAACGATGTCCGTCCTCATTTGGCCGGGGCTTTTCCCTGGGATCGCCCCGAGGCGGACCATCGACGTTTTCGCGAGGCAGATGCCTGGTGGACCCGTATGTCTATGGGCATCGCGGATGTCTGCCGCTCCTGCGGCCTCCAAGACAGGCTTGCCGACTCGCTCGCCGCCAAATTCCGCACAGCCTACCTAGACATAGAACGCTGGCACGTGTATGGCGACACAATCCCCGCTTTGCACGCGCTCAAGCATGCCGGCTGGGTTCACGTGATCTGCTCGAATCACGTGCCCGAGTTGCCTCAACTCGTGCAGTCCTTGGGCCTGGCCGACTGTGTGAAGAGGGTCGTCTCCTCGGCCCTAGTGGGATGGGAAAAGCCCAACCCAGCCATCTATCGCGCTGCGATCGAGGGGGTGGCGTCCCCCGATGAGACGTGGATGGCCGGGGATAACTATGAGGCGGACGTGGCCGGACCCGAGCGTCTGGGCATTCGGGGCATCCTCGTGCGCCGCGAGCACCCAGACGCTGTCGTGCAGTACTCTGACCTTGCTACTTTGGCTGAGAGCTTGGCCCCTAGAGCCTAGCAGCGAGCGTTCACTCGCAAGACGGCACCCTGACCCGGCGGCAGGTACAGCGGCTCGTCCGAGTCGCGAGCCAGCCAGCCATCGCCCGCAAGCGATAGCTCCTGGACGGTCACGGGATAGTCCAGATTCACCACGGCCGTGCGTTCCAAGCTCAGGTTGACGACAACGGCATGGCAGACGCCGTCACCGTCCTTGAATGTGCCTAGCATCAGTGGCTGTGCAGAGGTTATCGCCGAGGCTAGCGACTCAGGCGGAGTAGGCATCGGCTCCGTGAGCCCTTCCATCGTCAGGTAGAGTCCCGTCGAACGCATTTCCTTCAGGATGGGCCCAGCCAGGGCTAGCTGCCGATTGACCTCCGCCAGCCAGTACCACGTGAGGTTCCTGCGCTCTAGATCATCCACCGGCGACCAGCGCATGCCATGGTCATAGTAGCAGAACCATGCCACGCTGCTGCATCCAGCGGCCAAGGACGTCCATGCCTTGAAGGCCAGGCTAGCGGGTGTGGGCACGGCTGCACCCTTGCGAATGCGACTGGACGAGACGATATGCCAGTACGGCAGGCCGTGCCGCTGCGCTATCTCCCGAACCTGCACGAGGTTGGCATAGTAGAGCGTCGCCTTGGCCAGGTCGCGCATGTCGTCCGAGTACTGCGGCATATAGTGATCCCACGAGATCATTTGGGGACGCACCTCGCGCACAAAGCGCTCCACGTACTCCTAAAAGGTGGCGGTCTGAAGCTGCGAGTCCTCACCGCCCATGGTGGCATAGTTCGGGAACAGGTTGACGTACGCCAGCTTGCCAGGGGCGAGCCGTCGCACCGCGTCCACTGCTCTCGCCAACCCGGGAAAGTCGTTGGCGCCCGGCTCGTCATAGATGTAGAACCCATAGACCGAAGGACTATCGCCGCCGTGGGCCATCCAGCCCCGAACCACGTCGTCCGTTTGGTCTTGGGAGAGAGTGGCCCAGTCGGGCTGGGCTCCCCCGCAGAACCCGGGATCGTAGAGCAGCGCCGACATCCCCGCAGCCTCACAAGCCGAAACATCCCTTGGCTCGACGAATCCGCCAACGGAAAAGTTGCAAGCGGCGATGGACTCCAGACCCTGCGCATGTTCGGTGGTGCCATCCCA
>JBNGEB010000089.1:7975-8452 GCA_049975585.1 Anaerolineae bacterium
GTTGGGGATCCCAGGGAAAGATCGGGTAGAACGTCGGGTCATCAAACGTGGCCATATGTCCTCCTAGATGAGCGAATCCTCGTCCCCTCACAAGCGACTGTGCCCACAACGGACAGCGCGATAGTCTCTACTGCAAGCGCAGCAAGACGCCCTCGCCCGCCGTCAACCAGCGCTCCTCTTCAGCTTCCATCGCCGCAAAGGTCCCCGTTGCAGTACTGAACCGCGCCTCCACCCCGCGCCCGGGCGCCAGCCCCAGGCGGAACTTGGCGGAGCGCTCCAAACTCGTGTTGACCACAAGCGTATAGTCGGTGCCCTTATCGTCCACAAAGCAGCCGATCATGAGCGGCTCAGCGCACGCGGCTGACTGGACGATCTCCCCTGGCAAGGCCGGCAGCCCCGGCACCGGGCCGTCGCCGCTGAACCGCACATCCACCGACCGCAGGCGATTCATGATCGGACCCAGCTCCTTGAGCTGAC
>JBNGEB010000090.1:0-8404 GCA_049975585.1 Anaerolineae bacterium
GTTCACGAGCGCCCTGCATGGATGGCAGATTCGCTGCGCCTGGCGCCTCCACCACAAACGAGGCTACCGCATTGGCAAAGCGAGCGGCATCCAGCGGATCGCGCGTCTCCGAAAAGCGGGCCAGGAACGCCGCTGCAAAGACATCGCCTGCGCCTGTCGGATCCTGCTCGGCCGCCCAAAAGGCCGGCACGTGCGTCCCTACCCCGCCTAGAAATACCACGGCACCGTCCGCACCACGCGTCTCAACCAGGAGGGACGCCCGGCTGGCTAGCCGGGCCAGCCACCTGCGATCGTTGCCCAGATCCTCCAGGCTCAGGACGATCACATCAGCCCGCCGGAGGACAGCGTCCTCTTGCGAACATGCCACAGGGTACACGCGACCCACGTCATCCCAAGCTCGCAGCCAACCTTGGGGAGTCACCCCCAAGAGCGCGCCAGGAAAGGCGTACAAAAAATCAAAAGCCACTTCCTGCGCGATGGGCCCAAGATGCGCGATACGCGTCCGTCCCCAAGCAGTGGGCAGTTGCGCTGGCGTCAGGCTTTCGGCCACCGCCCGTATATACTGCTCCCTCCGACCATCCAGATAGACGTTCTCAAAGGTCGTCGCCGTAGCGCTCGGACGGCGCACAAGCTCGATCCTGGCCTCGTCCTCCAAGCTAATTCTACCAGGCTTGGCTGCCGTTAGCACGCCCACGCGCAATCCCAGTCGTGCAGCCGTGAGCGCCGCGTAGGTAGCCGTGCCGCCCTCGCGCCACCCACCGTGTTCGTCCAGGTCACGCGTCACGTGCCCGATCACCACGTACTCGGGCGCTTCTGCCAAGGTACCCTCGCTAGTCTTTGGGGTAGATCCTTACTTTGCGACGAGGTTCCTCGCCGCAGCTCTCCGTGTACACGTCGGGATCGTCGCGGAGCGCCATGTGAACGGCACGGCGCTCATTCGGCGGCATAGGTTCCAGCGAGAGCGGACGTCCCGTCTCCCGGACCTGATCGGCCATACGCCTGGCGAGCGCTTGGAGCGTCTCCACCCGCCGCTCCTTGTAGCCCTCGACATCCAAGATCATGTTCGGCCACACCCCAATATTGCGGCTGATGATCAGGCGCGAGATGAACTGAAAGTCCCGTAGCGTCTCGCCGCGCCGCCCGATGAGAATGCCCAAGTCATCGCCGACCACGTTGAGCTGCAGAGGAACCGCCTCGCCCGTCTCGGGATCGATCCTGCCGCCTGGGTCCACTACCTCCACAGCGGCCAAGACCCCAAGATAGTCCAGGAGCGTCGTGATGACCTCCTCGGCGGCATCCTGCAAGCCCGGGGGATTGTGCTTGAGTCGCGGATCGCGCGGCGCGGGCTTTGGCTCTTCCGCCGGCTTCTCAACCTCGATCTCCTCAATCGAGGGCTCAGCCACTTGCTCCGCTTGGGCCTCGGCCCCTTGGGACCTGGGGGCACTCTCTGCCTCTCCCGGTTCCTCTTCTGGAATCGTCACGCGAATGGTAGCCTCGCCCGTCCGCACCAACCCAAAGAGCGATCTCTCGGGCGTGCGTACCACCTCATAGTCCACCGCGCCCTCATCGATCCCCAGCGCAGCCGCGGCGGCCTCCACGGCCTCCTGAACGGTCTTGCCCGTGAACTCGCGAACGTTGTCCTGTTCGGTCATGCTTCTTCGCCCCTGTCCCTAAGCCTTGGCCACCTCGGGCCCTGGTGTGCCCCACAGCCGGTTGATCAGCAGTTGCATGAAAATGCCAATAGAGTTCGAGATGATAAAGTAGATGGCCAGCCCTGACGAGAACTGTAGCGTAAAGAACCCGAACATGACGGGCATCATGATCTGCATGGTCTGGTTCATCTGCGCCTGTTGCGGATCAGAAGAGGGCTGCGTCATCAGCTTTTGCTGGAGCCACATCGTTCCGCCCACGAGAATGGGCAACAGATACGGAAAGTCGGACTGGTCTGGGCGAGCCAGGTTCAGCCACAGGAAACGGCTCTGCAGCGGCACGATCTCGGTGAGCCGCGCAAAGGAGCCGTATGCCCGCTGTCCCAAAGCCATGAGCTCGACCGGGGTATCCGCCAGCAGCGTCTGGATAGATGAGTACAGGGCGAACCAGATGGGGAGCTGAACCAGGGTGGGCAGGCACCCCCCCAACGGGTTCACGCCGGCCTCTTGGTAGAGCTTTTGCTGTTCCGCCGCCAAGCGCTGCTTGTCGCCGCCATACTTTTTCTGGATCTCTTGCAGCTTGGGCTGCAGCTCGCTCATCCGACGCGTCACCAGGATCTGTTTGACCTGCAGCGGCATCGTGAGGAGACGAAGCAGCAGCGTGAACGCGGCAATGGCCACGACAAAGCTCTCTCCAAGGTAAGCATAGAGAAAGAGCAGCGCGTTCAGGAACGGCCGAATAAAGGCCTCGCGCCAGATGTTGCTCCACCCTATCTGAATGACCGCAATCACAGCGGCGATGATCACACCCCAGGTGATCAGCGACTTGCGCACCTGGGCGGGATCGACGTTGGGCCGTTTGGCAGCTTGTGTCACCGGGCGTTTCCTCCTCTACTCTTTCGGCGGTGGGTAAACCCACAGCTCCCAAGGACCCCGCTCGGTCATCTCTAGCGCGATCACTTCTCCGGCATTCGTGCCCACATAGATGCGATCGCCGACCACAGCGGGGCTCGAGAGGATAGCGCCCTCTCGCTCATACAGAACCTCAGCCTGGCCAGACGCCCGATCCACCAGGTATAAGGTGCCAGCTTCCGTACCCACAACTAGCGAGCCGTCGTAAAGCTCTGGCCCTGCCCGCACGGTACCGTCGAGCAGTACTTCCCGATCCCAAACAGGCATGCCGTCGTCCAGAGACACCGCATGCAGGCGACCATCCAGATCGCCCACATAGGCGACGCCGTCAGTCACCAACGCCTCGCCCCAGACCCAAGCCCCCGCCGGCGAGGCCCAGAGCTCCGTTCCCGTCTCGGCATCCAGTGCATGGATCTGCTTGTTCAGACATCCGACGATCACCACCTCATCAGCCAAGCTGACATCTCCGGGAATCGCCCCGCCGATATCCGTGTGCCAGACCACCGTCCCGGTCTGACGATCAAACCCATAGACGGCGTGATCCATGGAGCCTACATAGATATGCTCCTCGTCAACGGCCGGGCGCCCCCAAACGCGATTGCCCGTCTCCACGGGGGTTGGCCAAACCGGTTCGCCCGTCAGGAGATCAATGGCCATCACACTATTATCGGCGCTGCCAAAGTAGAGAACGCCCTCATAGGCGGTCACCCCGCCGATAATGGCATCGTCCGAAACCTGGATCTCCCACCGTCGTAACCCCGTGTCGGCCTCAAAGGCGTACACCTTACCGGCATAGGTCCCGACGACCACCAGGTCATCCACCAGCGTCGGGATACCATAGACCGCCTTGAGAGGCATCGCCTGATCCTCAGAGCCACCGGAGAAGAGCTGCCCCAGGCCACTCTGCTCGCTAGGAGGCGGATACTGCCAGATCACATCGCCCGTCTCGGCGTCCAAGGCGGCCACGAGTCCAGTGGGCAACACCGTGTACACGCGATCTTGAGTCGCCGCCACGACCGTCCAACCCGGGTCCGTCACGCCCCCCGGCGCACATCCAGACAGGGCAACTAGCAGCAACACCACGGTGACCGGCACCAGCCACCGTCTCATGAGTGCATGCAACCGAACCTCCTCACGTGCTATGGTTGGCACAGTCACCCCCGCGGTGACGGTGCGAGAACGCGTCGTCCGGGACCGGATCATAGCCGCCCGGATGAAACGGGTGGCATCTGGAGACACGGCACAGCCCCAGCCACAGGCCTCGGATAGCTCCATAACGGGCCACCGCTTCGTATGTGTACTCGGAACAGGTTGGGGTGTAACGGCAAGAAGGCGGTAGGGCCGGGGAGATAACCCGCCTATAGAACGCTAGAAGGCCCAGTATGATCCGCTGTGGAAGAGACACCGTCTGCCACGTCCTCCGATGTGCCCGCTCCGGCAAAAAGGCCTGCTCTATGAAAGAGCCGGATTGTCGCCGAGGCAATGGCATCATACCCGACCTGGGCGCACTCGCTTCGGGCGATGAGCACCACATCCCAACCCCCATGCGTCAGATCCAGTACAGCACGTACTGCCTCACGCATGCGGCGCCGGACCCGATTGCGCACTATGGCTTTGCCTACCCGTCGGCCGACAGCAAAGCCAAAGCGGCTGTGGTCAAGCTGATTTGGATGGTAACGGAGGACTAGCAGCGCGTTCGCTACCGATCGTCCCTGACTGTATACGCGCCGGAAATCCTTGGCATGAACCAATCGACACTGCCTAGGCAACACCTTACAGCACTAGCGCAAGTTACCCTTGCTCTTGCGCGAAACTGTCAGTTCCTTACGCCCCTTGGCGCGACGCGACTTGAGCACCTTCCGGCCACCCTTGGTCGACATACGCTTCCGAAAGCCGTGCACACGGAGACGCCGGCGCTTCTTCGGTTGCCACGTTCGCTTGACCATATGACTATCCCCTCCCGGGTACATGTTTCATGCAAAGCAAGACGTCGAGAGATTATAGCGGTGTCCAGGCACGTCTGTCAAGCTGGCGCCTATGGCCCCACACCGCAACCTTGCTCCCGAAGCGACGCTAGTTACCTGACAGCGGTGGCGCTACCTCCTCTAGACGTACCCCCGGCGCGACAACTGGCGAGAAAACCAGCTCGGAGCCAGCCTCTTCTAGCGCCGCCCCCACACGCTCGGGCTCGGGAGCCAGCGCAATGATCGTTCCCCCGTCGCCGGCTCCCGCCAGCTTGGCACCCAAAGCCCCGGCATCGAGCGCCACCCGGATCAAGCGCTCGTTGGCCTCACCCGAACCGCCCAAGTCGCGCTGGATGGCGTGGTTCTGGTTCATCAACGTCCCAAGCCTCGACCAGTCCTTGGCCAGCAGGGCGCGTTTGCCCTCTCGCGCCAACCGTCCGATCTCCTCATAGCCGCGCCGGACCTCTGGATCTCCTTCTAGCCAGCGTTCCCGCAAAGGCTTGTGCACAGCATCCGACGAGTGGGCCACGCCCGTGTGCGCCAAGATAAAGGGCAATTCGTCCACATAGTCCTGCAGAGGCTCCACCGTTCCAAACAGCTCCTCGCTGGCAGACCGGTAGAACTCTTTGCCGCGAAAGTCGAGATAGTTAAGGCCGCCAAAGGTGCACATGTAGGCATCCTGGTAACCACATACGACGCGCAGATGATTCAGCTCGATGTGACGAGCCAGCTCTGCCACCTGATAGCGATGCCGCAGCATCCCTTTGAAGCGCAACAGCGCATACAGGATGGCCACGGTAAGGGCGGTAGAGCCAGCAACGCCCGCCTTGACGGGGATGTCGGTCCAGTAGGAGATGCGACACCGAAGGTCGGCATCCCGCAGATAGTCCAACACAGCGCGGGTGACGTCGAAATAGTCGCCATTCAGCGCCAGGTCATCGACATCACGAACGACCAGCTCTTGGCCAGCCACGGCGATCTCCAGCTTGTCCGATGGCTCCACGAGCGCATGCGCGCGATACGGAATCGAGCAAGAGATGACCGTGCCGCCGTACATGTCGGTGGGGTTGCCGATGATGCCGCAGCGGCCTGGCGCCGAGCACTGCACAGCCTTGGCCACTCAGAACTCCCTAGCCTTGCGCTTGAGATACTGCCGCACCATATAGCCATACTTTTCGTCGGCCAGGGCAAAATCGATGAACGCCCGGAAATAGCTCTCAAAGTTGCCAATGTCGTACCGGCGCTCGCCCTCGCGGAGTGGCACCGCGATGACGCGATGGCCCAACTGGAGCAAGAGCTTGATCGCGTCCGTCAACTGCAGCTCCCCGTTGCGATCGGGAGCCGTTCGTTCCAGGGCCTCAAAGATAGCCGGGCTGAAGACATAGCGCGCCGCGATGGCTAGGTTGCTGGGCGAAGCCTCGATGCGCGGCTTTTCCACGAGATCCGCCACGTCAAAGGCGCCTCCTGTTGTGATCTCGCCCGCCGGCTTGACCACGCCGTAGCGGTACACTTCCTCGCGCGCCACCTCTTCCACAGCGACCGTGCAGGCCGCGTCACTGGCAAGGTGCGCCTTCATAAGACCCGTGAGGTATCCTGACCCATCATGATCGCGAATGATCGAGTCGCCCAGCGCGACGACAAAGTGATCCTCGCCGGCGAACTCGCGGGCGTGGTTGACGGCATCGCCGAGACCCCGTGGCGTGCTCTGCCGCGTGTAAAAGAAGCGTGTGTCCGTCTCGGTGAATGCCAGCTCCTCCAGCAGCGCGTACCCACCGCCCGTGGAGAGCGTCCGAACCAGCTCAGGATCGGCGTCAAAGTGATCCTCAATAGCGGTCTTTTTGCGGCCGGTCACAAACAGCACCTGGCTCAGGCCCGCGGCTTGCAGCTCTTCCACCACGTACTGGACCACCGGCCGCCTGCCAACTGGCAGCATCTCCTTGGGTTGTGACTTGGTGGCGGGCAGCAAGCGCGTGCCCATTCCGGCTACTGGAACCACTCCCTTGACGATGGTTGATCCGCCCACGCTCCCTCCCTATGCTATGCCGACTTGCTATCCTTCCACTTCCTCGAGCAGGTTGCGCAAGGCCTTGGCCGCCACCCCGAACAAGTCGGGGCCAGAGAATCCCGCAAAAGCACCGGCATGCGCCAAGTGCGGCTCTAGCGATGCAAATCCGTCGAACCCTCGGTCGTGAAGGGCCTGAAGGATCTGCTTCACTTGGCCGTCGCCCTCACCAGCGGGCACGACACGCTTCTCTGCCATGATGCCATCCTTGATATGCAGGTACGCAATACGGTCAGCAAGCATCTCAAAGGCATCGTCGTACGGACGCACGTCGTTCATCACAAAGTTGGCGGGGTCAAACGTCATCTGCAACTGTGGCGAATCCAGTGTCTCCAGGATATCGAGGCACCGGCGCGGGATGTCGCCATAGATGCGGCTCTCGTTCTCGTGCAGCAAGGTGACGGGTCGGCCGTCGGCCTCCTCCAGCAATGCCGCAAGCCGACGCATAACCTCATCGCGATACGCATCCGCCTGCCCTTCCGGTACATAGAACGAGAACACACGGATGTACGGGGTCTCGAACGCCTCAGCCAGGTCGAGGGCGCGCCGAAACTTTTCCAAGTGGGGCTCCATCGGCTCCTCGATGCCGATCTTGCCGATAGGCGAACCGATGGCCGACACGCCCATATCGCGATCCTCTAGCGCCTGCTTGATCTGCGCCACCTGGGCATCGGCTAACGCGAGCACGTTCTGACCCCATACTCCCCGCAGCTCGAGATACTTGATATCCAGCGACGTAAGGACGTCGAGCTGTTCATCCAGCTCGGGCGAGATTTCGTCCGCGAATCCTGACAACACAAACACGATGGAGCCCCCTTTTACGCTTGGTCAGCCATGCACCAGCCAAAAAGCCCGGCGGCAACCCTCAAAGGTCGCACCGCCGGGCAGCGCTCGACACAGCAGAAGCCTCTCTTCTGTCCCAAAGGAACCTAGTCGGCTTCCTCGGACACCTCGTCAATGACCTCCTTGACATCCTTGGAGGCCTCGTCAATCTCTTTGGTGGCCTCTCTGAACTCCTTGATGCCCTTGCCCAGAGAGCCACCCAAATCCGCTAGCTTGCCCGTGCCAAAGATCGCCACCGCGATCAGCAGGATGATCACCAACTCCATCGGGCCCAGGCTCTGCACGGCTCAACACCCTCCAGTCCGGACGCTAGAACGCGTCATCGCTGCCAGACTCTTCCTTAGTCTCGGACGCTTGGGCCTTGGTCTCCTCAGCCCCCTTGGCCTCGACCTCCGAATCGTCCTCGGTCTCTTCCTCATTGCTGCCCATAGCCTTGCGGAAATCGCTCACGCCCTTGCCCAGAGCTCCGCCCAGGCTCGCTATCTTGCCCGCGCCAAAGACAGCAACCACAATCAGCAGAATGATCAGCAGCTCCCAGACGCCCACTTTGCCGAATGGCATGAGACCTCCTCCTCTTATGCCGATGCTGCCATTTTACATGAGGTCATTGGGACCGTCAAATCAGAGTCCGCGGATACACGAGGCTATCAGTGGCGTCGCGCTCCCCTCTCGCGTATAATGTTTTGGAAAGTGAGAGATGGCTTTACCCGCGTTCGTCCGCATTGCTGGACGACCGGTCGATAGACAGACGAAGATACAACGATGATCCTAAGAGAGAAGCAAGGGACCAAGGTGCGCGTAACCTTTCGGCTGCCGTCGACCATCTGGGCCGAATCGGTGCACCTGGTTGGCGATTTCAACGATTGGAGCCGAACATCGCACCCTCTCCGACGCACGAGGGACGGCGAGTGGGAGATCTCCTTGCAGCTCGAAGAGGGCAAGACGTATCAGTTCCGCTACTTGGTGAACGGGAG